>CAMBSN010000073.1 GCA_945870505.1 Candidatus Kuenenia stuttgartensis | reverse complement strand
GAACTGCGGCGACTCGTGGAGCACCTTCGTGAGCACGACTGGCTCAAGAAGGGATTTTTTTACGTCTGGGACGAGCCGCAGACCGAAGCCGACTTCGAACAGCTGGCCCGGCGGGCGCAGCGCATTCGAGCGATCGAGCCACGGGCGGCGATCATGGTGCCGTTCAACGGCAACCCGCAACAGGCGTCGGGCCGCTCCACCTACGACCGCCTCGACGGCCTGGTTGACCAGTGGTGTCCGCTCTCCAGCGTTGTCGATGTGGACGAGCAGAAGGCGCGGGCAGCTCGCGGGGAGGGTTCCTGGTGGTACGTGTGCTGCGTGCCCCAGCAGCCGCGTGCCAACGTGATGGTCGACTGGCCGGGGGCCGCCCACCGGGCGCTCTTCTGGCAGCAGAAGCAGCGGGGCATCGACGGATTCCTCTACTGGTCGGCAACGTATTGGGATCCCGCCTACACCAACGACCCCTGGACCGACATTCACACCTACACGTTCAAGGGCGACTGCTATGGCGACGGCTCGCTCGTCTATCCCGGCGACCGAGTGGGAATCGATGGCCCGGTGACTTCGATCCGTCTTGAGCTGCTCCGCGACGGTATGGATGACTTCGAATACCTGACGCTGTTCGAGAAGCTCCGCGGCCAGGAGGCGATGCTATCGCTGACCCGCCGGGCGACGACGAGCCTGAACGACTACACGACCGACCCGCTGGTGCTCGACGGCCTGCGCCTGGAAGTGGCTGAGGCCCTGGAGCAGGCTGCCCGCCCGCAGGCCGCGCCGAAACCCGTTGAGCAGACGCGAACTCGCGTCATCGACACGACCGAACTGCTTGGACTGGCCAACGACCGGGTCAGCGTCGCGTTCGACCGCGGCACCGGCGAACTCGTGAGCCTACGGAACCTCGACGGCGACGACGAGTATCTGAAGCAACCTGGGGCGGCGGGGAATCCGTTCCGAGTGCACGTTGATCCGACGGACGTGCCTTCGGCGCTGAGACTGCCGTTTCCCTGGCCGATCCAGCCGCCCGATGATGCGCTCGGAGGCGACATCGTCGATCCCCGTGGGTGCCGCCTGGAGACGAGCCGATTCGTCCGTGGGCCGCAGGATGGGCGCCTGACGCTCGAACTCGTCGATGCGGCCCACGGGCTCAGATTCGACCTTGATGCGACGCTGCCCGACGGCGACTGTGCCCTCGACCTTGACCTCACGATTCGGAACACGGGAACCGCCCCCAGGAGCGTGATGGCGGCCATCCCGCATCTCACCGGCCTCAGCCTCGGCGCTGACCCCGCGGCTAACCTCGGAGTACGCCTTCGTGACGTGGGGCAGTCACGGGCGCCAGCGTGGTCGCTGCAGGGCGGTGTCTACACCCGCGACTGGTCGATGCCGTGGAACGCGGTCTACGACCCGGCCACGAAGGGGACGCTCGGGATGATCGCCCTCGACGAGTCGATCCGCAACAAGATCCTGCGCCGCTGGCCGGGCGGAGGCATGGAGATCTTCTATTTCGACAAGGTTCGCCTGGCGCCAGGAGCGGCCGCCTCGTTTCCCACAAGCCAACTGCTGGTGACTAGCGGCGATTGGAAGGTGACCGCCCGGAGATACCGGGAGTGGTTCGCCGCAACATTTTCACTCCGTCATCCGCCCGCGTGGTTCGCGGAGATCGGATCCTACTCGGGAGCATGGATCCCGGGCCCGAAGGAAGTCGCGGCAGCGCAGGCAAATCAGGCCCGCCCCGTGCCGCAGGCCACAGCCACACCTGCCGGTCCATTCACGTCCTTCGCAGACCTGCCGCGGGCATACCTCGGGGGCCGGTTCGATCTCCAGGAATGGGCTCAGTACTGGCAGGGAGTCGTCACCACCGGGCACGTCGACGCCTTCGACCACTGCGACGGCATCTACGAGTTCCGCAGCGATCTGGGCGGGGCCGCGGCGATGCGGCGCGGTGTCGCCGGCGTCGAGCGGATCGGCCGCCACCTGGGGCTTTACATCGGCGCGAAGACCGTCCGCCTCGATAGCGAATTCTTCCGCGGCCGTGATCCCCGCGACGCGATGGCGATGGAGACGCCCGACGCCACGCTGCGGCCGGACGCGAAGAGCATCTGGATGTGCCTGAGCGACGAGGCGTGGCAGGATCACCTCGCGCAGACCTGCGGACGGCTGCTCCGGGAGTCGGGGGCACAGTACATCCGCCTCGATGAACTGGGGGAGCTGTTCGAAACCTGCCACAACCCGGCACACCATCACGCGTCGCCCTACGACCTGGTGCCGTGCAAGTTGGAGTTGCTACGAAAGGTCCGCGCGGCGATGGATGCGGTCGATCCCGACTCGATGCTGTTCACCGAGGGGGGCGTCGACGTCATGAACCTCCACGCCAATGGCAGTCTCGGGATCTGGAACGCGGGCGCCGACATCGCCCCGTTGCGGCTGGCCGTGCCCAGCTACCAGGGCCTGGCCTACCACTACGGCCAGGTTGACTCCGCGCTCCAGGGCTTCGCCCCCGCCGGTTCGAGCGCCTGCACGCGGCAGGGCTTCGTCACCGAGCACCACGAATCCATCTGGGGCGTCGGCCTGGAGCGAAAGCCCACGTGCTACCCGCCCCAGGCCGACGAGTGGACCTGGCCGCCGGCGGCCGACCTGCAGTGGGACCTGCTGCGGGTCACGTTCCAGGAGGCGATGCTGGCTTGCGATCCGACCGATGAGAATCCGTTCGTGCCCGCACTCGACGCGAGAGACCGCGACGACTGGGCGGGGCGGCTGTGGCGGTCGCCGCGCTACTGGCTGTTGACCTGTGGCAATCGCGCGGCCGTCAAACCGGCCCAGGCCCTCCGCGTAAGGCTGCCGGACCTCCCGGCGGACGTCGCGCAGGGGCTCGAGATCGATACCGAGACCCTCCAAACGAGGCCCGTCGTGATCGAGCGAACTGCCGATGGCACCTTCATCGACACCGTCTTCGGGTTCTCCGCGGTGCTGCTGCCGCGGACCGACTGCCCGCCCCTCGTGCTGGCGGACCCCAGACCGCTCGTCTGTCGGGCTGGCCAAAGCCTGGAGGTCGGCCTCTCATCCTGGCCGATGCCGGCTCACTCACCTCCTCACGTGAGGATCGACGTGCCCGGCATGGAGGCTGCGTCAAGTCAGTTGACCCTGCCCGCCACGGCGGCGATCCAGACGACGAAAGGGACCGTGCCGGGGCACTATGTGCTGCGGGTCACGGGCGACTGCCTGCCGTTCAAGCGCTGGCTGGAGGTCGTGCCGGCCTCGCTGCCGGAAGCACATTCGCCATGAGAACCCATGAGGATCGCAGCGTCGTCCTTATTTCGTAACCGGTGTATGGTTATTCCATAACCCCTGCTAACTATACTTTTTAGTAGTTCACGCGGTGTCTGTTCGAGAGGCAGCCCCATGCTCCAACCCGGCTTGCCGACACGAATCTGGACGCGCGGCCGCCGTGCTCTGGGCTTTGCTTTGGGCGTCGGGTTCGCGGTCGTCGCATGCTGCGGAACGAGCCGGCCGGCCGGGGCCGAAACGGCGCCGACCGTGGTAGATCTCCAGCAGCAGTTCTTCGAATCCCGCGTGCGGCCGCTTCTTTCCACCAAGTGTCAGGAGTGCCACGGCGACGGAATCGCTGAGGCGGGCCTGCGACTCGACAGCCGCCAGGCTCTGATCCGGGGGGCTGACTCGGGGCCGGTGGTCGTGCCAGGCAAGGCCGCCGAGAGCCGGCTTCTCGCGGTGGTCCGGCACGCCGACGACATCGCGATGCCTCCGGAGGGCAAGCTCTCCGACGACGAGATCTCAGTTCTCGAGACCTGGATCTCGGCGGGGGCGCCGTGGAGCGGTCCCGGTGGCGACGATGACACCTCCACCCCGGCCGCCGGGCCAGTCGACATGCAGCGGCGGCTCGAGGATTCGCTGCAAAGCCACTGGGCGTTTCAGCCGCTGCTGCGGCACGCGCCCCCGGCACCCGCGCCGCAGGCTTCCCCGGAGTGGGCTCACTCGCGGATCGACCGTTTTGTCCTCGCGGCTGCCACTGCCGCAGGAGTGTCACCGTCGCCGGCAGCAAGTCCGCGGGACCTCGTGCGGCGGGTGTGGTTCGACCTGACCGGCATGCCGCCGCCAGCCGCGGAGGTCGATGCGTTCGCGGCCCAGCCGACGGAGGAGTCGTACCAGGCGCTCGTCGACAGGTTGTTGGCATCGCGGCACCACGCAGAGCACTGGGCCCGCAAATGGCTCGACGTGGCGCGGTATGCCGACACGATGGGGTACGCGTTCGACAGCCAGGACAAGCGCTACCCTTTTGCCTGGACGTACCGCGACTGGGTCGTCTCAGCGCTAGCGGCCGATCGGCCGTACGACCAGTTCATCACCCTGCAGATCGCTGCCGACCTCGTGGTGCCGCCGGTGCCACCGTCGGATCTGGCTGCGCTCGGCTTCCTCACCGTCGGAAGGACGTTTCTCGGCAACACGAACGACATCATCGACGACCGCATCGACCTCGTGACCCGCGGGCTGATGGGGCTCACGGTGGCCTGCGCGCGGTGCCACGACCACAAGTACGAACCCGTCACGACGGCCGACTACTACGCGTTGCACGGCATCTTCGCGAGCTGCCAGATCCCAGAGGAACTGCCCGAGATCGGCCCGCCCCCTCCAGGTCCGGAGGCCGCGGCGTTTGCGGCCACCTATGCCGAACTCCGGCAGGCGGTGACCGACCATGAGGCCGCTGTGCGCGCGCGGGCGGTGCGGGAGGCCGTCACCCACGCGGCCGCCTACTTTTTCGAGGTGGCGCGGCCCGCGGTCCGCGGTGCCGACAAGCGGCCGCCGCGGCTGGCCGACGGCTATGAACTGCAGCAGCTGATCATCGACAGGCTCACCCGTCTCGTCGGTGGGCAGACCGAGCAGCACCCGATCCTCGGGCCATGGGTGGCCGCGGCGTCAGGATCCGATGCCGAGGTGCCGTCGCGGCTCGCGCGGCTGCTTGACGCTGAAGCCGCCGGCCAGCCTGCCTCCAACCTGAATACCGTGATCCGCGACGAGCTCGTCTCGGCCCGCCCCAACTCGCTCGCCGACCTCGCCGAAGCTTACGCCCGGGTCGTGATGCGGATCGCGCCGGACTGGGCCGGTGGGACTGCCGTCGCCGGGGACGAGACGGACGACGTGCGGGCGGCACGCGAACTGTTCGGTGTTGACGGTACGCCGTTTGTCGTGCTGACATCGGAGGCGATGCGCGTTGCCAACATGGCGGAGCAGACGGAGTTTCGCAGACGGCAGCTCAACATCACGAAGCATCAAGCCGAGGCGGCCGGGGGCCCGCCGCGGGCGATGGTGCTCGTCGATCGCCCAGAGCCGCAGGACAGTCCGATCCTCCTCCGCGGCAGTCCGGCGCGGCGCGGCGACGTTGTGAAGCGGCGGGTGCCGATGCTGCTCGGGGGGGCAGGGGTGGGCGCCGGGTCGAGTGGCCGTCTCGATCTGGCCCGTGCGCTCGTGGCCCCCGGTAACCCTCTGACGGCGCGGATGATCGTGAACTGGGCGTGGACGCATCATCTCGGCGGCGGACTCGTGCCCGCGGCCGGTGACTTGGGGCTGCGCGGGGAAGCCCCCGCTCACCGCGAGTTGCTCGACGACCTTACCCGGCGGTTCATCGAGGAAGGCGGCTGGAGCCTGCGTTGGCTGCATCGCGAGATCGTGACAAGCCGCACCTTCCGGCAGTCGTCGGCCGCCCGTGAGGATCTCGCTGACCGCGATCCCGACAACCGACTCTTCGCCAGGGCGAATCGTCGCCGCCTCGACTGGGAGGCCTGGCGCGACTCCATGCTCGTCGCCGCTAACACGCTCGATCGCGTGCACTGCGGAGGCCCCGGCGTCGACCCGCTTGCAGTGGAGTCGATGTCGGTGCGGTCGATCTACGGCCGCCTCGACCGCCAGGATGTACCGGGCCTGCTGCGGACGTTCGATGTCGCCAACCCCGACACGGTCGTGCACGTACGGGTGAGGACCACCGTGCCCCAGCAGTCACTCGCCGTGCTCAACTCTGAACTCGTCGTCAATGCCGCGCGGCGGCTGGCGGCGCGGGTGCAGGCGGAGGTGGCCGACCCGGCGCGGGACGATCTCCGCGTCGATTCCCTGTGGCGGGCGGCGCTGTCGCGGAGTCCGTCAGCCGAGGAGCGGGACGCAGCCCTCGCCTGGCTCGCGGCGGAGCCGTCGTCCGATACGAGCGCATTCGGAAGGTACGAGCGGCTCGCCCAGGCGGTACTCGCGGTCGCCGAGTTTCAGTTCATCGATTGAAGTAGCTTCGGAAAGACAGTTCGCACCATGCCCCACGATTTGGCAGCCAACCGATTGCTCTCCCGCCGCGACGTGCTCTCCCGCGGCGGCCTGGGGCTCGGCTGGCTCGGCGCGGCAAGCCTCCTCGACGCCGAACGGGCGGACGCAGCGGGGTCGGGCCTGTCCCTCGCGCCGCGACTGCCCCACTTTCCAGCGCGGGCGAGGGCGGTGATCCACATCTTCGCCAACGGCGGCCCGAGCCATATCGACACGTTCGATCCGAAGCCCGCGCTCGCCGCCTATACGGGCCGGGAGATTCCCACAAACCTGCCGACGGAGCGGCGTACGGGCGCGGCCCTGCCGTCCCCCTTTCAGTTTTCGCGGCACGGCGAGAGCGGCCTGGAGGTGAGTGAGTTGTTTCCGTCGGTGGCCCGGCATGCCGATCGCCTGCTCGTCGTGCGATCGATGCATGCCGACGTGCCCAATCACGAACCCTCGCTCATGCTCATGAACTGCGGCGACGCGCGGCTCGTCCGGCCGTCCGCCGGCGCGTGGGTGACCTACGCGCTGGGCACTGAAAACCAGAACCTTCCGGGGTTCGTGGCGATGTGCCCAGGTGGCTTTCCGATCAAAGAGTCCGAGAACTGGCGAAGCGCTTTCCTGCCGGGCGCGTTCCAGGGCACGTATATCGACACGAAGAAGCGCGACGCGGCCGACCTGGTGGAGAACGTTCGCCATCCGGCCCTCGACCGCGATGCGCAGCGGCGGCAGTTCGACCTCATCTCCCAACTCGATCGGCGGCACCTGGCGGCACGGCCTCACGACCCGGCACTCGAGGCCCGGCTTGCCTCGATGGAACTCGCGTGGCGGATGCAGTCAGAGGCGACCGACGCGTTCGACGTGTCCCGCGAACCGGCACACGTGCTTGCCCGCTACGGCGACGACGTTCAGGGTCGGCAGATGCTCATCGCGCGGCGGCTTGTCGAACGAGGCGTGCGCTACGTGCAGGTCTGGCACGGCGCCGGGCAGCCCTGGGACAGCCACGAGAAGATCGAGACAAACCACCGCCGGTTGGCGGGCGAGTGCGATCGGGCGATCGGCGCGCTCCTCGACGACCTCGTCGCTCACGGAATGCTCGACAGCACGCTCGTGCTCTGGGGGGGCGAGTTCGGCAGGACGCCCACGGTCGAACTCCCGGCGCCGGGCACCGGGGTGAGCGAGCCCTCGGGCCGTGACCACAATCACCATGGGTTCACGGTCTGGATGGCCGGTGGCGGCGTTCGCGGCGGCACGGTACACGGCGCGACCGACGAGTTTGGGTTCAAGGCGGTGGAAAAGCCGGTGCACGTGCACGACCTGCAGGCGACCATGCTGCATCTGCTCGGCCTCGACCACACGCGGCTGACATACCGCCACAGCGGCCGCGATTTTCGCCTCACCGATGTCCACGGCCGCGTCGTTCCGGAACTCCTGGGCTAGAGTGATGTCGAGTGAAAGCCGACCGGCCGTGAGGCCGCGGGCGAATCGTCCTGGACGCGGCGGAAGGAGATCGAACGACATGAAGGGCAACCCATGAATCGATGTGTCGATGGTTCCGCCGGCCGCACGTCGCGACGGCGATTTCTCTCCAGCTCATCACTGGCACTTGTCGGGGCGGCGGCATTCCGCGGTCGTGCCGAGGCCAGCGTCGCTGCCAATGAGACGATTGGCGTGGCCGCGATCGGCGTGGGCCACCGCGCGTCGCTGCTGCTCGACCAACTCCCCCCAACCGCACGGATCATCGCCCTTGCCGACTGCAATCTGCCGCGGGCGGAGCAGTACAAAGCGACCCGCGGCGGCTCGTGGGACGTGTGCGCCGACTACCGTAGGGTGCTCGACCGGCCTGACGTCGACGCCGTGATCGTCGGTGTGGGCGATTTCCAGCGGGTTCTGCCCTGCATCCACGCCTGCCGGGCGGGAAAGGACGTGTATGCGGAGAAACCGCTCACGCTCTACGTTCAGGAGGGCCGCGTCCTCGTCGATGCCGTGCGGAAGCACGGCCGCGTGCTGCAGGTCGGCACGCAGCAGCGTTCGATGGCCATCAACCGGCTGGCCTGCGAGTTCGTCCGGTCCGGCGGACTCGGCAGGCTGCTCGAGGTTCGCGCGGTGAACTACGACCAGTCGGCCCCGAGTCCGGTTCCCTATCCCGCGGGCGAACCCGTGCCCACGGGCCTCGACTGGAGCACCTGGCTCAACCAGGCCGCCGAACGCCCCTACCATTCGTCGTGGATGACGTGGATGTCATGGCGCGACTTCGGCGGGGGCCAGATCACCAACTGGGGCGCTCACGGGCTCGACCAACTCCAGTGGGCGCTGGGCGCAGACGCCACGGGGCCGGTCGCCCTCGCCCCGCTCGCGGATGGGCCGGCCGGCGCGGTCGCGATGCGGTATGCCGACGGCGTCGAGGTGAAGTTGGTGCTCGATAAGGGACCGATGGGAGGGGCCGTGTTCGTGGGAGAGAAGGGAAAGTTGGAGATCAACCGCAACAAGATCGCGTCGAATCCGCCCGAGATCGCGGCCGCCATTCTCGCGGAGATCGATGCGGCGGCCGAGGAGAAGGAATGGAGCGACGAAACGGCCCTCTGGCAGGCCCGCGCGCACCTGCAAAACTGGCTCGACTGCATCCGCAGCCGCGAGCGGCCGGTCGCCGACGTCGAGATCGGCCACCGCTCGGCCACGGTCTGCCATCTGGTGGGCATCACCCGGCAACTCGACCGACCTCTAGCCTGGGACCCGGCTGCCGAACGGTTTGAGAGCGACGCCGAGGCCGACGCCTTGCTCGTCCGCGAACGCCGCCCCGGCTTCGAACTACCGGAAGCCTGATACGGTTCACACGTGATCCTCGCGATCGAGTGCACGGCACGTGAAAGCCGACCGGCCGTGAGGCCGCGGGCGAATGCGGAGCGAGTAGCACAGGTTGCCAACCTGTGCCGAATGTGCCGCAGGTTGAAAACCTGCGCTAATGTATGCGGCCGCGCGAGGTTGTGCCGCGGGATGCGGGGGTGGTGGGATCACGCCAGAATGTCGCCGATCACGCGGCCGTGAACGTCGGTGAGGCGGAAGTCGCGGCCTGCATAGCGGTAGGTGAGCCGTTCGTGGTCGAATCCGAAGAGGTGCAGGATCGTGGCATGGAGGTCGTGAACCTCCACGGGCCGGTCAACCGCCCTGAAACCGAAGTCGTCGGTGGCACCGTACACCGTGCCGCCGCGAACGCCGCCGCCCGCAAGCCAGACCGTGAATCCGTAGGGGTTGTGGTCCCGGCCCGTGCCCCCTTCGGAGACCGGGGTGCGGCCGAACTCGCCCCCCCAGACGACGAGCGTGTCGTCGAACATGCCCAGTCGCTTGAGGTCGGTGAGCAGCGCCGCCAGCGGCCCGTCGAGCTCGCCCGCATGCTGCCGAATGCTCTTCTCGATGTCTGAGTGATGGTCCCACGGCTGCCCTTGTCCGTGCCACAGTTGCACGTACCGCACGCCGCGCTCCAGAAGCCGCCGCGCCACGAGCGTCTGCCGGCCATGCACTGTTTCGCCGTATGCCTCGCGAACGTGCTTGGGCTCCCGCGACACGTCGAAGGCGTCGGTGGCCTCCATCTGCATGCGATAGGCAAGTTCGAACGATTGGAGGCGAGCTTCGAGGCGGGGGTCGTGGCGGTCGGCGCGATGGGCAGCGTTGAGGCGGCTGAGCATGTCGAGCTGCCGTCGCTGCATGGCGGCCGTGGCATGGCCGCTGCGGATGTTCTCGATCAGCTCCTCCACTCGCTCGTGCTTACTGTCGATGTACGTGCCCTGGAGCACCCCCGGCAGGAAACCCGACTGCCAGTTGTCGGGGCCCTTCACCGGCTGTCCCCCTGGACACATCGCCACGAAGCCAGGAAGGTTGCGGTTCTCCGTGCCCAGACCATAGAGCACCCATGAACCCACGCTCGGTCGCGGCTGCACCGCATCGCCGCAGTTCATCAGCATCAGCGACGGCTCGTGATTGGGCAGGCGGGCCCGCATCGAGCGGATGACCGCCAGCGAGTCGGCGTGCGCGGCGGTGCGCTCGAAGAGTTCGCTGACCTCCAGCCCGCTGTCGCCGTACCGCTTGAACCGGAACGGGCTGGGGAGCGCACCTCCCGTCTTGCGCTCGGTGGCAATCGAAAACGGCAGCGGCTGGCCCGCATACTTGGCCAGGAGGGGCTTCGGGTCGAAGGTGTCGATATGCGACGGACCACCGTTGAGAAAAAACTGGATCACGCGCCTCACCCGCGGCGCGAAGTGCGGCGGCCGGGGGGCCAGTGCGTCGGCGGGAGGCGGCACGGCGGTGAGATCACCCGCGTCGGCGAGCGTTGCCGCCATCGCGACGAACCCGAGGCCAGCGCCCGCAGACGCGATCATCTCGCGGCGGCCGATGCGGTCTGGGCTTCGATTGGGCATGGTCATCGGTTTTAGTCCACGAACATGAACTCGTTGGAGAGCAGGAGCACCTGGGCCAGTTGCTCCAGCGGCGCGAGCACGGTCTCGCCGGAGGGCTCGCCGGCAGGCTCGACGGGTGCCGCAGCGACAAACCGCGCTGCGTCCTGCCGCTCGGAGTCGGAGGGTGAGCGGCCGAGGATTCCGCGATACAGCTCTTCGATCTCCGCGTCGGCCGCGTGCCGCACGACCGCACGCCGCGCACGGTCGGCGACGAACGGATGATTGAGGGCGAAGAGGGCCTGCAGCGCCGTCGTCGTCTCCGACCGCTGCGGGGAGTGGAGATCGGGGTTGGCGACGTCGAAGACGCCAAACACCGCGGGTAAAGCCTGCCGTTCGACCGTGACGTAGACCGACCGCCGGGTGCCAAAAACGCCGTCTCCTCGGCCCCCCGTGGCGAGATCCAGGTCGCCTGAGGCCGCGAGCAGCGTGTCGCGCAACTGCTCAAACGACAGCCGCCGTGGGTTCATCCTCCAGAGCAGCCGGTTGGACGGGTCGATCGTGTCCGCGTGGCCAGACACGGCGTGGTCCGCATCGCTCCGCGACGACTGCCGATAGGTCGCCGACAGCATGATCTCGCGATGAAGCGGCTTGGTCCGCCAATCATCCGCCCGTAGCCGCGTCGCCAGCCAGTCGAGCAGTTCGGGGTGGCTGGGAGCAGCCGCGCGGACCCCGAAGTCGCTCGGGGTCGTCACCAGCCCTGCTCCGAAGTGGTGCAGCCAGACGCGGTTCACCCACACGCGGGGCGTGAGGGGATTGGTTGGATCGGCGATCGCCTCGGCGAGCTCCAGGCGGCCGCTGCCGCGTGAAAACGGCCGCCGTTCGGAATCCGCGAGCACTTCTAGGAACTGTCGTGGCACGGCATCGCCCTTCGCGGCCGCACGGCCGCCGCGAAACACGAGCGGATCGGCGAGCGTGCGGCGGTCCTCGAGGATCACCGCGTACGGCGCGGCGTCTGGATTCTCTGCGTGCAGCCACGCGTCGATGGCCGACCGCGCCTTCCAGAGCGACTCACGCGTCTCGAAATCCCAGAGGTAGTCGGTCTGCACCAGCGGCTCGTCCGGGATCACGCAGGGCGACCCCTCGCCTGAGAAGGCCTGACGAACCTCCTCCTCAGCCACGGTGGCGAGGCAGGTCGGTTCCGGCAGTCCGTCACGCTCCGCGGCCGAGACAGCCTCGGTCCAGCGGGCGTCGCTCGCCGCCATCAGCGCCGCGTAGCGGGCCGCGACATCTGCCATCGATACCGGCGGGTCGGCAAACACGGCGGCGACGAGCGGGTTGATCGTCTGCGGGCCGGTCCGCAGACCGGCGGTGACCTCCGACGCGCGGTTCGGAAACTCGCCATCCGAGAGCGCGGCGTAGCGAATCCACGGAAGGAACACGGGGTCAGCGGCCCGCTCGGCATGCCTGAGGAACACCTCAAACCGCCGGACGATCCCAGGGAGGATGTCGTCCTCTTTGGAGAGTTGGACAAACTCCTGTTCGGGATACGTGGCGAGGTTGCGCTGGGCCAGCACGTAGTCGGCGAATCGCTTCCGCAGGCGAGCGTTGGCCTCGCCTCGCTTTTGCGTCACCAGGGCGTCGTAGTCGCGCTGGCGATCTGCCAAACCCTGCGCGAAATCCTCCCTCACGGAAGGCGCGCCGGACCGCCTGGGGAGGGGCACGAGCCGATCGACGCAGTTCTGGAAAACGCCGTAGAGCGAGTAATAGTCGCGGGTCGGGATCGGGTCGTACTTGTGGTCGTGGCAACGGGCGCAGGCCACGGTGAGACCGAGCATGCCCCGGGTGACCACATCGATGCGGTCGTCGATGATGTCGGGAGTGTTGCCGAGGAACCGCCGGCCGAGCGTGAGAAATCCCATCGCGGCGAGGTGCTCCGGCTCGTGGGGAGCTTCCTGGTCGGCGGCCAACTGCAGCCGCAGGAAACGATCGTACGGCATGTCCTCGTTGAATGCCCGGATCAGCCAGTCGCGGTAGGGGGCCGCGTGAACGTGCCAGCGTGTCTCGCCGACGTCAGTGTAGCCCTTCGTGTCGGCGTAGCGGGCGGCGTCGAGCCAGTGCCGCCCCCAGTGCTCCCCGTAGCGAGGAGACGCGAGGAGCCGGTCGATGAGCGTCTCGTACGCTTGCGACGAGGCATCGCTCTCGAAGGCCTTGATCTCGTCGGCCGTCGGGGGCAGCCCGAGGAGGTCGTAGGTGGCGCGGCGGATGTATGTGGCCCGATCGGCTTCAGCCGCCGGCCGAAGCCCCGCGGCCTCCAATGCGGCAAGCACGAATCGGTCTATCGGGCCACGGATCCACGATTCGTCCGCGACCGACGGCGGCACCGGCGCGGAGATCGGCTGGTAGGCCCAATGCGTCTCACGAGCGGCCGCCATTGGAGACGCGACGGGGGCATCGCCCGCGGGCCAGACCGCCCCCGCGGCGATCCACGCCCTCACGGCGTCGACGACGTCCGGCGACACGGGTGGGCCCTCCTCGGGAGGAGGCATGCGCACCTGGTCGTCGGGGCTTGCGAGCCGCGCCACCAACTCCCCGACCGCCGCGTTTCCCGGCACTACGGCCGGCCCGCTATCACCCCCGTCGAGAATCCCCTGCAGGGAATCGAGTCGCAGCGACGCCCATTGCTTCGCATCGCCGTGGCATTTCTGGCAGCGATCGACGAACAGCGGTCGCACATGCCGCTCGAACAGGTCAACGGCCTCGCCGGCCACCGCGGCGTTGCAAACGGCGAACGACGTGAGGCTCGCAACGAGGATGCGAAGACGCTGCGACATACCGTGGCCCTCGCGCAGGTCCGCGAACCCTCGGGGTGGCCCTCCGAGCCGCCAGACAACCAGAATCCGGAGAACTCCGCACACGTGTAGCCTTTTGGCCGGTCGGCTTTCACATGCCGATTGTACAAGCCCAACGCCGTGAGGCGTGGGGTGAATCACCAACAGACACCGCGTCCAGCGTGGTTTGCCCGCGGCCTTACGGCCGGTCGGCTTGAACACGAACTCCAGCGTGGGGGGACGCCCGCGGCCTCACGGCCGGTCGGCTTTCACTCGCCAGCACTCGAGCGCATCTTAGTGCAACGCGTATCGAGAGCGATGTCGAAGCTGCCGCCTCGTGTGCCTGCGATCGAATGGACAACCCGAAAAGCACACCGTAAAACCTCGCTCGGGGACTGATCCTTCCTGCCGATACGACGTCGGTTATCGCTCCACCATGCAAGGGCAGGTCATGACTCGATCGCTTCCGCCGATGCTCTTTGCCGCCCTACTGGTTGTGACGGCATCACAGCCAGTTCGTGCTGCGGACCAGAGCCCCCCCTGGGCGGAAGCCGTTCTCGACGGTCCTCCAACGCGGTATGCACCCGACGTCGAGCACTACCGTTTCCACGGCTCATGCGACCTTGCGGATCCCTCGTTCTACCCCGTCCCGCGTGAGCCGGTGACTCGCGAGACGTACCTTCGGTGCGTTGAGGCGCAGAACCCCGCTGACATCGCCCGTAATCCGAATCGTGGCATGGATGGTCCGCGCGTGTTCATGCCAGTGCTCGTGAAGTACGTGCAGACCGGCGAGCAGGAGTGGGCCACGGCGTGCATCGCCATGCTCGAAGCGTTTCACGCGGAAATGAAACGCCAGGTTGCCGAGCGGAGGTGGTTCTGGCAGTTCGAGCACCCGCCCGCACTGGTGCCGATCTACCGCATGTTTCTCATCAAGGGCGGCGCGATGGAGCCAGACGCCGACTGGTTTCGTGACATGTGGCTGTATTACTGCCGGCACGTTCACGTCTGGGACACGGCTCCCGTCGAGTGGCGGGGCGGCTGTCACCGTTCGATGCCAGAGGCTTACGCAAAAGGCCGCGCCGCCGCGTGGTATCCCGACATCCCCGAGGCGACGCATTGGAAGCGGTACTCGCAACTCGTCTTCAACGACTTCTGGCGGGTCAAGGACGTCGGCCAGAATGACAGCCACTACATGATGATGCCCTACATCATCCTCGCCTGGGCCGCCGACGAGTGGACCGGCGACGACCGGGTCTACACCGACCCGGGAATGAAGCGGCTGTGGGACCGGCTCATGGTGGAGACTTCCCCTGACGGCGCGGTGATTCCCTACGGGCCAAACGCGGGCTGGAACAGCTCGGCCGACATGCGAGTCGCCATGCTGGAGCGAATCGCCGCCAAGACAGGTGATGGACGCTACCGCTTCGTCGCCCACAAAATGCTCAACTACCTGCGCTATCAATCCACGGCGTCCGGTCAGGCCCCCTTCCACCTCGACGGTTCGAGCGCCTGGCTGATGTCGCTGGCGTGGCTATTCGCCGACGAATCGGTGACACCGGTGCAACCCGACGCGGGTTCGCTTTGGAACGAGCGAATGGAAACCGCCCGCGTCCCGCTCACAGACAAGACACTCACCGAGCGGCTGTTGGGCAATGCCGATCCGCGGCCCGAATGCGGCCACATCTGTTGCGGGTGGTTCCAGACCGGCACGATGTGGCCAGACAAACTGGTCCTGCGCAGCGGCTGGAATCCCGGCGACCTCTTCGCGCTGGTGGAACTGCACCCGACGAGCTTTCCAGCCAATCCCAGCGGGATCATGGGCCTCGGCCGGTGGGGGACCCCCTTCACCCAAGTCGCCGCCAGCAAGGGAGCGACCGTGGAGAACCGACTGCTCGTCGAGGATCTCGGCGGCACGGTGAGACGCCGACTGCACCCCGATCCCATCCGCATCAATGAGATGTGGAATGGCCGCCCACCCGACATCCAAACGGAAGTGACGTA
>CAMBSN010000072.1 GCA_945870505.1 Candidatus Kuenenia stuttgartensis | reverse complement strand
CCGCACCTCCGCCCCCATCAGTCGCATGTTACGGACGTTTGGGGCCTGCCGGCGAACGTCCTCCGCGCCCATGTAGACGACACACTCCAGGCCGAAGCGGGCACAGGCGGTGGCCGTGGCCACGCCGTGCTGGCCGGCGCCCGTTTCGGCGATGATCCGTCGCTTGCCCATGCGGATCGCCAGCAGCCCCTGGCCGAGCGTGTTGTTGATCTTGTGGGCGCCGGTGTGGCTGAGGTCTTCCCGCTTGAGCCAGATCTGGGCGCCGCCGGCGAGTTTTGTGAGCCGCTTGGCGAAGAGCAGGGGAGTGGGGCGGCCGACGAAGGCCGAGAGCAGGCCGTCGAGTTCGGCCGCGAACGCCGGATCGGCCACCGCTTCGGCGTAGGCCTGCTCCAACTGGTCGAGGGCAGCCGAGAGGGTCTCCGGCACGTAGCGACCGCCGAACGTGCCAAAGCGACCGTAGGCGTCGGGCACGCTGGAGAGCGTCGGGGAGACAACGGAAGGGGATGCCATGGCTGGATTCCTGCGACGGCCGTGGGGCGGGGCCGGCCAGGCGGCCGGTTGCTCGGCGATTCACCACGATTGTAGCCTGCACTCGGCCCCTCACCATCCGCGCCCCATCTCCCCGCACGAGCGATGCCCGAACTGCCCGAAGTCGAGACGATGCGGCGCGGGATCGCGGGAGTTGCCGGCCTGCGGATCGCGGGCGTGACGTTTCCCAGGAGTCGCGTGCGGCCGATCTCGATCAAGCCGGGAGAGGCAACCGTCGCGCGGAGGCTGGCTGGCAGGACCGTCGCCGGCGTCCACCGTCGCGGCAAGCGAATCGTGATCGAGATTGCCGCAGGAGCGGGAGACGTGCAGCGGTGGCTGGCCTTCGAGCCGCGGATGACCGGGCTGATGCTCGTCGTCGATCCTCCGACGGTGGAGCACGTCCGCATGGTGGTCGAGTTCGCGGGCCGAGGCTCCGGCCGCTTGACGTTCTGGGATCGCCGCGGGCTGGGGACGATTCGGCTGTTCGACGATGCGGGACTCGAACTCGCCTGCGGGCCTCACAAGCACGGCCCCGACGGCCTCGTGGTCACGGGCGAGGATCTCGCGGCGCGACTCGGCGACTCGCGACGGGCCGTGAAGGTGGCGCTCCTCGACCAGCGGGCCGTGGCGGGCATCGGCAACATCTACGCCGCGGAGATCCTCTTTCGCTGTGGGGTCGATCCGCGGAGTCGCTGTCGCCGGCTGAAGAAGCCGCAGTGGAATCGCATCGCGGAGCAAACCCGCCGCGTGCTCGCCGAGGCTGTGCGGCACGAGGGCTCGAGCATTGGCGACGAGACCTACCGCACGGCCGACAACCGTGCGGGCCGGTTCCAGCGACGGCATCGCGTGTATGGCCGCGAGGGCGAGCCGTGCACTGGCTGCGGGACCGCGATCGTGCGGATCGTGCAGGCGCAGCGGGCGACGTTTTTTTGTCCGGTGTGCCAGCGGCGTCCGTGAGCCGGCAGGCCGCACAATCAGGAAGCCCAACGGCGTAAGCCGTGGGGTCTTTGCTCCGCGTCGCCGCTCGGGGCTGCCCACGCCCCGTCGCCGGACGTTCGCGGATGCCATCGTGGCATCCGCTCACTCGATGCTGCCTGCGCTTCGGCATCCTGCCTGCGCTGGCCAGCAAGGCCGGCTCTCGGGGCATGGGCAGCCCCTCGCTACGTTCGTTGCTCCGCAGCACAGTCGTTCCTCCGGAGCACAGGTTTTCAACCTGTGCCTGTCCTGGTGCGTTTCCGTCGCCCGTCGGCGGGCTCGACTCTCGCAGCCGTTTGGCACGCATCGTGCGGGTGACGTAGGCTAAAACGTTGGTTTGGTTCCCTTCCCGGATTCGAGGAGCGCTCTCATGCGACTGTCGCGACGACACATCCTGCGATCCTCCGTGGCCATGGCTGCTGCCGCAGCGATCCGTAGCCCGTTGGTGTCCGCGGCCGACGTCGCGGCGGCGGATTCGGCCGAGACGCTCGCCGGGCGGCTGCATGCCTCGCTCACGCGTGACCAGCGGGCGGAGGTCTGCTTCCCCTGGGACCACGTGCATCCGAAGTTCGGCCTGCTGCGGACGAGGGTGGGCAACAACTGGAACGCGACGGCACCCGAGGTGAAAGGCGATTTCTTTTCGAAGGAGCAGCAGCAACTCGTTCGTGAGATCTTCGAGCGGCTTATCGACCCCGACTGGCATGCCCGGTTCGACAAACAACTCGAGGACGACGCCGGCGGCTTCGGCCACGGCCAGTCGATCGCGCTGATCGGCGAGCCCGGCAGCGGGAAGTTTCAGTTCCTGCTCACCGGTCGCCACATGACCCTCCGCTGCGACGGCGATTCTGCGGATCACGTCGCCTTCGGAGGCCCGATCTTCTACGGCCACGACACCGGCGGCGGCACGGAGGACAAGGATCACACGGGCAACGTCTTCTGGCCGCAGGCCGTGGCTGCCAACGGGGTGTATTCGATGCTCGACGGGCGGCAGCGGAAGCTGGCGATGGTGGCGAAGACACCGCCTGAGAATGCGATCGCCTTCCGGCCTGACGGTCAGGCGGCGTCTGGCATTCCGGTGTCGGAACTCTCCGCCGACCAGCGGGTGGAACTCGAACGGGTGCTTGGCGTGTTGCTCGAGCCCTACCGCACCGTCGATCGCGACGAGGTTCGCGGCTGCCTCACCGCCCAGGGCGGCCTCGACCGCTGCCGGCTCGCCTTCTATCAGGACGACGATCTCGGCGACGACGGCGTGTGGGATAACTGGCGGCTGGAGGGCCCGGCCTTCGTCTGGCACTTCCGCGGCTCGCCTCACGTCCACGTGTGGGTAAACATCGCCGGCAGCCCCTCCGTGCCTACCAACGCCTGACATCCCACCGCCGAGCATGACCGACTGCTGCATCATTGGTGGAGGCATCGTTGGCCTCTCGATCGCCCGGGAGCTCGCAGGCCGCGGCCGCACGGTGCGCGTGCTCGTCCGCGAGCCGAGGCGCGACACGGCCTCCTGGGCCGCCGCCGGCATCTTTCCGCCGGCAGCGGATCTCGCCGCTGCAACGCCCAACGAGCGACTCACTGCCTGGAGCGATCGGCTCCACCGCGACTGGGCCCGGGATCTTCTCGACGAGACCGGCATCGACACAGGTCTGCGGGTCTGCGGCGGTCTGCACGTCTACCGAGACGATGCGGGCCGCGCACGGCTGCAGGCTAACGCAGCGGCATGGCGGGCGCGGGGTGTGGCCTGCGAGTGGCTCGATGCCGAGGGCGTGACGGCATGCGAGCCGGCGCTTGCCGGCGGCGTGCGGCGGGCTGCCGTGCTGGGGGGCTACCTGCTGCCTGACGAAACGCAGATTCGGCCGCCGCGGCACCTCGAAGCGCTCGAGCAGTCGTGCGAGCGGCGCGGGGTGACCATCACCCGTGGCGCAACGGTGCGGGACATTCCGGTCCGTGCGGGCCGCGTGGATGGCGTGGTGGCCGACGTGGCGGGGAGTTCCGAAACGGTGCGCGCCGGGGCTTACGTGCTCGCGGCGGGAGCCTGGTCGGGGGCGCTCGCGAAGGCACTGGGAGTGTCGATCGAGACGCGACCGATCCGTGGCCAGATCGTGCAGCTCCGGATGGCTGAGCCGCAGCTCGTCCGCGTGGTCAATCGCGGGCTCGACTACCTCGTGCCCCGTGAGGACGGCACGCTGCTGTCGGGCTCCACGCTCGAGGACGTTGGGTTCGACGCCTCGACCGACGAAGCGACGATCACCCGGCTCGTGGCGTTCGCTCGCGACCTGCTGGGTGATCTCGGCGGTGCCGAGCCAGAGCGGTCGTGGGCAGGGCTACGGCCTGGCACGGTTGACGGTCTGCCCACGATCGGACGCGCCCCGGCATGCGGCAACGCGTTTGTCGCGGCCGGTCACTTCCGCGCCGGGCTCCACCAGTCGACGGGCACGGCCGTCCTGATCGCCGATCTCGTGGAAGGCTGTCGACCCACGATGGAGGTGGATGCGTTCGCGCCGGACCGAGCCGCTCAGCCACCGACGAAAGACTCCGTCTCCGCGCTGCTGGCCCGTGCCCGCGGCGAGGACTGATACGGGTCGCACTTGATCTTGAGGCGTTCACGAGGCTCGGGGCTGCCCGTGCCCGTCGCCGGACGCTTGCTTCGGCCTTCCAGGCCTTCGCTCGCTCGATGCTGACGTCGCTCCGCCATCCATGGCTGCGCTCGTCAGCAACGCCGGCTCCCGGGCACGGACAGCCCCTCGCTGCTCTCCCTCGTAGCACAGGTTTTCAACCTGTGTGTCTTTCCGGTTCGCCTTGGGATCGGATGCGATTCCGGAACGGTGGCCCTACGCCGCGCGAGGATCACGTGCAACGCGTATGACGGGCGTCACGCCGCGAGCGGCGAAAGGCGGCGGTGGATCGTCTCGATGTCGCGGTGGCCGAGCGATCGGTCGGGCCGCGACGACGCCACGACGGTGGCGAGGTCGGCGAGCCGGAGCATCGCGGCCGGAATGCCGCCGCCGATTTCGTGAATCAGTTCGACGATGCTTTCTGCCGTGGCGGTGTCGATGCCCGCGGCGGCGAGCACGGGCACGACAAGCAGGCTCGATTCACCCGGGCCGAGCGGCCTCAGGCTCGCCCGAAGGTGGATCGCCCGCTCGACGGACGTGTCACGGGAGACGAGGGTGAGCAATCGTCCCTCGCCGGCGAGCACAAGGCAGGCCGGTGAGGCGCGATGGCGGCAGGCAGCCAGCATCCGCGCGAGGTCCGCGTCGGCGGCGTGATGGGCGGCGTCGGCGATGACAACGTCTGGCAGGTTGCCCGGCCATGGTGCGGCTGACCGGAGCCAGTCGAGGAGGTCACGGCATTCCGCCGTGTGGCCGCGGCGCCGCACGCCGTCGGTGACGGCCGCCAGCACCGTGGTCTTCCCCACACCCTGCGGGCCGCAGAGGAGCGCGACGCCTCCGGCACGTTCGATCGCGGCGGCGATCTTCGCCGTGGCAGCCTGCTGAGACGGCGTGAGAGACGGTGTCGGATCTGCGGTGGGCGTCATCGCTGGCTTTCGGCGGTGGAGGGAACGAACGAGGCGACCTCACCGAGCGGTTCGACGCCGATCGCCTCCAGGCATGTAGACCATGCAATCGGCGGACGTCGACCGGAGCGGACGACGAGGATCGCCGCATCGCATCCGCTCGACGCCACCATGAGTCGCTGGCGGTTGATGCGCCCCGGCGGGAACCAGACGCCCGCGTCCACGAGCACGATCCGCGTGTCGTGCGTGGCGCCGGTGGTCGGGATTGCATCGGACGCACATGCGATCGCGTCACGGCCGCGTTCATGAAGCACGCGGACGAGGCCTGCGACGAGCGTCGAGCATCCGGCGGCCCGCTCGCAGGCCACAATCGCGACCGCACGACGGCCCCGGCCGCGGGCGGCGACCACCTCGTCGGTGAGGGCCTCCCATTCGGTCCGTGCCGCGGCGAGCAACCGGCCAACGAAGTCGTCGGCCGCGGGGGCTGCGATCGTGGCGACAGGCGGTGCTGCTGGGATGGGAGTGCGCAGCGACGCCTGCCAACGATCGACGAAGACCGCGTCAAGAAAATCGAGCGTCATCGGGAAATCGTCCCCGGCGACGATGCGGCCGGCTCCATCCGTGCGAGTCGCTCCAGGCGGCTCCTCTCGGCGCGGTGGGCGTCGCTCCAGGACGCGAGCGACCAGGCGACGGTGGCAAGAATGGCCAAGGCCGCGACAGAGGCGGTGGGAAACCGGCTCCGTGGCGGCCGCACGCGGCCCCGAAGACGCCGATCAGTCGCCGTGGTCGTCGACCGTGCGGTGGCTTCCGCCGCACCTGTCAGGTCGGGGTCGCACGGCTCGGCCGCTCCGGCGACCGTGATCGCGGCGGCATCGAGCGCGGGGATTCGGGCGAGCATTTTCATGAACATCCTCTTGCCGGAGCATCGTCGCCGGTCGACGTGGCCCTTGAACGGCCGGCCGCGTGCGGGATGGCCCCTGCCCAGCCTGCACCATCCGGGCGAGCCAATCGCGTCAACCAAGCGGCCCAGTATGCCCTGTTCCCCGGGTCGCCTATGATGCGGCAACGCCGTCAATCGGCAGAGTTTTCGCCGTTCGTTCCACTTTCCCGATCCGGATCATCGATGTCGAAGGCCCCACTCTCGTCCCGTTCCGACCTGCTTCGCTCCATCCTCGACGCCCGCATCGCCATCCTCGACGGCGCCATGGGGACCATGGTCCACCAACTGGGCCTCGACGAGGCTGGCTTTCGCGGGCAGCGGTTTGCCAGTCATCACCGCGACCTCAAAAACTGCATCGACGCGCTGACCCTGTCGCAGGGGGACGCGATCAGGGGCATTCATGCCGCCTACCTCGAGGCCGGGGCCGACATCGTCGAGACCAACACGTTTGGCGCGACGAGCATGGCGCTCGCCGACTTCGGGCTCCAGGAACACACGCGGGAGATGAATCTTGTCGCCGCGTCGCTGGCACGGGCTGCGGCCGACGCAGCGACCGCGAAGACGCCCGACAAGCCGCGGTTCGTGGCCGGCTCGATCGGTCCCACCAACAAGCAGCTCTCGATCGCCGGCAACGTGGCCGATCCCGGCCACCGCGACGTCACCTACGACGAGATGGTGGCGGCCTATCGCGAGCAGATCGAGGCGCTCATCGAGGGGGGCGTTGACATCCTCCTCGCGGAGACCGCCTTCGACACGCTCGTGCTCAAGGCCTGCCTGCACGCGATCGAGCAGACGTTCTCCGACCTCGGCCGCTCGCTGCCGGTGATGGCTTCGTTCACGATCTTCGAGGGCGGACGGACGCTCTCGGCCCAGACGGTCGAGGCCTGCTGGACGAGCATCTCACACGTCGATCTGCTCAGTGCCGGCATCAACTGCGCCCTCGGCCCTGAGAAGCTCCGCACCCACGTCGCCGACCTGTCGCGGGCGACCCCGCGGCTCGTCAGCTGCTATCCCAATGCAGGCCTGCCTAACGCACTGGGTGGCTTCGACGAGACGCCTGAGATGATGGCCTCGGTGCTCGAAGAATACGCCCAGAGCGGCTGGCTCAACATCGTCGGGGGCTGCTGCGGTACGACGCCGGCCCACATCAAGGCGATCGCCGACACGATGCGGAACTACCCGCCGCGGAAGCCGGCCGAGCCGCCGCGGCGGTCGCGATACTCTGGGCTCGAGATGCTGGAGATTCGGCCGGAGACCAGCTTCACGGTCGTCGGCGAGCGGACCAACGTCACGGGGTCGCGGGCCTTCGCCCGGCTGATCAAGGAGGAGCGCTACGAGGAGGCGCTGGGTGTCGCCCGCCAGCAGGTCGAAAACGGCGCCACCATCATCGACATCAACGTCGACGAGGGAATGCTCGATGGCGTGAAGGTGATGACCAAGTTCCTCACGCTTCTCTCCAGCGAGCCTGAGATCTCGAAGGTTCCGATCATGATCGACTCCTCGAGGTTCGAGGTGCTCGAGGCTGGGCTGAAGTGCGTCCAGGGCAAGGGGATCGTCAACTCGATCAGCCTCAAGGAAGGCGAAGAGGTCTTTCTGCAGCACGCCCGCACGGTCCGCAGCTACGGTGCGGCGGTCGTGGTGATGGCGTTCGACGAGGAGGGCCAGGCCACCGACGTCGAGCGGCGGGTCGCGATCTGCCAGCGGGCATACCGACTGCTGACGGAAGAGGTCGGTTTTCCGCCCGAGGACATCATCTTCGACCCCAATATCCTCACGGTCGCCACCGGCATCGAGGAGCACAACCACTACGCGGTGAACTTCATCGACGCGACGAAGCGGATCAAGGAGTTGATGCCGCTGGTCAAGGTGTCGGGAGGCGTGAGCAACATCTCGTTTTCGTTCCGCGGCAACGAGATCGTTCGCGAAGCGATGCACTCCTGCTTCCTGTATCGCGCCATCCAGGCTGGGATGGAGATGGGGATCGTCAACGCCGGCCAACTCGCCGTCTACGAGGAGATCGAGCCGGAACTCAAGCAGCGGGTCGAGGATGTCCTCTTCGACCGGCGTCCCGACGCCACCGAGCGGCTCGTCGAGTTTGCTGAGACGGTGAAGAACCGCAGCTCCGGTGAGGCGGCGAAGGTCGACACCTGGCGGACGCTCGATGTTGAGGAGCGGCTCACTCACGCTCTGGTGAAGGGCATCGCCGACCACGTCGAGGAGGACGTCGAGGAGGCCCGGGAGCACTATGCCACCAGCCTCGAGATCATCGAGGGGCCGCTGATGCGGGGCATGCAGACGGTCGGCGACCTGTTCGGCGAGGGAAAAATGTTCCTGCCGCAGGTCGTGAAGAGCGCCCGCGTGATGAAGCGGGCCGTGAACCACCTGCTTCCCTACATGGAGGCCGAGCGGGTCGCCTCGGGCGCCGCCCACACAAAGCGCGGCAAGGTGCTGATCGCCACGGTGAAGGGCGACGTGCACGACATCGGGAAGAACATCGTCGGCGTGGTGCTCGGCTGCAACGGCTACGAGGTGGTGGATCTCGGCGTGATGGTGCCCTGCACGAAGATCATCGACGAGGCGGTTCGGCACCAGGCCGACATCGTCGGCCTCTCAGGCTTGATCACACCGAGCCTCGACGAGATGGTTCAGGTGGCGCAAGAGTTCGAGCACGCCAAGCTCACGATGCCGCTTTTGATCGGCGGGGCCACGACTTCGACCCGGCACACCGCGGTGAAGATTGCCCCCAAGTATTCGGGCGCGGTGGTGCACGTGAATGATGCCTCGCGGGCGGCGGGTGTCGTCGAGAAGTTGCTCAGTTCCACGGCGCGGGAGGAGTTCGTGCGGACCACCCGCGAGGCCCAGGCCCGTGACGTGGAGAACTTCAAGCGGCGGCAGGAGACGAAACTCGTACCGTACGCGACCGCCTGCGCGAAGCGGTGGACGACGGACTGGGCCACCGCCCCGATCGACGTGCCCGAGTTCCTGGGCGTGCAAACGCTTGAAAAGGTGCCACTCACCGAGCTGATTCCGTACATCGACTGGACCCCCTTCTTCATGTCGTGGGAGCTCAGGGGAAGATATCCGGCGATCTTCGACGACGCCGTCGTCGGCGAGGAGGCACGAAAGCTCCACCGCGACGCGGTGGAGATGCTCGACCGGATCGTTCGTGACGACGCGCTCGAGGCGAAGGCCGTCTACGGATTCTTTCCGGCCAACGCGGTGGGCGACGACATCGCCCTCTACACCGACGAATCCCGGGCCTCGGAAGTGGGCCGGGTGCATACGCTCCGGCAGCAGTGGGAGCGGAAGGGGCAGGACGTGTTTCATGCCCTCGCTGACTTTGTGGCGCCGGTCGAGAGCATGCGAAAGGACTACCTTGGGGCCTTCGCCGTCACGACAGGCCACGGCTGCGACGAACTCTGCCGGAAGTACGACGCCGAGCACGACGACTACTCGTCGATCATGGTGAAGGCGATTGCCGACCGGCTCGCGGAGGCCTGTGCCGAATGGCTGCACGCGAAGGTTCGCCGGGAATGGGGCTACGGCCGAGCCGAAAACCTCACCACAGAGCAGCTGATCGAAGAGCAGTACCGCGGTATCCGGCCGGCCCCGGGCTATCCCGCCTGCCCCGACCACACAGAGAAGCAGGCGATTTTCGACTTACTCGGGGCGGAACAGGGGGCGGGAATGCGGCTTACGGAGAGTTTCGCGATGATGCCGGCAGCGAGCGTCAGCGGGCTCTATTTCGCCCATCCGGAGAGCCGATACTTCGCAGTGGACCGGCTCACGCGGGAGCAGGTCGAGGCCTACGCGAAACGGAAGGGCATGGCGGTGTCGGAAGTCGAGCGGTGGCTCGCCCCGAACCTCGGCTACGACGTCTGAGCGGGCCGCGGGGCACGGCAAGCACGGGGCGGCGTTGGACGCTGCCCCACGCCTCACGGCGTTGGGCTTGGACGAATCGGATCGTGATCCGTGGGCCGGATCGGAAAAGCCGAAGGCCGTGAGGCCTCGGACGGGTGAGGAGGACGCCGCCGGCACACATGAGTGATTCACCCAAGCCACGTCGGACGCGGAAGATCCTGCTCGACGGCGTGGTCGCGGCGGAAACGGGGGCGGCCGCTTCGGTCCTCGTCGAGCGGTTCCTCGAGTACGTCCGCCATGAACGGGCGCTTGCGACCAACACCCAGGCGGCCTACCGCCGCGACCTTCGGGATTTCACCGGATGGCTCGCCGGCCGGCTGCCGGCGACGCTGAACGTCCGCGACCTGGGCGACTACTTCGCCGCCCTGGCCAAGAAGGGGCTGGCGCGGGCGAGCATCGCCCGGCAGGCCGCAACGCTGAAAACCTTCTATGCCTTCCTGCAACTCGAAGGTGTCATCACCGAGAGTCCCGCGGAGTTGATCACGGCGGCGAAGCGGGACGACGTGATCCCGGGCACGCTCTCTCCGGGGCAGGTAGACCGACTGCTGGCGAGCCCCGAGGGCGGGGCGCCCCGCGCCTGCCGCGACCGGGCCCTCCTCGAACTGCTCTACGCCACGGGCTGCCGTGCCTCCGAGGTCTCCACGCTCCGCATGGGCGACGTGCATTTAGCGGAGAGCTTCTGCACCTGCCGCGGCAAGGGGAACAAGGAGCGGGTGGTGCCCCTCGGCCGCCGGGCGATCGAGGCTGTCCGGGCGTGGCTCGACGGCCCCCGGCAGGCGTTCGCCGGTCGTGCCGCGGGGATGCCGTCGTGGGCTGTGCTTTCGACCCGCGGCAACCAGCTGTCGCGGATGCGGATCTGGGAGATCGTGCGACTTCATGCCGAGAACGCCGGCGTTCCCAGCGATGTCGGCCCCCACACCCTGCGGCACAGCTTCGCCACCCACCTCGTGGCGGGGGGCGTGGACCTCCGCCACGTGCAGGAGATGCTCGGACACGCCAGCATCGCCACGACGCAGCGGTACACCCACGTTGACGCCGGCCGCCTCCGCGCGGTGCATGAGAAGTTCCACCCGCGCAGGTAGGTGCAGGTTGTCAACCTGCACATGCGACGGAACGCGGCGTGGTTCACCGCAGGTTACCAACCTGCGGCTACGATGCAGCCCGTGGGCTACTTCTTCTTGGGCGGCGCGAACTTGATCTTCTTGATCAGTTCGACCACCGTGCCGTCCGGCTGAACCTGCCCCGAGACGGCCGTCACCGCCCGGATCACGTTGTCGTAACTCAGGTTCGGATCGCAGTCGAGTTCCACCTCGGCCTTGTCGGCAGCCGAGCCTGGGCCGGCGCCCACGAGGTCGATGATCCGCCGCCGCAACTCCTCGAAGTCGCCGATGGGCTGGCCGTTCATGGTCAGGCTGGTGCGTTCTCCCTCAGGGCCGGCAGTCATCTTCACGCGGACCGGCGGGAGTTGATCCTCGGCGGCGGCCCCGGCACTCGCGCCGAGCGGCATGCGGATGTCGAAGTCACCCTCGGTGATCACAGTTCTTAGCGTGAGCATGAAGAACGTGATCAGCTGGAACACGACGTCGATCATCGGCGTCATGTCGATGGCGATCTTGTCGGAGAGGGCTTCTCGCTTGGCGGCCACGTCAGGCTCCGGTCACTTGCTCTCGTCGTACTGCGCCCGCAGCACGAACTTCTCGAATCCCTTCTCCTGGCAGGCCTTGATCAGGTCCTGCACGTCACCCGTCTTGGAGCGGCCGTCGGCCCGCACGATCACGGTGGCGGAGTTCGGCTCCTTGTTCGAGGCGATCATCACCCGTTTCTCGTTCTCCAGGTAGCCGCCAATCTCCTGGAGCGACACCGGCTCGCCCGCGTAGATCACCCGGCCGTCGCTCATCAGTTGCAGCGTGATGGGTTCGACCGAGGGCCCTTCGGCGGGCTTGGCGAGCTGGCTCATGGGTAGCTGCACCCGGTCGTCCTGCACGGCGGTCGAGAAGTTGAGCGTGAACACGAAGAACGTGATGAGCTGGAACGTCATGTCGATCATCGGCGTCATGTCGATGTCGGTCTTCGTCGGTCCGTCGCTGTGCCTGCGTGCCATGCGGAGAAGGCCCTTTCGGCGTCAGCCGGTCTTCTTGCCCATGGTCTGAAACCGCGACATCAGCCGCATCGCCTCGTCGTCAACGTCCTTGTTGAAACGCTGCAGCCAGTTCTTGAACATGCCGTAGCAGGCGATGGCGGGGATCGCCAGCCAGAGCCCGATGAGCGTTGTCACCAGCGCCTGAGAGATGCCGACGGCAAGTTCCGATGGCTTCGGGGCCGTATCCCGCTGGGCGATGAGCATGAAGGCGGCCACCATCCCGTCAACCGTGCCGAGCAGGCCGAACATCGGAGCCAGGGCGCCCACGAGCGACACGTAGCTGATCTTGTGTTCGAGGCTCATCGCCTGCTCGTTCTCGGCTGCCTGCATGGCCTCGACCGCGGCGGGGTAGCCCGATTGCAGTTTGCCCATGCCGGCGGCAAGCACCTTGCCGAGGTATGAGTCGTCGTTCTTTGCGAGCTCGTAGGCCTGTTGAAATTCCTTGTTCTCCACGTGCTGCTCAAACTGCTCGGCGAGCGCCGGCGGCATCAGCACAGACTTTCGGAACTGCATGAAGCACATCACGAGCAGTGCCACGAGGCCGAACGAGAGCAGCAGGAAGATGATGACATACTTGATGCCGAGGGCCTCGACCAGGAAGGTGAGATAGCTCTTGCCTTCGGGTTCGCCGGCTGCCGCCTCGTCGGCCGCGATCTCCTCATCCTGGGCGACGGCGACCGCCGGCGAGAGGCAGGTCGCTGCGGGTGCCCACGCCGCGGTGACGCAGGCGGCGACAAGCAGGCGGCCCAGGCGTCCGGAGAGCAGCCTGCCCAGACGCGAAAGGACCCCGTTCTGGCGACGATCGCACGAGCCCACAAGCATGGTCATCTCCTCGGATGGTTTTGGTCCGATCCCAAGCATTTCAGCCGCTGCAAGGACCACAGGCTACCCTCGCGGCCAGTGAGGCTGGAAGGGGAGTCATGCCGTCCCATCAGGAGCCCGCAGGCTCCCGGACGAGCCTGGCCCACGGGCTGTCGGGATAGGTCTGTTCGAGAGCCTGCAGGGCGTCGCGGGCTCGCTCGGGATGGTTCTCCTTTTCCCAGAGTTTCACGAGTCGGGCGAGCGCCTCGGCGTGAGCCTCCGGGACGCCGTTGTGGACGGTGTCCACGGTGAGATACGAGATCAGTGCGTCCTTGTTCTTGTCGCCCGTGGCCTCCTGGGCTTCTCCGAGCACGACGAAGATCGTGGCGAGCCCCGTGCTGTCGGCTGGGTCGGCCTCGGAGAGCAGTTGTCGTGCGAGGGCGATGGCGTCCGCGGCCCGGCTGTCCCGGGCGAGGCATCGGGCGAGGAGCAGCCGTGCCTCGCGCTTCTCCAGCAGAGCCGAGAAGTCACCAGCGGGCGACTCGATCGCGATCGCCTTGTCGAAGGCAGCTCGCGCATTTTCCCAGCGTTTCTGGTCGAGGTGGAGGCGACCCTTGAGCATGTCGGCCCGAACCCGCCGTGCCGGCGACTGGGTCGCAATGGCGGCGTACGCCGCGAGTGCGTCGTCCGGTTTATCCATCCGGGCGAACACGTCGCCCATCAGTTCGTGGACAAACGCCGTGTGGTGGGTGCGAGGGTGCGTTTTCAGAAAGGCCCGCAATCCCGCGAGGGCTGGCTCGAGCCCCTCGCCGGAACGGATCGCACGCTGTGCGTTTGCGGCTGACTTCACAAACATCCGCTCGGCTTGCACGGCGTTTGTCGCCTGCTCCCAGACGGTGGCGCGGTCGGCTGATTCCGTGGGGGCGAGTTGCTCGAGGGCACCGGCGCCATCCCCTGCGGCCACCATGCCGCGACCGCTGCGGAGTTCCTCTGGTTCGCCGTCGAGAAACACCTCGAGGACGTCCTCCGTCGGCACGACCCATTCCTTTTTGAGTGCGTGTGCCGGTGTTTCGATCGTGATCGCATCGGCCGTGGCCTGCACGATCGTGCCGCGGAGTTCGGGAGCTCGCGGTGTGCGAGGCGGTTTGGGCTGGGCCTCCTTCGCAACCGACGTACCCAAACGAAGGCGGACCCGATCTTCGGCCCGCGCTGCAACACCGACAATGGCGACGAGCAGGGCTGCCGTCGTCCTGATCCTTGTGCCCGTGAGTGTGAGCATGGTGCACCTCGTGCTGGTTCGTTTCACTGTGTCGGGGCTGGGGTGGCTGGGGTCGGCGTTTCCAGGGCGGCGAAACCGTCGGCAGGTTTTCCCAGAGCCGTTTGCACTGCCTTCAGAAGTTCCTCGAACCGCTGCTGCATCGCCGCGCCGCCCAGGTCTGGATAAAGCTTGCGAGTCATCGCGATCGACGTTTCAGCCGTCTGGAGAGCCTTGGCCTTCTCGGCGGCGTCTGTTTTCACCTCCGCCCGGAGCAGCAGCGACTCGGCCACCTTCAGCCGTGCCTGGAAGAAGAGATCGCGAGCCTGCATCGCCTTCGCGTCGCTGCCGGCGAAGGCTTGTCGCGACACCTTGTTGGCGATTCCTCCCCAGCCCCAGATCACGGCGCCCGTCGGTCTGCCGGCCGCGGCCTCGCGGAGCTTGGCATCGGCCGTAGCGGCGTCACCCGCGGCCTTGGCCGCCCCGCCGGCGGCCAGGAGGAGTTCGGCCGCTTCGATCTGGGCATCGAGCCAGTTCTGTCGCTTGGGATCCGCGAGGAGCGCATCGATCTGTTCCTGTGCCGCATCCCACTTGCCCCGTTCCCGGGAGAGAGAGGCGATCTTCAATCGCACCGTCGGCTCGAAGCGGCGGAGTTCGGTGGCCTCGGCCTCGGCCAGCCCCTCTTGCCCCATGCGTTCCAGGAGTCTGCCGTAGGCCATCGCGGCCCGGTCGAGGTATTGGCCAGCCTTGCCACGCGGCACGACGGAGTTCGTTCCCGAGCCGAGCGTCTGGTAGGTCGTGGCGACCCAGAGCTGCGCCGCCGTCTTCGGGTCTCGTTTCGCCACCCCATCCAGGAACGACTCGAACCCGGCGAGCAGCGGAGCCGCCCTCGCGGTGGCGTCATCGCCTCCCGCAAACGCCACCTGGTCCAGCCGATCCTGCAGGCCCTTGCCGAGCGATTGATACATGGCGGTGAGCTTGGCCGAGGCCTCGTCCCCCGCGCCGGCCATCTGCTCGAGAAGATTCATCGCCTTCTGAGCATCGTCGAACTTCTGTGCCTCGACGAACGCATTGAGCGCCACCGTCAGGGAAGTCGTGGCCAGCGGCCCCTGGGCCACGGTGGGATCGCTCCCCGACGAGACCAGCGTCCATGGGCCATACACCTTGTTCTCGAGCAACGCGAGCGCCAGCGGCTGGTCGGCGTCGGCAAGAGCCATCTGGGCCCGCATCAGCGCCGCCGATACGGCGACCTTCGCGCCGGTGGCGCCGGCCGGAAGGCTGCCGGCTGCCTCGACTGCGGGCAATGCCTCGTCGATGGCCCGCTTGACGGCGGCATTCCATTCGGCCACCCGGCCCGTATCACTCCCGGACTTCCGGGCGCTCTCAGCCTCCTGCCGCAGGCCCACGGCGGCTCTCAGAAGCAGTTCGGGCCGCCGTTGGATCTCAGGATTCACGCCGGTGAGGAGGGCCACAAGGGCGTCGGCGTCGTGCGCCTCGATGGCGAGGTTGATGAGCACCGTCGTCGCATCAGCGGCCTCGGGGCCGTCACTCCAACGCGTGACGATGAGCGCCGCGAGGTCCTTGAGCCTGGCCCTCGCCTCCGCATCACCGCCCGCCGCCAGGGCCTGCAGGCTGGCGAGTGCGACAC
>CAMBSN010000071.1 GCA_945870505.1 Candidatus Kuenenia stuttgartensis | reverse complement strand
ACCTTGCGCATCCAGCGGGCCTGGATGTAGCCATCGTAGAGCCCCCCTGGGATGTCGGCGCCCGCCGGAATGTCGGTGAGCGTGCCGGCGAATCCGGCGGTGACCAGCAGCGGCGACTCGACCGTGGGCGCGGGCATCCCGAGGGTCATCGACGTCTCCAGCGTGGTCAGGCCAAGACCGCCGGAGCCGAGCTTCGGCAGTTCCGTCACCTGAAAGAGAGCCTGCTGGAGCATGCCCGGCTTGGCCCCTGGGGGCAGCTTGCGTCCAGCCGGCGGCTCAAACTCCTGCCGCGGCTGCCCCGGCGGGGCCAGGTCGTCGGGGAGGAGCGGTTCGGTGAGATCCTGCGGGTCCCCAAGCGCGGCCAAGCGGATCTTCTCGAAGAACCCCTGATCCACGGGTGGCAGGGGCGTCACGATATTGATCTCGGGCAGCGGACGCGGTTCTTCGGCGCGGGTCGCCAACCCCGACGAGAGCACGAGAACAACGACCAGGGTGCGGCACAGCACCGACCACGCCGTGCTCCCGCCCGCCCCGGACGTGAGTACGGCCCGACTAATACGCCAACCCCAGCCGGAACATGATCGTCTGCGGCAGATCAACGATCTGCGGCGGCCCATCGACGTAGAAGAGCTGCCGGTAGAAGACGTAGCCCACTTCGAAGTTGCCGGCGATGCCCGTCTGCGTCAGCGGCACGAACTCGGTACCCAGCGAGATGCGGATGTCGTTGTAGTCGAACGGCGTGATCATGTTGTAGTTCGACGTGCTGCGGCGGAACGTCCAGGCGCCGCCACCGTATTCGCCCGCGAGATAGAGCCACCAGGCGTGCTTCTGCGTGCCCGCGAACTTCCACGAGGCCCGCGGGGCGGGGAAAAAGATGTCGTAGCGGGACCGCTCGTTCGGAGTCCACGTGGCCCCGATCGCAGGCAGCAGCTTCACCTGGTTGCGGTCGAGGTAGATGATGCCTGCCTTCGCCTGCCAGGTGGGCGTCATCTGCAGCGTGCCGATGGCGCGGCCCATGATGCGCCAGCTCTGCCAGACGAGCACGTCCCAGTTGGTGTAGATACCGACGCGGATGCCCAGCTCCGCCCCCCAGAGCGGCGAGAACTTCGGGTTCCAGGCGGCGTCGACGAAGACGTCGTAGGTGTTCGGGGGCAGGTCGGCGAGCTGCGTCGAGGTCGTCTCAGGACCATCCCAGAGCTGGAGGCCGAAGCCGGGCGTGATCAAGAGCGGGGCGTGGTTGATGTTGGCGGGCGAGTTGTGAAAAAAGGGCAGGGCGAAGGTGGCCGTTGTGTCGAGCTCGTTGACGCCGACGTTGAGGTCGTTGCCGTCGCCCATCAGGTAAGCCCAGCTGCCGCGAACGCCCTGAAAGACGTGCATCGTCTGTTGGAGCGTCTGGCTCTGCGACGGATAGCCGGCAGGAAACAGCGACGCCTGCTGGGGCGGGGTCTGGGGCGGTACCAGCGACGGCGCCGCCGTCGAGTAACCGGGATAGCCCGGCTGGCCGCCGATCGCCGACGGCGCCCAGGTCGATGCCGACGGGCCCGGCGTCGGAAACACCTGCGCGGCTTGGGGCGCGTAGGCATCCCATGTCGCGGGTGGCGGCGCCTGCGCGATGCGGTCGAGCGACGAAGACGCCGTGGGCGGCAGGTACGACGTCTGCGCAGCGGCTGGCGATCCTGCGGCGAGCAGGACGATCGCGATCGCAAGCGACGCCACCAGTTTCATGCCGTGCATGCTCCACACCCGCCGCCGGCACCGCCGGCGGCTCGGGAGGGATCGACCCATCGAAAAGTTAAGGCCCCGGGGGTTACCACGCGGCCAACGAGGGAATCAAGTCCGCACGCCCGGCCATCGGCGTGCCGAGGCACCCCGTGCCGTCTAGACTCCGTGGCCTGCGGAGCCCTCCCACCTTGCCGATGAACACGCCATCACGCGACGACCCGATCGACGAGGCGTGGCTCCGCGCTGCGTCTGGAGTGGCCACCCTGGAGGTGCCCGCAGAGGCAGACTCGACCATGGACAGGGCCCGCCAGATCGCCGCCGACCCGCTGGCGAGGCTGCCGGCGGCCGTGATCGCAGACCGGCAGACTGCCGGCCGCGGCAGGCGGGGCGCCGCATGGTGGCAGCCGCCAGGCAGCCTCGCGGTGAGCCTCGTCATCGACGGTTCCTCGATGGCCGGCGGGGTGACGCCCACCTGGTCGCTCGCCTGCGGCGTGGCCCTCGCCGAGACCATCCGCGATCTCGAGCCGTCTGTGGTGGCTCGCGTCCGCTGGCCGAACGACGTTGAGGTGGCCGACAGGAAGCTTGCCGGGATTCTCGTCGAGACTGCCGCCGATGGCAGGGCCGTCTTCGGGGTCGGCGTCAACACGACAGGCCGGGCCAGCGACGCGCCGGAGCCGCTGCGGGATCGTGTCATCACCCTGCCGGATGTCACCGGGCGAATCATGCCCCGCCAACGACTGCTCGCCGCGCTCGTGCCGCGGCTGCTCGATGTGCTGGGGCGACTTGCGGCCGACCCGCGCATGCTCGGCCGTCGCTATCGGCCGCTCTGCAGCCTCACCGGCCGCGACGTGCGGGTGTTCGTCGGCGACACAATCCACGCGGGCCTCTGCCGGGGCATCGATGACGGCGGTGGGCTGGTCGTCGAGACCGACACCGGGCGGACCGTGGTCCGCTCGGGGAGTCTCACGCCCCCGGGCGGCGAGTGGCGCGGTGACGATTCGGGGGCGTGACCCGACCAGCTGGCCGGGCCGTGGCGACCACGCAGACCTCGCGACCGCCGGTCGACAGTTGGCGGACCCGCGGCACATAACCCCAGGCCCGAAAGGCGTCGAGCCACCCCGGCAGGTCGGCCGCCCGCGACCAGTCGGGGAGTTTGAGCGTGGCGATCACGCCGGCGGGCCGCACGCCACCACCGAGCACTCGCTCGAGGGCCGACATGGTGCTTGCAGGATCGATGTTCATGTCGGTGAGCAGCCAGTCAACGCCCTTCATCCGCTTCAAGGGAACCTCGCGGGCCCGCATCCGCCACTGCTCGAATCGTGGATGCGCGGCGACGGTGGCATCGACCATGGCGGCATCGACGCCGATGACGTCGAGGCCGGCCTCCAGGAGCCGCTGGCAGGCTCCGCCGGGCGCGGCACCGAGTTCGATCGCCCGCTCACCGCGCTGCAGCGTGACACCGAACGACGCGATCGCCTCGTCGAGCTTCAGCCAGGCCCGCGACACCTTGTCGCCCGGAAGCGGCTGCGGGTAGACGCCTCCCGGCCAGCAGCTCGCCGGCAATGCCGCGCGGTGCCAGCCCACCCACCAGCGGTCGGCGGAGTCAAGCACGCAGTCGAGCACGAGATCACCAGGCTGGGCCGCCGGATCGTCGGGCACCGCGACGCCACACGCTGCCGCGATCGCCGCGCGGGCATCGGCGACCACGACGTCGAGCCGCTCCTCGCGCTTCCATACATGGATCGCATTCCACGACACCGACCCCACGAGCGCGCTGGTCTTCGCGGCGAGGTCGGCGACCGAACTGGCTGAGACCTGGCCGAGCGACCGCACGACGGTATGGGCGAAGATGAGCTCGGGAGCGAACTCGTCGGGCGGGTCGAACCCCTCCGGCCCAATCCGGAACGTCGCCGCTCCACGTCGCCAGACTCCCCGCGAAAACGCCGGCAGCACGTCCGCCTGTCTCGCGGCCAGCGCCGCCTCGGCCCCGGGGTGGCATGGACAGAGGATGAATCCACCCCGGACGATCGGCGATGGCGAAGACACGGGCATTTTCGGGGCTGGCATAGCCCAAAATTGTACCACCAGAACGAATCAGGCCGGCCCGGGCGCCCAAGGGCCCGGGCCGGCCTTTCTCGTCTGAGCGTGGACGCCCCGATCAACCGCACCGGAGGCGAACCCCCAAATGCGAGAGGCCGGAGCGAAGGGACGCAGGCCGCACGAGGCGACCCACCGGATCCCAGGACGGGATCCCGGCATCAAATCTGTGCCGGAGCGACTCCCCGGAGTGAACCATCAGGCGAACCCCGGAGCGACTCCCCGACATCAGATTCAGCCGTGGCCCTTCTTCTTCTTGGCGACCTTCTTGGCAGCCTTCTTCTTCTTCTTCGCCATGGAAATGGCTCCTTACCATGAGCACCCGTGCATGGTTCTCACATCCACTCCCCCGGATGCTCTGGGAGGGGAGCGGACGACGATTCGATGTGGTGCTGAAGGTGATCGCTCACCATCAACCGCACACCGATGACAGAGTTGTGAATGATGACGGGGAAAACTGTCAAGAGAAATATCGGAAAAAATCCCGACTTTTTTCCGACCGACCATCGCACTCGACGCCGCTTCGATCGCGGTCGATGTCACTCACAACCGTGTCATCACGTCCCGGCGCGATCGTCGGCGAGCCTTCGCGCCGCCCATTCCATCAGCATCGACACCTGTGCGGCGAACGACTGCTCCTGCACGCCGACTGGGCTCTTGAAGAAACAGGCGAGCCACGCGAGCGCCCCGCGTTCGCCACTGCGGTGGGCTCGCTCCACGAGCCGAACGAGGTCGAGCACCAGCGGAGCCGCGAGAATCGAATCGCAACCCTGCCAGGTGAACTGGAGTGTCATCGGCGTTCCCAGGAACCCGCGGAAGTGGATGTGGTCCCAGGCTGTCTTCCAGTCGCCGAGGCTCTCGATGTACTCGATCGATACGTGCGTTTGCGGGGGGTAGCCGAGGATCGCGGCGAGCAGGTGATCCTTGCTCCTCACCTTCGCAGCCTTGTTCCGAGGGTCGTCGAGGACCTTGCCGTCCATGTTGCCGAAGATGTTGTGGCCCACCCAGCTCATCACCTGGAGGTTGCGGGCGGCGAACATCGGGGCCAGCACGCTCTTGAGCAGCGTCTCGCCGGTCTTGCCGTCGCACCCGGCATGGGCGACTCCCCGGTCGACGGCGAACTCCTGCAGGCAGGCGGGCGTCGCGCCGGTCGAGGGCGTAAAGTTGACGTAGCTGGCCCCGGCATTGGCCGCCGCCAAGAAGTAGAGGCTGCTCGAGGGCAGTGGGCAGCGGGCTGGGTCGTCAAGCAGCGGCTCGACCTCGGAGAAGGTGCGCGGAATCGGCAGCGACGGCGGCGGTTCGGTCGAGGCCACGTTGACGACCACGACGTGCTCAAGCCGTTCGGCGGCGGCGAACTCCACGAGGTCGCGGCGGATCCGCTCGACAGCCGCCCGCGGCGTCTCCACCACGGCGGCGGCCTCGGAATCGGCGAGGCTCCGAATCCGATCCCCCGAGGCGACGAGGGTCCCAGGTCGCAGCCGCGGCTCGACCTCGGCGAACAACCCGGCAGCGCCGTCGATGAGATCCGGAGTGATCGCGCGGCTCTCGCTCCACATCCGCCGCGCCTCGTCGCCAAGCCGGCCAGAGCGGATGTCGTGGCCGCCAACGACAAGCTCATCGAACCCCACGAGTCCAAGCCGCGTGAATGGCTCGGTCTCCGTGATCAGGCCGACGGGATCGATCGCCCCCGTGCGGAGCGCCGCCAGCCCGGTCATCATCGTGGTGGCGACACCCCCTTTGGCTCCAACGAGCCATACTCCGACGCGGCGCTTGGCCATACTTGAGTGATCCGGTGACTTTGAAGCGACTGGGAAACGGTTGAACGGGTGGTATCATTCGATGCCCTCTGAAGAGCGTCAAGCGACCGCGGGTTCGAGGGGGTTCCTCCGCGGCGCCCCCACCAGCCCGAAGAAACCGCAGCGGAGAGTTTGCGCCGCATGGAGTCCATGGAGTCGAAGAGCCTCACCACCGCCCGCCGCATGCGGGCCCTCGAGCCGTCGGCCACGCTGGCGATGGCCGCCCGCGCCTCCGCGATGACCGCCTCCGGGATCGACGTCATCGATCTCTCCGTGGGCGAGCCCGACTTCCCCACGCCGCCCCACATCTGCCGGGCCGCGGAGGAGGCGATTCGCGCCGGGAAGACGAAATACACCCCTGCTGCTGGCATCCCTCAGCTCAAAAAGGCCGTGGCCGACGACTACGGCCGCCGCACGGGTCTCGCAATCACGCCGGCGCAGGTCGTGGTTTCAAACGGCGCCAAGCACGCCCTTCACAACGTATTCACCGCGGTGCTCGACGAGGGGGATGAGGTGATCGTTCCCACGCCCTACTGGGTGAGCTACGCGGAACTCATCAAACTCACCGGGGCGAAGCCGATCCTGCTCGAAACGCGGATCGAGGAAAACTTCAAGCTCCGCCCAGAGGCCCTGCGGGCCGCCATCACGCCCCGGACGCGGATGCTCCTCCTCTGCTCCCCAAGCAACCCCACGGGCGTCGTCTACACCGCCGCCGAACTCGGCAGCCTCGCCGACGTTGCGATCGAACGTGATCTTGCCGTGGTTGCCGACGAGATCTACGACCAACTCGTCTACGACGGCCGGCCGAGCGTCTCGTTCCCCACGCTGCGGCCCGGGCTTGCCGACCGCACGGTCGTGGTAGCCGGCGTGAGCAAGACCTACTCCATGACCGGCTGGCGAATCGGCTGGACGATCGCCCCAGAACCGCTCTCCAAGGCGATCGGCAACCTGCAGAGCCAGGAGACGAGCAACCCCTGCAGCATCAGCCAGCACGCGGCGATCGCGGCGCTGACTGGCCCGCAGGAGTGCGTCGCCGAGATGCTCCAGGCATTCGAGAAGCGACGCGACCTCGTGGCGAAGCGGCTGCGCGGGATGCCGGGCGTCCGGATTCCTGAGATCGGCGGTGCGTTTTACGCCTTCTTCGACATCCGCGAGTCTCTCCAGCGTATGGCGGCACGCGGCATCGGCACGAGCATGCAGTGGTGCGAGACGCTGCTCGACAAGCACCACGTCGCCCTCGTGGCCGGGAGTGCCTTCGGTGCCGAGTGCTTCGTACGGATGTCGTTTGCGGCCTCCGAGGACAAGCTGACTGTGGGGCTCGATCGGATCGCCTCGTATCTCGACGTCGGGTGACGAAGGCCCAGGGCCAGACGCCAATGGCCGCTGCCGTTTCGCTGCCTGTTTCAAAGTCCGCGGAGTCGATCTATCTCGACCACGCCGCCGCCACACCGCTCGACCCCCGCGTCGACGAGGCGATGCGTCGTGCAGCCGCCGAGGCCTTCGCCAATCCCTCGAGCCCCCACGCCGCGGGCCGCCGCGCCCGCGCTGCCCTCGAGGACGCCCGCGACCGCATTCTCGCCCTGCTCGGCGGTCGCTCGGCGGGGAGCTCACGAGACAGGCTGATCTTCACCAGCGGAGCGACCGAGGCGAACCGACTCGGGATGCTGGGCACTGTCGGCCCTTGTCCGGGCACGGTCGGGGTCTCTCCCCGCGACCACGGCAGCGTGATCGCCGCCGCTGAGGATCTCGCTGGACAGGGCTGGCGGCTGCACCGCCTGCCGCTCGCCGCGGACGGCTCCGCGATTGCCGCGGCCGCCGGGCTCGCCGCCGCCGAACCGGGCCGCGTGCTTGTCTCGACAACGCTCGTCTGCGGCCAGACGGGCATCCGCGAGTCGCCCGCTGCGCTTTCCGCGGCAGACATCGGCGGGAGGCTGTTCGTGCACGCCGACGCCACGCAAGCGGCCGCGTGGGACTCCCTCTCGTTCGATAGCCTTCCGGTGACGAGCCTGGCGCTGGCTCCACACAAGTTTGGCGGTCCGCGGGGAATCGGCGGCCTGCTCGTCCGCGGCGGCGTCGGCGTCGCGCCGCTGACCCCAGGGCCTCAGGAACTCGGGCTGCGGGGCGGCACAGAGGCGGTGGCGCTTGCCGTCGGGTTCGCCGCATCGCTGGAACTCGCCACCGCGGCCCGGGAGGCGGCGCGGCGACAGGTGACGGAACTGCGTGACCGGTTCGAGACGTTGTTCGTCACCGCGGCCCGGCGCCATGGGCTCGAAGCCGTGGTGGTTGGAGGCGACGCCGACCGTGCACCGCCCATCACCACCATCGCGGTGCGCGGCTGCGAACGGCAGACGCTTGTCATGGCCTGCGACCTTGCGGGCGTGGGCCTGGCAACAGGCACGGCGTGCGCGAGCGGATCGAGTGATCCAGCGCCGGCCATCGTCGCGCTCGATCTGCCAGACTGGGTGCCGCGGTCCGCGATCCGTGCAAGTCTTGGCCCCTCGACCACGCCCGCCGACGTGGCGGAAGCTGTCCGCAGAATCGACGCCGTGTTTCGCGGGATTGCAGCGGCGGGGCTTCACCCTCCGTCGGATGCCGGATAGCCTGCCGCTGGGATGAGCGTGGCACGGATGCCGCTGAATGGGCTCCGGGTGACGCGGGGTTTTCAATGCCGGTTTCCCGACGCGATTATCGGCCGCACGATCGGACCGCCTTCCCACTGTGGGCCCGGTTCCTGCGGGAAGCCTTCTCGTCGCTCATCCAACCACGTGCGGCGGCAGACGATCTTCCCCTGGCGGTGACGCTGGTATCCGAGGCCTGCCTCACGGGCCTGCTTGAGGATCTCGAGGCGTTGGGCACGGCGTCGGCCGTAGGTGTTCGGCGTTTCGCCGGCCCCGAACTCGGTCGTGTCCTCGAAGCTGGCAGCCTCCGCGACGACGCTTCCGTGCGGCTTGTCATCGTCGAACGCATCGATCTGGTCGGTGGCCGCGAGTGGCAACAGTCTGCCGTCGCATTTCTCGACGATCTCGCCCGCAACGGCGTGTCGACCTGCGTGACGATCGGACGGTCACCCCCGGCGTGTGGACTTGATCCAGCACTCCAATCACGACTGGCGGCGGGCCTCGTGGTCTATGTCCCGTCTCGGCCGGCTGAGACGCCGACCGAGGTGCGAACGGCGGGGTCGTTGACCCGGATCATCCGCATCGCAGCCCGCTCCCATGGCCTGCCGGCCGCGTCGCTCGCCGGCAGCGGTCGCTGTCGCGGGGTCGTGCAGGCCCGCAACTTGGCGATGTACTTGGCCCGTCACCTCACAGGAAGCAGCTTCGGAACAATCGGCGCGGCGTTCGGTGGTCGCGACCACACCACTGTGATGCGTGGCGTGCGGGCAGTCGAGACCCGGATGACGACCGATGCCACGTTCGCGGCCGACGTCGAGCAGCTGCTGGCCGATTCCGAGCACCCTCGGCGGACGAATGCCGGCGGGCGATCGCGGCGGCGGGCGGGCGGGTGAGCCTCGCCAGTCTGATGTCGGCACACTGTTGGTTGCCGCCCAACGCCCTGGCGACCACGCTTCCGACGATTTCGACGACCGGCAGCGGACGAGAAATCCGCGCCCGACTTCACCCCAGCCGGAAGCCAAATCGACTTGCATGCGCCAGCACACCAACTGGCTTTGCAACACGCACTCGACAGGCCATCGACGAGTTACGCACGCCTCTCGAATCAGTCTCTGTGATGCTCTTGTGCCGTGATTCACTTGTCATTCACCTGTCGCAAGGCAGTTGTTCTGAGCCACATCCCAGACGTCCGGCGATCCCCGCTCCTATTAACCCCTGGCTATTTCTTACAGTTTCAATTTCAAAGATTGAGAAGACGAAGAATCGAGCCGTTCGCCCGAGTACTTTCGTGGCGCACGGGGCGTAGGACGACCCGTTTCGAAGCATGGTTTTTCGGGTACAGTAAGGGGCCTCCCCGAACGCCTGTGACCGGCCCCGAGGACCCTTTCCGACGATGAAAATCTGCTGCCCCAAGGAGTCGTTGCTCGCCGCTCTGCAGAGCGCATCGGCGGTCGTGCCGTCTCGGTCGCCCAAGCCCGTGCTCACGAACGTCAAGGTCGAGGCGACGCGAGACGCGGTGGTCATCATGGCCACTGACCTGGAGGTGGGCATTCGAATCGAACTCGAGGGTGTGGAAACGGTCGCTCCGGGAGCTGTTCTCCTGCCGAGCGGCCGGCTGATGGCGATCGTCCGCGAGAGCCCGGCCGGTACCGTGTTCGATATTCACTGCGATGGCACCGCGGCCATCGTCAAGGCCCCGCGGAGCGAGTTTCGGCTCCCCGCCGAAGATCCGCTGGAGTTCCCGGCGGTGGCGACCTTCCCAGGCGGTGGGTGCGTCGAGTTGGCAACGCCCCTGGTTCGTGAGTTGGTTCGGCGGACGGTGTTCGCCACCGACAGTGAATCGAGTCGCTACGCCCTGGGCGGCGTGCTTGTCGAGATGGCGCCCGGGGCCGTCATCGCCGTCGGGACCGACGGCCGACGGCTGGCGCGGATGCAGGGGCCGGCGGAGAGCAGGGAGGGAGGAATCGGTGACGCCCAGCCCATCGTGCCTGCCCGGGCCATGCAACTCGTGGAGCGCTGTCTCGGGGGGGCCGACCAACCGGTGCAACTCGCCGTGCGGGGCAGCGAGATTCTCGCGAAGACCGGGGGCACGACGATCTCAGCGAGGCTCGTCGATGGTCGGTTTCCCAGATGGCGGGATGTGTTTCCCGACCGACCCGATGCCATGCGGGTGCAACTCGTCGCAGGTCCTCTGCTGGCTGCGGTCCGCCAGGCAGCGATCGTGACCAGCGAACAATCGAAGGGTGTCGATTTCTCGTTCGAGCCCGGACAACTCGTGCTGACCGGCCGGTCTGCCGAGAGCGGCGAGAGCCGGGTGGAACTGCCGATCGACCAATCCGGGGCGACCGTACGGATCAAGCTCGACCCGCGATTCATGTCGGACTTTCTCCGCGTGCTCGACCCCGGCTCCGCGGTGACAGTGGAACTGACCGACGCCCAAAGCGCGTGCGTCTGCACGACCGAAGACGGCTACGGCTATGTGATCATGCCGCTGGCCGCAGACTGACCGAACCCGTGGCCAGCACGATCATGAACCGCCGCCCACATGCATCCTCCGATCCGCTCTCGGTCGGCAGGCTGATGTCGCGACTGATGGCCCGCACGGGCTACGACCGCGAGCAGTCAACGTCGGCGGTCGCAGACGCTTGGCGGGAGGCCGCGCCCCCTGCCTTCCGAGATGCCTCGCAGGCCGGAAACGTTCGCCGCGGCATCCTCGACGTGTTCGTCAGCCATTCCGCCCACGTGCAGGAGATCGGATTCCACAAGCAATCAATCGTGGCGCGGCTGAAGCAACTCGTCCCCGATGCAGGGATTTCCGACATCCGGTGTCGGCTCCTTGCCGACGGCAAGCGCACGACCTGAGCACGCCGACACACCGAAAAACAACCGATCACGCCGTCAGGAGAAACCCATGGCATCAGACCAGCCTCAGCAGGACTACACGTCGGCGGACCTCAAGCACCTCTCCGATCGCGAGCACGTCCGCGAGCGGTTCGGCATGTACATCGGCGACAATACCTCGCGCGGCCTGCACCATCTGGTCTATGAGGTGGTGGACAACTCGATCGATGAGTGCATGGCGGGCTACGCGAAGCACGTGAGTGTGACGGTCAACGTCGACGGCAGCGTGACCGTCGAGGATGACGGCCGTGGCATTCCCACCGACCGCCACCCCCAGCTTTCCGAGGAGATGGAGCGGGAGGTTTCGACCCTCGAGGGGGTGATGACGGTCCTCAAGTTCGGTGGGAAGTTCGAGAAGGGGGCCTACCAGACCTCCGGTGGCCTCCACGGTGTCGGCGTGACCGTGGTCAACTTCCTCTCGGAATGGTGCGAAGTGGAGGTCTCCCGCGAGGGCCATGTTTGGCAGCAGGAGTACCAGCGGGGCGAACCGACCGGTCCGGTCCGGAAGATGGGCACGACCACGCGGGCTGGAACGAAGACCACGTTCAAGCCCGACCCGCAGATCTTCCCGCAGACGAAGTTCTCCTGGGACATCCTCTCCCGGCGGCTGCGGGAACTGGCGTTCCTCAACTCGGGCGTGCGGATCAGCTTCACCGACGCCGCCACCGGTAACGCCGAGGAGTACTTCTACGAGCGGGGCGTCGAGGAGTTCGTCGAGCATCTCAACAAGGCAAGCGACGCGATTCATGCCGACGTGATCACGATCAAGGGCTCGGGGGACGGCCTGAGCTGGGACATCGCGATGCAGTACACCGGCGAATACACCGAGAGCCTTCACAGCTACGTCAACAACATCTCCACCACCGAGGGGGGCACGCACGTGTCGGGCTTCCGCTCGGCGCTGACGCGGGCGCTCAACGCCTACGGCAAGAAGACCGGCATCTACAAGGACCTGGTGCCGACCGGCGACGACGTCCGCGAGGGGCTCACGGTCGTGATCAGTGTGCGGGTGCCCCATCCGCAGTTCGAGGGTCAGACGAAGACGAAGCTTGGCAACGGCGAGGTCGAAGGGATCATCAACTCCGCGGTCGGTGACTTCCTCTCAAAATACCTCGAGGAGAATCCCAAGAGTGCCAAGGCGATCGTCCAGAAGGGTGTGCTCGCCGCCGAGGCCCGCGAGGCCGCGAAGAAGGCGAAGCAGCTGCTCCGCGAGCGGAAGGGCGCCCTCTCAGGTGGCGGCCTGCCGGGCAAGCTCCGCGACTGCACCAGCCGCGACATGGAGCGGTGCGAGCTCTACCTCGTTGAGGGCGACAGTGCCGGAGGGTCGGCGGAGGGCGGTCGGCATCGCGAGTATCAGGCGATCCTGCCGCTGCGAGGCAAGATCATCAACGCCTACAAGAGCCGCGAAGACAAGGTGCTTGCCAACGAGGAGGTCCGGAGCGTGATCTCGGCGATCGGCGCTGGCATCGGCGACGAGGCCGACCTCTCCAAGCGGCGGTACGACAAGATCGTGATCATGACCGACGCCGACGTGGATGGCTCGCACATCCGCACGCTGCTGCTCACGTTTTTCTATCGGCAGATGTACCGGCTGGTGGCCGAGGGCCACGTGTATGTCGCCCAGCCGCCCCTGTTCCGCGTCCGGTCGAAGAAGAACGTCTACTACGTGCAGACGGAGGAGGAGATGAAGACGCAGCTCCTCGACCAGGGCCTGGGGGAGGGTGTGTTTCTGCCGGGTGGCGGCCGCGAGATTTTCGGAGACGAGATGCAGAAACTCTGCCGCACGCTCGCCGGCCTCGAGGACGCGCTCGTCGCGCTCGAGAAGCGGGGCATCAGCCTCCGCGACCATGCCGCCCGCCGCGACTCGAAGACGGGCAAGCTGCCCATGTACCACGTCTACTACGGGATTGAGGAGCAGTGGTTTACCAGCCGCGATGACTTCGAGGCCTTCGTCAAAGGCAAGGAAAAGGTGGCTGGTGGCGAACTGGCCGTGGGCCGCGTCGAGGAGGCGCAGGCTGCCGGCGACGCGACGCCCGGCACGGCGCCGGGCACCGGCGACGACCAACTCGTGGTCGTCGATCTGCACGAGGTGCGGAGCATCAACGCCGGGCTCAAGGAGCTCGAGGCGATGGGCTTCGGCATCGAGTCGCTGCTGCCGCAGGATCGCACAGGCAGCGAGGATTCCCGCTACACGCTCCGCCGCGGCGAAAACGAGATCGGCCTCGAGGATCTGCGTGGGTTGCTCACCGCCGTGCGGCGGGCTGGGGAGAAGGGGCTCTCGATCACCCGCTTCAAGGGTCTTGGCGAAATGAATGCGGAGGAGCTCCGCGACACGACGCTCGACCCGGCCAATCGCACGCTCCTACGGGTCACGATGACCGACGCGGCCGCAGCCGACGACCTGTTCCGTGTGTTGATGGGCGAGAAGGTCGAGCCCCGCCGCGACTTCATCGAAAAGCACGCCCTCGACGTCAAGAACCTCGACGTCTGAGACGGGCCTGGCCTAGCCGTGCCGCGGTGGGCCGCAGCGGGCCGGAGACATGCTCGGCGCCGGCGGCACTTGTGAGTTCAAGGCTCTGGCGGAATGTCGGAGTCTTGCGTCCACAAGTGACACCGGCTTCTGCGCGTGCCCCCGGCCCACTGCTCCCTCTTCCGGATTCCCTGCGAACCGTGAAAGACACAGAGGTTGAAAACCTGTGCTACGAGAGGCTGCGAGGGGCTGACCGTGCCCGAGAGCCGCCGTTTGCTTTCTCCGCGCAGCCGGGATGGCGAAGCGCAGAAAGCACCGAGCGAGCGGAGGCCTGAAGGGCCGCAGAGAGCGTCCGGCGACGGGCATGGGCAGCCCCTTGCCACACGAAGCGGCCCGGGTTACTCAGGCGCCGGGGCGGCGGAAGTGCCGATACGACTGGAGCACGTCGTGGAGGTCCGACGAGATCGTGACTTCGTCATCGGCGAAGTCTGAGAGCCACGTGCGATGGCTGGCGACGGCGTCGGCCAGAAGTGGGAGAATCTCGCCGAGCGAGACTCGCACGCCCAGATCGGCGGATTGCTCGACCGCCGCGTACTCCCGCACCTTCAGATCTGGTTCGCTATAGACCCGCAGTTGTCGCATCGCCATGGGCATTCTCCCTTGCCGTGGGCATCGCGAAGGCGGATTTTGGACTTTCGCCCGACCGTCATCCTGACGGCTAACCGCTCTTCTCTTCTTTGTTCATATCGGCCGGAACGGCCGTCAGGGTTTGGCCGATTTCCCCACCTCCACGGAATACGAGGGCCGGGGCCGGCGCCAGTCGGCAATCTCGAGCGTCTGGGAGATCCCCACGGCTCACGCCATTGGGCTTCCTGGTCCGGCGTGATCCCCACGGCTCACGCCGTTGGGATTCCTGGTTCAGGTCCGGCCGCCCGGTTGCCCGGCGTTGGCCATGCGGCCGGCCCGGAAGGCCTCGCCGATGCTCTTGGGCACAAGCGCCTCTGCCTGGAGCACGCGGGCCCGGTTTTCGGCAGTGGCGGCCTTCATCTCCTGCTCGCGGGCGATCGCCACGCTCCGCCGCTCCTCGGCCCTTGCCCGGGCAACGCGGGTATCGGCCTCGGCCTGGTCGGCCTGCAATCGGGCGCCGATGTTCTCGCCCACCTCGATGTCGGCGATGTCGATCGAAACGATCTGAAACGCCGTCTGAGCGTCGAGGCCCCGTTGGAGCACCGCCTTCGAGATCGTGTCGGGATGCTCCATCACCTCGAAGTGGCTGTCGGACGAACCGATCGAGGTGATGATCCCCTCACCGACCCGGGCGATGATCGTCTCCTCGGTCGCACCGCCGATGAGCTGCTGCAGGTTTGTCCGCACGGTGACGCGGGCCTTGATCTTGAGCTCAACGCCGTTCTTGGCGACGGCTGAGAGCGTCGACTTGCCGCTGGCGATGTCGGGGCAGTCGATCACCTTGGGATTGACGCTCGTCTGCACCGCGTCGAGCACATCGCGGCCGGCGATGTCGATCGCGCAGGCTCGGTCGAAGTCGAGGTCGAGGTCGGCCCGCTGAGCCGCGATGAGCGCTTTGATCAGGCGAGGCACATCGCCGCCGGCGAGGTAGTGGGCCTCAAGTCGCTGCGGCGTGATGTCGGGCCCGAGCCCCGCCTGGGTCGCCATGATCCTGGCCTGGACGATCGTGCGGGCGTTGACCTTCCGGAGGCTCATGCCGAGCAGCTCCATGAATGTCACCCGCGCCTTCGACCAGTAGGCCTGGAACCAGAGCTGGCCGTAGTTAAAGACGAGCAGCAGCATCGTCAACACGGCGAGCCCGATGAGGATCGAAGCGCCGACAAGGACTTCAGGCGGCAGGCCTGCGGGGCGAGGGTTCACGCGAGCGACTCCGGACGGGGCGGCTGACTGAAGAGACTGTCCTCAAGCCTAGTTCGCGGATCGTCCCCTGCAAAACCAGCCGTTTCCCGGTCAGAAGGCTGCTCAGCCCTCGATCCAGCCGCCACCGAGGAGGCGGTCGCCGGCGTAGCAGACCGCCGGCTGGCCCGGGGAGATCGGTCCCGGGGAGCGTTCGGGGCCGCCGGTGAACTCCGCCGTGAAGCGGTGTGCGGACAGCGGCGTGACAACGGCCGGGGCGGCGGTTCGCTGGGCGCGGCACTGCACGAGGCACTCGAAGGGTTCGATCGGCGGCGCTTCAAGCCAGGTCGAGCTACCGGCGATGAGGCGCGTTTCGGGCACCTCGCTCCTGGGGCCCACGACCACGCGGCACGCCTCCGGCTCGATGCGAATCACGTGGAGCGGCGTGCCCACGGCGATGCCCA
>CAMBSN010000070.1 GCA_945870505.1 Candidatus Kuenenia stuttgartensis | reverse complement strand
ACTCGAAGGAAACCTCGCTTCGCCCTCCAGGCTGCGCTCGGTTTCCTACGCCGCTCGATCGGCACGGGCAGCCCCTCGCAGCCTCTTCTCGTAGCACAGGTTTTCAACCTGTGTGTCTTCCCGGTTCGCATTGGGCTTACAGCATTATCGCTTGCATGTGTGATTCCGGAAGGCGGAGCAGCCGGATCGACGGGCACGGGCAGCCCCTCGCGGGCTGCACACTCCTCAACGAAACGCTCGCCGACTGTGGAAGGCCAGGGCGACCGCAGCAGCCCCGCAGGCGAGCGGAAACGCGGGCCCGATCCGGCAGGCGAGCGTGGTCGATTCCAGGAGCGGCACTTCGGCGACGAGGGCGCCACGAGCGTGCGGGGGCAAGGACGCTGTCACCTCGCCCGTCGGCGAAATCACGCAGGTCTCGCCAGTGGCCGCGCATCGCACGAGGCTGCGGCGGCATTCGACGGCCCGCAGTTGCGAGAGCAGGCGGTGCTGGGCCAGCGTCAGGGGCGCCGTGAACGCCGACCCGTTGATCAGTGACACCAGCACATTCGCGGACTCCTGGACCAGCGACCTCGCCGCACCGGGGATCATGTCCTCGTAGCAGAGCATGACGCCCAGCCGCGGCCCCTGGTCCCAGGTGAGCACGCGGGCCTCGGCGCCGGCCGTAAACTCATCCTGCATCGAGAAATGAAGCCGGATGTCTGGATAGAGATCGCTGCCTGGCACATACTCGCCGAACGGCATCAGATGCCGCTTGTGGTAGCAGCCGAGGATGGCCTCGGACGTGTCGATCAGGATCGCCGACTGGTGCAGGACGCGTGGCTTTTCGGGATGACCCGTGTAGATCTTGCCGCCGAAGAGCAGCGGGCAGGCGGGTTTCTCCAGCGGCCGCATGCCCTTGTGGGGCGGACGCGACAGGTCCGCCACACGGTCGGGATCGGCGAGCGAATCGAGGCTTGTGTCGTAGGAGCCACCGCTGCATTCGGGCCAGCAGACGAGGTCTGGTGCGTCACCAGTTGCTCGGCATTCCCGCTTCGTGATGGTCCGCAGGGAGTCGATCCCGCCCTCGTCCTCCGGATTCGCTTGCACAAGGGCCACGGTGAGTGTCGGTGCCGACGCGATTTCCTGCCCCCAGTAGGCCATGGCTCCGAGACCGTAGGCGAGGTTGATGAGGCAGACGGCCAGCGCAAGCAGGCTCACCCGCTGGCCGGCCAGCGGGGCCCAGTCATACCGCCCCTCAGATCGCGCCATCCGCGGGATCGCATGGGCGAGCCAGGCGAGCGTCCCCGCGTGGGCGAAGATGACGAAGGTGGTGACCTCCGGGCCGAAGAGATCGGCCGATTGCACGAGTACCGGCCACGCGATCTGCGCATAGCCGAGCTTCCAAGGAAACACGGCCGGCATGAACGCCTCGAGCGTCGTTGCCAGCAGGGCGGCCGGGAGCCAGGCCCGGAGCGGATCGGCCACGATCCGCGCTGCAAACCAGAAGGGGAGGGCGAGGCGGACGGCGTCCCAGAGCACGATCGGGGCTGTGGCGAGCAGGCCGACGTGTGGCTCCGCGTTCATGGCGTAGGCCAAGACCTGCGGCGCCCAGTGGAATGCGATCGCCAGTGCCGTGGCGGCAGCGATCAGCGTCCAGAGTTCACCCCACCAGCCCCGTATGCGTCCGATCACCAGCAGCGACGCTGCCAGCCCCACCCACTCGCACCAGACCAACCGCTGATCGATCCACGGACTGGCGACAAACACGGCGATCGACAGGGCCACGAGCGGTGCGGCCAACGCGGTCGGCAGCGCGAGGCAGCAGACGCGCAAAGAGAGCGGCAGGCATCGGGCCGATGCTCCTGCTCCACGGCGTCGATGATCATCGGCCGGTGGAAGCCAGAGGCGCTTCCACCGACCGACCGCATGGGAAAAGGTCATGGACGACGCTTTCCTGTGCCCGTTAATACTTCGGGACGATGTTCACGATCGGGCCGGTCGTGATCTTGGCGTAGGCGATCTTGCCCTTGCCGACGGAGTAGGCCACCGCGTCGTCGGGTGGCGGCAGGACTCCGGACGACGGCACCAGCGCCGCATCGATCACCGCGATGACTCCGTTGCCGGCCGGAACCGGGTAGAAGATCGCCCCGCTGTTGGCGGGCCGCAAGATGGCGCCGAGTCGCTTGGCGTCCTTCACCGTGATGGGGGCGGCGAACCCTTGCGGAATGATCACCACGTAGGTGTTCGTCGATCCCACGTTCTGGATCTTGACGTTGGCGGTTTTCTTGACGCCAACCGCGCCGGACGTGCTGCCGGCCTGAGCCGGAGCAGCCACCACGGCGGCCAGTGCCACGAGGGCGAGAGCCGAGAGAATGTGCCTGCGAATCATGGAGTTACCTCTTCGGTGAAAGAAACGAAACAAAACACCGGAACACAAAGCGGCTTCGTGTCCGGCCTGGATCACCGCGGTCCATCACGCGAGCAACCGCACCACGCGGCCGCTCGTAGCCGGGCATGTCGCTCGGCTCGTCAACCGTCCGGCGGCGAGGTGTTGGCTTCGCCGCCGTTGCGGGTGCAGAGTGCCGAGAGAACCGCCGGATCCATAGAGTCGCTGAGGAACGTCACGCGGCCATCGCCGCAGGCTGCCTGCGCGCCACCCGTGTGGTGGCTGCTGATGTCGCTGCCGAGGGCGTTGACGAACGCTGCGCTTTGGGCAAAGCAGTTGATGCGAGCCCAGCGGCCGGTCGCATCCGGATCGTTGTCTGGTGCGGTCGCGCTTCCACGATCGATCGCCTCGGCCACGAGCAGCGTGCGGCTCAGGCCGTCTGTCGCGTCCGCCGCGGCAGCAGCCCGATGCTCGCCGTCGTCGGCGAACAGCATGCCGTTGTGGAGCCCCGCGGCCCCGAGAAACGGCACCCCGGCCGACATGATCCAGGAGCCGGAGATCCCTGCGTAGTCGGCTTTGCCCACTGACACAACGATGCCGCTGGGGCAGACGTACGTCGCCACGGCCTGACGGCCGGCAATATCGTTGCCCCCGGCGGCGTTCCAGCGTTTTGTGTAGTCGATTCGGTTCGAGATCCCAGTCTCTTCGACGTAGGGCAGGATCACGGAGGACCAGGCATGCTCGGTCCCATTCGGCAACGCGGCGCCGCGTGGCAGCAGGTCGCAGCCCGCCGGGAAGCGTCGGCGGGCCGATTCGTATGCACAGAGCCCAAGAGCGGTTTGGCGAATGTTGGTCCCGCACTGGGTCTTGCGGGACAGTTCCCGCGTGCGTTGCACGGCCGGCAGGAGCAGGCCGATCAGCGTGCCGATGATCGCGATCACCGCGAGCAGTTCGACCAGGGTAAAAGCCCGTCGACCGCTCGCGAAGCAGCCACCGACCGGACTCAGGGCGAGAAGATTTGAAGAAGTCATCGGGGCTGCAACCAGTGGGTCTGGCGGCCTGCCGATGAAAATCCCCTCGCGGGGTCCGCTGTCATGCGAGGGCTGCGAACCTTACGCGGTCAGCAGCCGAAGTCAAAAGCCTGCCCGATGATGCTGATTTTCCGGGGCTTCGGTGAGGCCGCCGCGATGGACAACTCGCCCCCAACCGCGTGACGCTCCCGGCGGGTCAGGGTTTGGCGGCCTTGTCATCGGGCTTCTGCACCTGCACCAGTTCCCATTCGTGCTCAGCGCCACCGCTCTTCATGGTCACGTCGCTCGGGGTCTTCATCAGGGCGTCGAGCGTGGTCTCAAACGTCGCGCCGCCCCTCCCACCAACCTTCCAACTCGCTTTTCGAGTCTCCCGATCGATCGAGCCGCTCACAGGCTGCGTAGTGTTGGTGATCGAGTCGTAGTAGTTGCCCTTCAGTTCGCCCTGCTTGCTCACGGCGAGTTGCTGGTAGACGTGGCCCTGCGCCGCGTCTTTGGGGCCCGTCGCGTAAACACCCAGCGGCATCCACTCGAGGTCGGATGGCGGCGCCGCCGCGCTGGACGCATTACCATCGGTCGATGTGGCGGTCGCGACCGCGGCGGCCTCAGTGCCAGCGGCGGTGGTCGTCGCGCTCGCAGCAGCGACGGTGGTGCTGGTTGCGGCCGTCGTTGTAGCAGCCGCCGCCGGGTACCCGAGCCAGTTGGTGAGTCCAGCCACGCCGGCCACCGCCCAGAGATCGGCGTGCGGGTGAGTGTATTGCCAGGCATCGGGATGCTCGCTGTACCAAGCCGCCGTGAAGGGCTGAGTGCGGCCCTCCATCGCGGTCTGAAACGAACTCTGGGCCGACTCGGCACGACTCTTGGCCGTGGCCGGGTCGGCTGCCGTCTTCGTGGCCGCTCCGGCCGCTGGCTTGCTCTTGAGAAAGCTCTCGACGTCACGAGTGCCGGGGGCCGGACGGTTCGCCGCTCCGCCGTCGATCGCGCGGCCAGCCTCCGCGCGGCCCGGCTCGGCGCGGTCAGGAGCCGGCCTCGTCGCGGCTCCGGGCCCGCCACGTCCGCCGGCAGCCGGTTCGGGGCCCGAACGGCCGCCACCGCCGCCTCCCGGGCGTGCAAAGGCATCGACGGACACGAGGAGCGATGCGGCAACGATCGCGGCAGAGAACGCTCTGCTCAAAACGGCAAGGGACTTCGGGAATCGCATTGAACACCTCCTCGTGGGTTCTTTGGGACAGGCGACCAGCCCGCCTCAGCAATGAGTTGTCTCCAAATCAGCCTCGCGAGACAAATGCCTTCGCCGGCCTCCGCGAATCGGGCTAGCGAAGGCCGCCCCCGCCAGCGGGAGCCGCTCCCAGGAGGCACCCTCGTGCCGGTGTGTACGATGGATGCGGCCGGACCTCGTCGGCGGCTCGACTCCCTCGCGGCGCGATCCGTGTCTCTCCCCGACTTCAGTGCGTTTTCCTGCCCGACGCCGCTGCGAGCCTATCCGCACGTGGTCCTGGGCCACGGCGGAGGCGGCGCGCTCTCGCGCGACCTCATCGAACACGTCTTCCTGCCCGCCTTCTCGAATCCCCTCCTCGACCGGCTCGGCGACTCAACGGTGCTCGACATCGCGGCCGACCTCGCCGGCGGCGGTCGGCTCGCGATCTCGACCGATTCCTACGTCGTTCGGCCGCTCTTCTTTCCGGGCGGCTCGATCGGCGACCTCGCCGTCCACGGCACGGTGAACGACCTGGCGATGAGCGGGGCGAAGCCGCATTCGCTGACTGCGGGCTTCATCATCGAGGAAGGTTTTTCGATGGGCGGCCTGGCCGAGATCGCCCGGCAGATGGCGCGGGCGGCCGGAGCGGCCGGCGTGCGGATCGTGACTGGCGACACCAAGGTGGTCGAGCGGGGCCACGGCGATGGCGTCTATATCAACACCGCCGGGATCGGGATCGTGCCGCCGGGCCTGGGCCTCGGCTCTGAGCCGATCCACGGCGGCGATGTGGTGATCGCCAGTGGCACCCTCGGCGACCACGGCATGGCGATCATGAGCGTCCGCGAAGGACTCGAGTTTGAGGTCCAGATCACGAGCGATACCGCGCCGCTCCACGGCCTTGTGGCGGCGATGCTCGCCGTCTGCCCCGCAATCCGCCTGCTCCGCGACCCGACCCGCGGCGGCGTGGCCACGAGCCTCAACGAGATCGCCGCCTTGGGCAGCGTGGGCATCGATGTCGATGAGCGGGCGATTCCCGTTCGGCCGCAGGTGGCGGCCGCTTGCGAGATCCTGGGCCTCGACCCGCTTCAGGTGGCGAACGAGGGGAAGTTGCTCGCGATCGTCCCAGCCGATGCGGCTGATCACGTCTTGGCCGCGATGCGATCCCATGAACACGGCCGCGACGCCGTGACGATCGGCCGGGTGGTCGAGGGCCATCCTCGGATGGTGGTGATGCGTACCGCGATCGGCGGCACGCGCGTCATCCCGATGCCGCTCGGCGAGCAGCTGCCACGGATCTGCTGAACCCGTTGCTCGGAAACGAGGATTTCAAGCCACGATCTGCGGGGAACAACGCTCACCAGTTTTTATACGGTTCACAGTTGATCCTCGTGCTTGAGTGCACTGCACGTGAAAGCCGACCGGCCGTGAGGCCGCGCACGAACCACGCTGAACGCCGCACCTTGCGATGATTCGCCCCGCGCCTCACGGCGTTGGGCTTGGACGGCGGCCGCGGAAGGCTCTTCGATGACCCATAGTGCGCGTGCCTCCGACGGACTGCTTCTGCGTGGCTCGAAAGAGTCAGGCTGCGGGATCGGGGCGAGGATGGCGAGCCTCGGCTATCCTGCCGTTGGCGAGACAACTCGTCCCGTCCCGTAGCCGGGTTGGGCAAGTTGGGGTGTTCGAGCTTTGAGTTGCTGCTGACAAGGAGTCTCTCGATGTCACGCGTTCTTACGATCGTCCTCAGCCTGGCCACCGCCGCCGCATTCGCCGACGCCCCGAAGCGGCCGAACGTCGTCTTCATCTTCACCGACGACCACGCCCAGCATGCGCTCTCGTGCTACGGCTCGAAGGTCAACCAGACGCCGCACCTCGACCGCCTCGCATCCGGCGGCGCCCGGTTCACCAACGCGTTTGTCACCAACTCCATCTGCACGCCCAGTCGGGCCACGCTGCTCACTGGCCAGTATTCCCACACCAACGGCGTGCCGGTGTTCAACCGGTTCGACGGTGGCTGCGATCACCTCGCCAAGCGGCTGCAGGCCGGCGGCTACCACACCGGCATGATCGGCAAGTGGCACCTCGGTAGCGATCCGACCGGCTTCGACCGCTGGATCGTGCTGCCGGGCCAGGGCTCCTATCGCGACCCCATGTTTCTCGTGCCCGGCGGATCGCTCACGGTCGAAGGGCACTGCACGGAGGTGATCACCGACCTAGGCCTCGAGTTCCTCAAGACCCGGCCGGCGGACAAACCGTTCTTCTTGATGCTCCACCACAAGGCGCCGCACCGCGAGTGGCTGCCCGACGACCGCAACCGCACGAAGTTCGCCGGTGCCGTGATTCCCGAGCCGGCCACGCTCTTTGACGACTACGCCACCCGCCCGGCCGCGCTTCCCGAGAACGAGCAGACCGTGGCCCGCGACCTCACCCGCCGCGACCTGAAGCTCGATCCGCCGGCGGGGCTCGAGCCGAAGGAGCGGCAGCAGTGGCTGAATGCCAAGCCGATGGAAGTGGAGCTTGACGGAAGGGTGCTCACAGGCACCGACCTCGTCCGCTGGAAGTATCAGCGGTTCATGCAAGACTACCTCGCCTGCGTGCAGGGCGTGGACGACGGCGTCGGCAGGGTGCTCGACTGGCTCGACGCCGAGGGGCTGGCCGACGAGACGATCGTGATTTACACCACCGACAACGGCTGGTATCTCGGCGACCTTGGTCTTTACGACAAGCGGTTCATGTACGAACCGGGGCTCCGGGTGCCGCTGCTGGCCCGCGGTCCGGGCATCAAGGCCGGCGGCACGCCCGAGCAGTTCGTTGCCAACATCGACTTCGCCCCGACGATCCTCGACCTCGCGGGCCTGCCGGTGCCAGAGTCGATGCAGGGGCGGAGCGTCGCCCCGCTTCTCCGTGGCGAGCGGCCGGACGACTGGCGCAGAAGTGTCTACTACCGCTACTACCACGACCCGGGCAACCACAACACCCGGGCCCACTATGGTGTCCGCACGGCCACCCACAAACTGATCCACTACTGGAAGAAGGACGCCTGGGAACTCTACGACCTCGCCACGGATCCGACGGAGCAGCACAACCTGCTCTTCGAGGAGGCCGAGGCGAAGTCACCCGAGGTGGCGAAGGTGTTCGCCGAACTCAAGGCTGAGATCGCGCGGCTCCAGCAGCAGTATGGCGACGACGGCCGCTACGCCGACTCTGAGACCTGGCCTGCCGGCGGGGTCGATGGAGGGGCGGGCGACGGCAAGGAGCGGCTCGGCAGCAAGACGGCAGCCGAGGCGATCGCCGCGTCAGGCATCCTCGGGCGTTAAGCCAAGGAGCGTCCCTTCACAAAGCACTGCGCGGTCAGCAGGCCCGAGGCTGCGGTGCGGAATACTGCTAACCTCACCTCGTTCCCCCGCTTTCCGTGAAATGCCCCACAGAGGATTTCGGCCATGAAGCTGCCGCACGAGTACCGCATCAGGCTGATGCAGCCCGCGGATTATGCCGCCATCGGCGAGATCTGCCGCGTGGTCTATCCGCACGACACGCCCTATACCGCCGAGGAACTGGCCGAGCACCATGTGGTCTATCCGCAGGGCCAGTTCGTGGCCGAGCATGTTCCGACGGCGCAGCCGGTGGGTGTGCACTTCACCCTCCGGATTCGCATGGCCGACTACCACGTGGACGATGCCTGGGACGTGCTCACCGCTGGTGGCACGTTTAGCGACCACGATCCTGTCGGCCCCACGCTGTACGGCGCCGACGTGTTCGTGAGCCCCGATCACCAGCATCATGGGCTCGCACACGCCCTGACCGACGCCACCCGCGGCCTGGTGACGGAGGAGAATCTCTGGCGGATGGTCGGTGGCAGTCGGCTGCCCGGCTACTCCGCCGTCGCCGGCGTCATGGCGGCCGACGAGTATGTCCGGGAGGTGGTCGCCGGCTCGCGAACCGATCCTGTGCTGTCGGCGCATCTGAAAGACGGCTGGCAGGTCGTGAGGCCCATTCATGGCTATCTGCAGCACGACGTGGAAAGCGCTAACTGGGCGGCGGTGATCCAGTGGGTAAACCCCGATCGCCCGCCACCGCCTGAGTTTGCCCTCCGTTAAGTCGAGCCGCCGCCACCGTTCCCGCCACGGAGAGTGTCAGTGGATGAGCCCACGTCTCGGTCGCGTTCACGACGGCGGCCAGAACCGCCGCGACAACCTGAAGAAACAGCGTGAGTGGGCGGCGAGGGACTCGAACCCCCAACCCCCTCGGTGTAAACGAGGTGCTCTGACCAATTGAGCTAGCCGCCCTGGCTTTCCGTCAATCCATCCGTTGCCTTTGTCGTCGGCATCGCACGACAAGCGGCTGAGTCTAACCGAGATTTGTGTCTGAGCGACGGGCAGCCCCGAGCGGGGCGGCACACAGGTTGAAAACCTGTGCTACTGAGAGGCGTTATGCAGGTTGACAACCTGCACCTACGTGGGAGCCGCGTATCACGCCGGCTTCGGTGGTGGCACGATCACGCGGACACCGAGTTCCACGAGTTGCTTCGTCTCGACCGACGACGGGGCACCGGTCATCAGGTCGCTCGCCTTCTGTGTCTTCGGGAAGGCGATCACGTCGCGAATGCTGTCGAGCTTGCCGAACAGCATCACCCAGCGGTCGATACCCAGGGCGATGCCGCCGTGCGGCGGGGCCCCGCTCCGCAGGGCGTCGAGCAGGAAGCCGAACCGCTCGCGAGCCACCTCCGGCGTGATGCCCAGCAACTTGAAGACCTTCTCCTGCGTGGGCCCGTCGTGGATCCGGATCGTGCCGCCCCCCGCCTCGGAGCCGTTGATCACGAGGTCGTAGGCTACGGCGCGGCAGGCGGCCGGGTCGCTCTCCAGGAGATCGATGTCGGACGGCCGCGGGGCCGTGAACGGATGGTGCATCGACGCCCAACCGCCGCCCTCGGTGTCCTTCGCGAACATCGGAAAGTCGACCACCCACGAGAAGTGCATCGCATTGGGGTCGTAGAGACCGAGCGAGGCACCGAGCCGCTTGCGGAGCATGTGGAGCGCCTTGCACGTCACGTCGAAGGAGTCGGCCACGATGAGCGCGAGGTCGCCTGGCTCGCAGCCGAGCTTCGCCTTCAGTGCGTCGGCCACGTTCACGAGGTTCTTGGCGACGGGCCCGGAGAATGAGCCGTCGGCCTCCACCTTCAGCCAGACGAGGCCCTTGGCTCCCCCGTCGACGGCGACGGCCGTGAGGTCGTCGAGATCCTTGCGGGAAAACTTCGTCGCCGCCCCGGGCACGCGGAGGCCGCGGACCCGGCCGCTGTTCTCGACCGCCCCGCGGAACACGCGGAAGTCGCTCTCACCGGCAATGGCCGTGAGATCGACGATCTCCAGGCCATAGCGGAGGTCGGGGGCGTCGTGACCGAACCGCTCCATCGCCTCGTCCCACGAGAGCCGCGGCAGCGGCAGCGGCACGTCGATCCCGAGAATCTCCCGAGCGGTTCGCTGCACGAGCCCTTCGATCACTCCCATCACGTCGTCGGCTTCGACGAACGACATCTCAACGTCGAGCTGGGTGAACTCGGGCTGCCGGTCGGCGCGGAGGTCTTCGTCGCGGAAGCACTTGGCCACCTGCACGTAGCGGTCGAAGCCGGCCATCATCAGGAGCTGCTTGTAGAGCTGCGGCGACTGCGGCAGGGCGAAGAACGAGCCGTGGTCGAGGCGACTCGGCACGAGGTAGTCGCGGGCTCCCTCCGGCGTGCTGCGGCCGAGCATCGGCGTCTCCACGTCGATGAAGCCGAGCACCTCGAAGTGGTCGCGCATGATCTTCACCATCCGGCTCCGCAGGAACATGTTCTCCTGCATCGCGGGACGTCGGAGGTCGAGCCAGCGGTGCTGGAGGCGGACCTCCTCGCCGGGGAGTTCCGTGGCGCCCGGCTGGAAGACGGGTGTCTCAGCCTCGTTGAGCACGTCGAGTTCGCGGCACACCACCTCGACCTCGCCGGTGACGAGCTTCGGATTGGTCGTGCCTGCGGGCCTCGCGCCGACGGCCCCCCGAACGCGGATCACCCACTCGGGCCGCACCACCTTGGCCGCCTCGAGCGTGCCGGCGGGGCTCTCCGGTCCGATCACGACCTGTGTCCTGCCCCAGCGGTCGCGGAGGTCGATGAAGATCACGCCCTTGTGGTCGCGGATGCGGTCCACCCAGCCGCAGAGGACAACCTCCGCACCAAGCTGGTTCGAGCGAAGTTCACCGCAGGTATGGGTTCGAAGCACAGGTGCACCTTTCTGCGAGCCCCTGCCCCGCCGGCTTCCGCGGGCGGTGGGGGCGGTCGCGACTTACGTGTCGGATGAGAACGCGGACGTGATCAGGAGCACGACCGCCAGGAGGATGCCCAGCCCCAGGAACGGAACAGCACCCCAGTAGACGAGCAGCGGTGCCGAGTCGCCGAGCGACGAGCCGGCGAAGATCGCCGTCAGCATCAGCACGGCGAACAGCAGGACCAAGGCGAGGGCCGTCCAGGCGAGCAACTTGGGTAGCATGCCCGGAATCTACCTTGCCGCCCGCGGAGCCGCCAGCGCCGCGGCGCGGCCCGCGGCATCCCGCTCGAACTCCAGTTGAAGCTGCTGCGAGGCCTCACCATCACCCGCAAACTCGCGGTAGAGGAGGCTCGGCTGAATGTCGTGGTTGTGCTGGTATTTTTCGCTCGAGTATTCGGTGATGTCGCCGTGGATCTGGTGAAAGAAGATCTGGCAGATCGGCACGCCCGGATAGATCTTCACAGGCTGCACGGCAAACATCTCCAGCGTCCAGTAGCCGCAGAAGCCGACGTCGCCGAACCCGGCGGTCACGTGGACGAACAGCCCGAGCCGGCCAATCGAGCTCCGGCCCTCGATCATCGGTACGAGGTTGTGCGTTTCCGTCCGCTCGACCGTGCGACCGAGGTAGAGCTGGTTGGGCGTGAGCACGAGCCCGTCTTCGGGGATCGTGATCCGCTCGACGCGATTGCTCTTCCGCATGTCGAGCACCACCTCCTCGTAGACGAGCAGTTCGTCGTGCAACGAGAGGTTGTAGCTGTTGGGGTTCAGCCGGCTGTCGTCGAACGGCTCGATGACGACATTCCGGCCGAGCTGCTGCCGGATTTCGTTGCCAGACAAAATCATGAGGGGCTCCCGTACGCAGGCGGAGGTGGAACGCACGAACGGGTGAAAGACGCCACGCGAGAGTCTACGCCGCCGACCGCGATCCTGCCCATGGGGGCCGCGGCCACGGCCTCCAGACGTGCCCGACAGCTCAGCGGGAGCCCGGCACCTTCACACCGACACGCGGACAAAGGTCGAGGAGCGAGCAGTCGTCGCAGACCGGACGGCGGGCCGAACAAACGCCACGGCCGAGCTCAATGAGCCGGTGGCTGAACGCGATCCAGTGATCCCGGGGCAGCACCCGCACCAGATCGCGTTCGGCGCGGACGGCGTCGGCAGCCCGCGTCAGGCCGAGCCGCCGCGAAATCCGGCCCACATGGGTATCCACGACCACCCCCGAAGCGATCCCGAAGGCCGTTCCAAGCACGACGTTGGCGGTCTTTCGCCCCACACCGGGGAGGCGGACGAGTTCTTCGATCGTCTGGGGCACCTCGCCGCCGTGGCGGTCCACGAGCGCCTGGGCGCAGCCGTGCAGGCTCTTCGCCTTGGCGCGAAAGAAGCCGGTGCTGCGGATCACGGCCTCCAGGTCTCGCTGCGTGGCCCCGGCGAGCGCCGCCGCATCGGGCCAGCGGCGAAACAGCTCCGGCGTCACTATGTTGACCCGCTTGTCGGTGCACTGGGCCGAAAGAATCGTGGCGATCACGAGCTGGAACGGCGAGGCGAAATCGAGGGAGCATTGGGAGTCGGGATAGGCCTCGCGAAGCCTCCTGACGATCGCCTCGGCCCGGCAAGACCGGGCCGAGGCCGATTCCCGACGGGACACGCCCTCGGGGCGAACCGGACCAGATGCCTGCCCCTTCCGGCGACGGGTGTTACGATTCACGGCGTGCCTCCGACCATGACGGTGGGCGGCTCGGCAGGACACTTCGGATTTTGATCGGGATGCACATGGCCTCGGAAACGAACGACTACGAGCCGCTCTATCTCGCCGGAATCGAGAAGTTCAACGAGTGCGATTATTACGAAAGCCACGAGGTCTGGGAGGAGCTCTGGACCGAATACCGGGGTCCCTCCCGAAAGTTCTACCAGGGGCTGATCCAGGCGGCCGTCGCCCTCTACCATTTCGGGAACGGCAACATCCGCGGTGCACGAAAACTCCACCTGAGTGTCCACGGCTACCTCGAGCCCTACGCCCCGAAACATCTCGGGCTCGATCTCGTCTCGTTTCTGGCCGACTTCGACCGCTGCCTTGCCGATGTGGCGAAGAGCACCGAGGATTTTCCCAACATCACGCTCGACCCCGACCTGCTTCCCGAGATTCATCTCGATCCGCCCCCCGCGGCTCCCGCCGCCTGACCTCAACGCTGCACCGCCCATGCCCGACGAGCCGCTCGCCTTCTCGCCAGACCAGTTCTCCGGACGCGCCCGGATGTTCCCGCTGCCGAACCTGGTCATGTTTCCGCACGTCATGCAGGCGCTTCACGTCTTCGAGCCGCGTTACAAGGCGCTGTTCGAGGAGGCAATCGAGGACGACCGGCTGATCGCGCTCGGGTCGCTCGCCCCGGGATGGGAGGACAACTACGACGGCCGCCCGCCCCTCCGACCCCACGCCTGCCTCTGCCGGATCGCCACCCACCAGAAGACCGCCGAGGGCACCTACAACGTGCTCGTGCTCGGCGTCCGCCGCCTCCACCTCGTCAGGGAACTGCCTCCCAAGAAAGTCTTTCGCCTGGTCGAGGCGGAACTCCTCGACGACGTCGAGCCCGATGCCGCGACTCCAGACGCCGCTGCCGGTCTTCAGCGGCAGCTGCTCGAAGCCTTCAAGCAATCGATGCCCCAGGTGCCCAATGCCCACGAGCAGCTCGATCAACTGCTCGGCAGCCAGATCACGCTCGGCATGCTCACTGACATCGTCGCCTACACGATCGACCTCGACTTCGACACGAAGCTCCGTCTGCTCTCGGAGTGCGACGTCTTCGAGCGGGTCCGTCTGCTCCTCGCCGCGATCACCGCGCGGGCCACCGCCAGCCAGCGGCGAACCTTCCCGCCAGACTTCAGCCCGAACTGAATACACGATACGCGGCTGCACGGCCCTCCATGGCCCGTGCAGCCTGGCACGAGCAGGCGGCCCTCCGGGCCTCGTCCACGCGTGGTGCGGCCATCGTGGCCCGTGCAGCCTGGAAGCGAAACGCGGCTCCCCGGGCCTTCCCCGGATCAAAGGGCTCACAGGTTGAAAACATGTGCTACTGAGGACCGGTAGGCGAGCGAGGGGCTGCCCATGCCCGAGAGCCGGCGTTTGCTTTCTTCGCGCAGCCGGATGGCGGAGCGGAGAAAGCACCGAGTGAGCGGAGGGCAGGATGCCCGCAGCGAACGTCCGGCGATGGGCGTGGGCAGCCCCGAGCGGCGCACCGAGCGAAGATCCCACGGCTTGCGCCGTTGGGCTTCCTGACTTTGAGGCGGGCGGTTGGTAAAGTGATTTCGCCATGACCCAACCCCATTCCGTCGATCACGCCCGCATCGAGCGGGCCGTCCGCGAGATCCTCGCTGCCGTCGGTGAGGATCCCGACCGCGAGGGCCTCCTCGAAACGCCCGCCCGCGTCGCCCGGATGTATGCCGAGATGTTCAACGGGCTCCGCCAGGATCCGCGGGTCCACCTGCAGAAGGCGTTCCGGGAGAAGTACGACGAGATCGTGCTCGTCCGCGACATCGCCTTCAACAGCGTCTGCGAGCATCACTTGCTGCCGTTCATGGGCCACGCCCACATCGGCTACATGCCCGATGGCCGCGTGCTTGGCCTTTCCAAACTCGCCCGCGTGGTCGAGGCGGTGTCGCACCGGCCGCAGGTGCAGGAGCGGATGACTGAGCAGATCGCCGACCTCCTGGAACACGATCTCGGGGCCAAGGGCGTGGCGGTCGTCGTCGAGGCCACCCACACCTGCATGACCATTCGCGGCGTGCGGAAGCCCGGCAGCCTCTGCGTCACCTCGGCGATGAAGGGCGTGTTTCGCGAAAACGTCTCGAGCCGGGCGGAGGTGATGTCGCTCATTTACGGCAGCCATCGGCAGTGAACGGGCCCACGAGGCCGCGGCGGGACATGCCCGCGCGGAAACAGGCATGAGGCTGCTCGTCGACTTTCTGTGCCGCTTCGGCTGGGGCATGGCGGCGGCGCTCGCTGTGACCCCTGCATCGCTCGTGCCGGCCGGGTTCTTCCGCGTGAACCTGCTCGTTGTGCTCGGCCTGGCGAGCGTGGCCGCGTTTCTGGCCCGCGCCGAGGTGCCTGGGCCGGCGTGGATGCTCGCGGCCGGGGCCAGCGTCGTGGCGTGGCTCGGGAGTATCGCCTGGTTCGGCGAGCGAACGCGAGCGGGGATGACGCTCTGTCGCATCGCCGCCGTCCTCCTCGCGGCGGCGACGGTGCTCGTCCAACCAAGGTCCGGAGCGGCAGCCGCCGGCGAGGCCCTCGTCTCCGGGCTCGTGGTGGGCCTCACCGTGCATGCCATGCTCCTCGGCCACTGGTATCTCAACGCGCCCGGCATGAGCGTCGACGCGCTGCGGAAGATGATCGACTGGGCTCTGGCGGCCTGGGGGGTGCAGTTGGTGCTCTGCCTGGCGACCGCCGCGATCGACCCCTCGAGCCTGCGGCTCGCCGGCGGCACGGCCACCGCGCTTCTGTCGCTCCGCTGGCTTGCCGGGCTGGTGGGCCTGCCGGTGCTCCTCGTCATGAGCCGGAAAACGCTCGACATCCCCAACACACAGAGCGCTACGGGTATTCTGTATGTCGCCTGCCTCGCCTCCATTCTCGGCGAACTCACCGCCCAGCTGCTCCACGCCTCCTGACGACCATGCTGATCACCTACGCCTGCCCGTCGTGTGGATCGACTGTCGCCGTCGATGGCGTGGAGTCGGCGTCGGCGATCGTCTGCCCGCGGTGCGCCGCCGCGGTGGAGGTGCCGGCCGGCGCGGTCGCCTGGGTGGGGCCAGGTGGCGAGCCGGTCGCCAGCGGCGAGGGGGAACCGAGGCTCCGCCGCTGTCTGGTCTGCCCCTGCACCGAACTCTTCACCCGGAAGGATTTCCCGCAGCGGCTCGGCGTGGGAATCGTGGTCGCGGGCTTCGCTGCGAGCTGCGTCACCTGGGCCTGGCAGCTCCTCGTGCCGACGTTCGCGATCCTGTTCGGCACGGCGCTCGTCGACGTCGTGCTCTACCTCCTCATGCCGGAGTGCCACACCTGCTACCGCTGCGGCGCCCGCTACCGGGGCGCCGGTGGCCACACGGAGGGCTTTGATCTGGAAACGCACGAGAAGCACCGGCAGCAGCGGCTCCGGCTCTCCGCACATGCGGCGGCCAGCCGGCCGCCGTCCCCGACCTGACGCACTCCGGCGGAGGGCCGTATGGACCAGGAACGGCAGCGGATCGAGGAGGACCTCCGCGGCGTCGTCTCCGGCGACGTGATCTGCGACGACGTGGGCCGGTCGCTCTACGCCACCGACGGCAGCCTCTTCGAGGTGCAGCCGCTCGTCGTCGTGCGGCCGCGGACGGCCG
>CAMBSN010000069.1 GCA_945870505.1 Candidatus Kuenenia stuttgartensis | reverse complement strand
AATCAGGCGGTTGGAGTGGGTCGAGTGAGAGACATACTTCTGGGGCTGGTCACCCCAGTAGCCCCACCAGGCACGGCCCGCGAGCTCGGCGTCGGACTGCATTCGCCGGATGCGGTCCGGCGCGGCGACGTGGAGGTCGTCCGGGGCGGCGGAGGCGGCCCATCCACAGACGACACAGGCGGTGGTAGCGACAACCTGGAAAATCCGATGGTGGTTAGAGTTGCTCATATTCGCAGCATACCCGCCGTGTGTGAGCCGGCCATTGCCCACGGAGTGCGCGGTCCCGCGCGGGTCGCGGAAGCTGACCGGTGGTCCGCAACCTGCCGCGACCCCGCGTTTTTCGCGGAGAAAACACGTTCTTCAGCCTGCGGCCCTGTGAGGGCGGCTTTCCGGCGCAGGCTTTGCAAGTACAACCTTCATGATTTCCCGTCGTACTCCATCACCAACCGTCCGCTTGTCACCCACCCCCGCTCCCGCCGTGAGCCACGACGAACTCCTCCGTCGCGACGTGAGGTTTCTGGGCGACATGCTCGGGTCCGTGATCGAGGAACTCGCCGGCCCGGAGCCGCACGCCCTCGTCGAGGAGGTCCGCCGTCTGGCCCGCGAGCGGCGACAGGGCCGCCACGACGCGGAGCCCGCGCTCGCCGCCCGGATCGAGTCGCTCGACGAGGAGCAGGCGACCGTCGTGGCCCGGGCGCTCGGCATCTTCTTCGATCTCTCCAACATCGCCGAGGACCGGCAGCGGATTCGCGTGCTTCGTGAGCGCGAGCGACACCTCCATCCCGACCCGCTCGGCGAATCGCTCGCCGCCGGGATCGCCGAGCTGAAGTCGCTCGGCAAGCCGGCCGACGACGTGCAACAGGTGCTTGACCGGCTTGCGGTGGAGCTCGTGTTCACCGCTCACCCGAGCGAGGCCAAGCGGCGGTCGATCCGCGCCAAGCTACGGCGCATGCGGAAGAGCCTCGAGGAGTTTGACTCCGACCACTTACTCCCCCGCGAACGGGCCCGCCACGCGGCCGACATGCGGAGCGAGCTCATGCTCCTCTGGCAGACTGAGTTCCTCCGGCCCACGAGACCGACCGTGCTCGACGAGGTGGACCGTGGCCTGTCGATCATGCCGCGGCTCTGGGAGGCGGTTCCCCAGGTACATGCCGCCCTGCGGCGGGCGCTCGCGGAGCACTACCCCGGCCACCAGTTCGCCGTGCCCGCGTTTCTCTCGTTCGGCTCCTGGATGGGAGGCGACCGCGACGGCAATCCGTTTGTGACGGCCGACGTGACGGAGGCCACGCTGCTGCGGCTCCGGGCCGCGGCGATCGACCAGCATATTGCCTGGTGTGACCGCCTTCACGACCTGCTCACCGTGTCGAGCCACGTGGCCGAGGGGGCCACGGCTCTCGTCGACGCGCTCGCGACCATCGGCCGTCGATGGCCAGCGATCGCCGCGGCCATCGAACCGATCCCGGATCACGAGGCCTACCGCCGCTGGATCGAGATGATCCGCACACGGCTGGAAGCGGCGCGGGCCGAGTCGCTGGCGGCACCCGCGGCCGACTTTGCCTACCGCGACGCCGCCGACCTCGAGGCCGACCTCGTGCCGCTTCTCGACGCCCTCCGCCGCGACCATTGCCTCGCCGAGGATTCGCCCGCGCAGTCGTGGTTCGACCTCGTGCGGACCTTCGGCCTCCACATGACGCGGCTCGACGTCCGCCAAGACGCCCGCGCCTACCGCGAGATCATGGGCGACATCCTTGCCGCTGCGGGCCTCGTGGCCGACGCCGACGCCTACGAGTCGCTCGACGACACCGCCCGGGCGCGGCTGCTCGTCACGTCGCTCGGCGCCGTCGGAGAAGTCCCGGCGGATCACCTCCGACCGCTCGCGCTCGATTCACTACGGCTCTTCCGGGTGCTCCACGCCGCGAGCGTGCGCTGCGGGCCGCGGTGCCTCGGTGGTGCGGTCGTGAGCCTCACGCGGTGTCCGGCCGACGTGCTCTCGGTGCTCTGGCTCTGGCGGTGGGCGCAGGCGCGGGCCGCCGCGGCCGGCGAGCCGGTGGCGGCCGCCGACATCGCGGTGGTGCCGCTGTTTGAAAAGATCAACGACCTCGTCCACGCCCACGAGACTCTCACGACGATCCTCGACGAGCCCGCCTACCGCGACCATCTCCGCGGCCGGGGCGACCGGCAGATCGTGATGGTGGGCTACTCCGACAGCACGAAGGACGGGGGCTACCTCGCGGCCTGCTGCGGTTTGCAGACGGCGCAGAGCGGACTGCACGCGGCAGCCGAGGCCCGCGGCGTAGCGCTCACCTTCTTCCACGGCCGCGGCGGCTCGCTCGGCCGCGGCGGTGGGCCCGCCGCCCGCGGCATTCTCTCGCTGCCGTCGGAGACGCTCGACGGTTCGCTGCGGCTCACCGAGCAGGGCGAGGTGCTCGCAGAACGGTACGACGATCCCGAGATCGCGAGGCGGCACCTCGAGCAGGTGACCTGGGCCACGCTCGTCGCGTCGAGCGTGCGGCGGAGCGCGCCCAAGCCCGAGTGGACGGCCATCGCCTCCCGGATGGCGGAACGGTCGTTCGCCATCTACCGCGAACTCGTGGACCAGCCCGGCTTCATCGGCTACTTCTCGCAGACCACGCCAATCGACGAGATCGAGACGCTGCCGATCGCTTCGCGGCCCTCCCGCCGCCGGGGCGAGCGGACGCTCGACGACCTGCGGGCGATCCCCTGGGTGTTCGCCTGGACGCAGAGCCGCTGCATGATCCCGGCGTGGTACGGGCTCGGCACCGCGCTCGTCGAGGTGAAATACGACGACCGCCGCGGCTGGCAAGCCGTCTGCGACATGTATCGGCAGTGGCCCTTCTTCCAGGCCACGGTCGACAATGCCTCCCTGGCCCTCGCAAAGGCCGATCTGGTCATCGCGCAGCGCTATTCCGAGTTGGCCATCGACGACGACGCCCGCCGACGGATCTGGCAACGGATCGCTGCCGAACGCGACCGCACACGGCGGGCGATCCTCGACATCGTCGGCGGCGGCGAACTGCTCGCCACCACGCCCTGGTTCCAGCGATCGATCGAGGCCCGCAACCCTTCGATCGACCCGCTCAACCTGATCCAGATCGAGTTCATGCGGCGGCGGCGGGCCGAACGTGAAGCCGATCCGTCCGCCGCGGGCGAACACCATCGCGAGCTGCTGCGTCTCTGCGTGCAGGGCATCGCCGCGGGAATGCGGACCACGGGATGACCAGCGGGCCGCCGGGCCTGCTCGATCGGTTGAGCTCGTAGCACAGGTTTCCAACCTGTGACTCCCAGCCGCATCGCGCCGCTTCGGGTCTGCCCGCGCCCCGTCGCCGGACGCTCGCTGCGGGCTCCGGCCCTCCGCTCTCTCGATGCCGACTGCGCTCCGCCATCCTGGCTGCGCTGGTCGGCAACGCCGGCTCCCGGGGCACGGGCAGCCCCTCGCTTCGTCCCCCGTAGCACAGGTTTCTAACCTGTGCCGTGCTGCACCGCAGGTTACCAACCTGCGACTACGTTGCCTGCGCGTCGCCACCCTATGCCTTACCGCCGTCCCCCGTAGCACAGGTTTCTAACCTGTGCCGTGCTGCACCGCAGGTTGCCAACCTGCGGCTACTTTGTCTGCACGTTGCCAACCTGTGCCTTACCGCCGCCGGCAGCGGTGGAGCGTCATCAGAGCGTAGGCCGTGCCGTAGGGCTGGTGGTAGTCGTAGAGCGGATAGTCCCACCACGAGCCGTCGGCGTCTTGCACGTCGAGGATGATCCGCGCAAGGTTGCCTCGATAGCCGTCGGCCACCTGCGGCGGAAGCGCGTCGAGCACCCGGGCGGCGTAGTAGTGGCCGTAGAAGTAGAAGTAACCCGCCACCTGGAAGAACGACTCGTGCGGAATAGGCCGCTTGCGGCCGAGCTCGAGCCAGCCATTGCGGACAATGAGCCGGTCGAGCCACTCCTCGAGCACCTCGTCGGTGATCCGCTCGTCGCCCCAGAGCCGGAGCGCCAGATTGCACGCCTGACTCCGTCCCAGGCTGCCACCGGGTCGGTTCACGGCCCGCCGGGGCTGCCACCGAAGGTAGGAACCGTAGAGGTAGCTGAAGTCGGGGAGCATCTGCTCCTCGGTGGCCTCAATCGCCCTCTGCGTCACCTTCTCCGGTGGCTCGACGCCGATTCTCTTCGCATCGTCAAACGCGATCAGAACCACGGCGTTGACGAAACTCGTCGACGACGAAGCGGGCCGCTGCGACCCCACGTTGAAGTCGTAGTAGCCCCAGCCTCCCTGGGCCGACTCATACTTCACGAGCCGGGCAAACTGGCCGTGGATCAGCTCCACGATCTGCTGTCGGCGGGCGGCGTCGTCGGGCTTGCGGCCGTGCATCGCCACCAGCGCCTGGATGCCGTAGGCGTGGGCCCACACGTTGTAGATCATCGTCGGATCGTCGCGGCGAACATCGGGCAGCCACTCAAAGAGCCATCGTTCGCCGCGGTCGATGGCGGCAGCGACGCCGGGCGAGCCGTCGTCTTCTTCGATCAGGGCCTGCACCGCCAGCGCGGTCGTGGCGGCCCGAAACCCGAGGTGCGAACCGACGCCGGCCATGATGTTGAGATCCTTGGTCCGTCCGGCCGAACCAAAGGAGCCGTCGGCATTTTGCGCTCCTACGAGAAACGCCCGACCGCGAGCGATCGCGGCGTTGAGTTCCTCGACCGGCACGTCCACGGGCCGCGACTTCCTCTGGACCGCCGCGGCGACGGCGTCTGCGGGAGCTGCTTCTGCCAACCCCACCTCGACGGTCGCCGACGGTTCCCCGCGAGCGATCACGCACCAGCCCAGCGCGGCGACGGCCATGATCCTCGGGTTCACGGCTTGCTCGTTCGCACGCGGTCACCCGCGGCGAGCCCCTCGAGGATCTCGGTGCGGCCGCCCGACGCGAGGCCCGCCTTCACCGGCTTCTTCGCCGGCTTCCCGTCGCCGTCGATCGCAAAGACATACCGGCTGCCGTCGTCGTCGCGAAACACGCAGCCGCTCGGCACGGTTACAGCTTCGGGCCGCTTCGCGACCACACAGCGAACCGCGCCGGTCATGCCTGGCAGCAGCTTGGGCCCCCCTTCCCTGGCGGCCACGGCAAACACGCCCTCAAACGCCGCGTCACGGGGGACGGGCAGGAATGGCCCGAGCGTCGCCGGCACGTCGGCCTCAGGGTAGCCCGTCGGCTCGATGCGACCGGCGAGACCGGTGGCGAGCAGGTGAAGGTCTTTCTCCTCGATCTTTGCCCGAAACTGCAGCCGCGCGGGATCGAGCACCGTGAAGTCGAGTTCCGCTGGCAGCGCCGGCTGGCCGACGATCACCTTCGCCACCACGGCCGCTGTGCTCCACGTGCCCTCTCGGAAGCGTCCGTAATACACCATGCCGGCTCGCGGCGACCGCAGTGTGGCAGCCGCTCGGTCGGCCTCCAACTCCGCGAGCCGGCGAAGCGACTCCGCCCGCTCGTGCTCCTGCTTCGCCAGCGCGAGCTTCTTTTGCATGAGTTGCATGGGGAGCGTGGCCTTCGCCTTCTCGAGCGTGATCGCTCCCTTCTCCGCGGCCCGCCGCACCTCAATCTCGCGACGGGGAATCCCGAGCAGGAGCGTCTCCTCCGAGTTTTCCATGATGCGCTTCAAAGACTGCTCCGCCTGAACGACGTCGAACCGCGTCCGCTGAAGGATCATCTCCTCCGTCTCCTCGGTGAGGTCCTTGTCCTTGTACATCCGCTCAAGCTGCTCCAGTTCCTCGCGGGCATACTTCAGCCGCTCCTCGGCGGCGCGCACGGTGAACCGAGCCTGCTCCTCCGCCGCCACCCTGTCCACGGCGAGGAACCGCGCCATGTCTTCCGCCGCCACTCGTGCCTGCCGCTCGGCCTCGGCAAGTTCGATCGGGTGCAGCGACTCCGCCGCCGCCACGTCCTTGCGGACGATCTCCAATGCCTTGTCGCCGACAGCGAGGTCAACCTTGAGATCGGCGATCGCACGATCGAGTTTCTCGGCATCGAACTCGACCAACGGATCCCCGGCGTTCACCATCGCGCCATGCGGCGCAACCCGCTTGATCTCCAGCGGCTGGGCCCACGACTCGGGGCGGAACTCAACCACGGCGTACTCAACGGGCTCGAACGCTCCCTTCGCCGAGACTGCCAACTCGAAAGGGCCTCGCTCCGCGACCGCCGTGTCGGCGGCCGACTTCTCGGCAGACGCTTTTGGGGCAGGCTCGTCGGCGATGGCGACCAGCGTCAGGGCCAGCACCGGTGCCATCGCCCCCGGCACGAACCATCGTCCAGCGCCACTCGTCCGGCCGATTCGGCTCATCGCCCAACCTCGTTGAATATGGGGTTTTCAGCCGGGGGAAGGCCACACAGGCCGTCCCTCCCGCACGCCGTCGCGGACTGTACCATAACAGCATTCTCCCCGCCGCCGCCGTCTGACCCATGCGCTCCCACCGCTCGCCCACCGACGACCTTCGCATCCAGGAGATCAAGGAGCTCTCGCCGCCGGCGCACCTGCTCCGCGAGTTGCCCTGCACCGAGTCAATCGGCCGCGTCATCTCCGCGAGCCGCGCGACGATCCACGCGATCCTCCAGGGCGAAGACGACCGGCTCGTGGTGGTGATCGGGCCCTGCTCGATCCACGATCCTGTCGCGGCGGTCGACTATGCGACGAAGTTGCTCGGTGAACGGGAGCGGCTCGCCGCCGACCTCGAGATCGTGATGCGGGTCTACTTTGAAAAACCACGCACGACCGTCGGCTGGAAAGGCCTGATCAACGATCCAGACCTCGACGGCACATTCCAAATCAACAAAGGGCTGCGGGTCGCCCGCGAGTTGCTCACCGAGATCAACGAACTCGGCGTGCCGGCGGGCTGCGAGTTCCTTGACATGATCACGCCGCAGTACATCGCCGACCTCGTAAGCTGGGGGGCGATTGGCGCCCGCACGACGGAGAGCCAGGTGCACCGCGAGCTTGCCTCGGGGTTGTCGTGTCCGGTGGGCTTCAAGAACGGCACCGACGGCAACGTGCGGATCGCGGCCGAGGCGATCCTGGCCGCCCGGCGGCCTCACCACTTTCTATCGGTGACGAAAGGGGGCCACACCGCCATCGTCTCCACAAAAGGTAACGACGACTGCCACATCATCCTCCGCGGTGGCAAGACCCCAAACTACGACTCGGCCAGCGTGTCGGCCGCCTGCGACGAACTCGCCCGCCACGGACTCGACGGCCGGCTGATGATCGACGCCTCGCACGGCAACTCATCGAAGCAGCACGAGCGTCAACTCGACGTGGCCGATGCGGTCGCCGCGCAGCTCGAAGCGGGCGAGCGGCGAATCGTGGGGGTGATGGTCGAAAGCAACCTGTCCGGAGGCCGGCAGGATCTCGTGCCGGGCCGGCCGCTGGCGCACGGTCAGTCGATCACCGACGCCTGCCTCGGCTGGGCTGAGAGCGTGCAGCTCCTCGACCGGCTCGCCGCAGGTGTCCGCGGCCGGCGAGCCGGTGTCGCTGCATCGCATGCCACCGCGGCGTCGCCGTCCACCCGATAAAACCCCCGAGAACTCTCATGCCAGAAATACCGCTGGAGATCTCCGTCACCGACACCGCCGCGGCCCTGCGAGGTCCGGATCCCCGGCCGCTGCTGCTCGACTGCCGCACGCCCGACGAATACGCAACCGCGAAGATCGCCGGGGCCGTGCTGATTCCGATGCAGGACCTTCCCGAGCGGATCGGCGAACTCGCCGCCCACAAGGAGGCGCCGCTCATCGTCCACTGCCATCACGGCATGCGCAGCCTGCGAGTGGCGAAGTGGCTTCGCGACCAGGGGTTTTCCCTTGTGCAGAGCATGCGGGGCGGGATCGACGCCTGGACAGACGAAGTCGATCCGTCGGTGCCAAAATACTGACGAGCATGATCGCTGGCGTCCATCCGCATCGCTCACGCGATCGGGCTGCCTGACGCCGCAGGAAGCGTACCGCGCCCGCGGTATCGTCGCGGCTCAGCAGACCACGCGGCGAGCGCGGCCCGTTGCCGTGTCGAGGTCGGGCAACGCCGCCAGCCAGTTGGCACCGTACGCCGCAAATGCCGCGTCGGACGCGAGACTCGCGCCGCCCGAATCCCGGAATCCGGCAACCCGCGATCCGCTCGAAGCCGCCAGCGCCGACGTGGTGAACAGCACCTGGTAGACACCGGTCGAACCGTTCCGGCCGGAGCCGGCGCGGGCGGGCGAGTAGCCGGAGTTGCCGAATCCGGAAACGCCGACGTAATAGGTGCCGGCCGACGATGCCCGATACGTCAGTCGGCTGTCGTAGGACACGCCGTCGTCATCGTTCCACGTCAGTTGCTTCCCAGCAGCGTTGAATACGCGGAGATAACTGTCGAGCGTCGAGCCGCCCAAGAGCGAGCGGGCATCGATATCGATGGTCAGCGATTGACCAGCGGCGAGCGTCACCTTGTAGATGTCGACGTCGCGGGCGGCGTAGAGACCGTCGCCGATGCGTCCCGAAAGCCGGAGGCCGCCCACGCCTGGGATCACCGTCGCCGCGGCGGCGATCGTGTCGCCGGCGTCCACGAGCGTCGCCGATTGCGTGAGCCAGGTATCCGACACGGATGCGGCAAGCGCCGTCCCCGTATCCGTGGCCACGATGCCGCTGCCCGATGCGTTGAGCGTGAGCACGTACGTGCCCGTCGACGTCGTCGCGGCCGTGAGGTCGCTGATCGTCCAACGCACGTTGTCGGTCGTGGTCACCGCCGCGTTGGCGAGAGAGACCGCGGTACCGTCTTGGGTCAGGCGGAAGTCGCCGAGATCGACGCCCGAAACCGCACGATCAAACTGTACCACCACACCGGACACGGCCGTCGTCCGCGGGTCTGGCGACACGTCCACCACGTCGGCCACTGGAGCCGCCGCCGGCGGGGGCGGAGGCGTCGTGCCACCGATCGCGGCCACGGCGGCGGCGGCATTGATAAGCCCACCGGTCGCCACCTTGCCCGCCAGTCCCGAGACCGGCACGGCAGTCGAGAGGATCGCCGAACGAATCTGCGCGGCAGTCGCCTGCGGATTCGCCGCCGCCATCAGGCCCACGAGCCCCGCCACGTGCGGGGAGGCCATGGAGGTGCCGCTGAAGCTCGAATACGTGCTGCCGGGTGTCGTGGAGCGGATCGACACCCCGGGGGCGGCCACATCGACGGTGGTCGCCCCGTAGTTGGAAAACGACGCCAGGCGATTGGATGAATCGGTCGCAGCCACCGAGATCACGGCATCGGATGCGACGTTCGCCGGGTAGGACGGCGTGACCTCGTTGTTTGCCGACTCATTACCGGCAGCGGCGATGCAGAGAATGCCCGCGTTGCCGCCGGCCACGATCGCGTTCGTCAGCGCCGTGGAGGCTCCACCGCCGCCCCAGCTGTTGTTGGTGGCGACCACATTCACGCCGAACGTCCGCCGCATCGTGGTGGCGTAGTTGAGGGCGGCGATGGCGGCGCTCGTGGCGCCACTGCCGTCGGCCCCGAGGAACTTCAGGGCCATCAGCGAGACCTGCCAGTTCACCCCGACCACGCCGGTGCCGTTGTTGCCGACAGCGCCGATGGTGCCTGCGACGTGCGTGCCGTGGGAGTTGTCGTCGAAGGGGTCGGCGTCATTGCTGGCGAAGTCCCATCCGAAGATGTCGTCAACGAATCCGTTGCCGTCGTTGTCGATCCGATCACCCGCGACTTCCCGCGGATTTCGCCACATGTTGGCGGCCAGATCGGGATGGTTGTAGTCGATGCCGGTATCCACCACGGCCACCACCACCGACCGCGAGCCCGTGGTCACGTCCCACGCCTCGACGGCATCGATGTCGGCATCGGCGACGCCGCCAGTCTGGCCGGTGTTGTTCATGCCCCAGAGCGAACCGAGCGACGGATCGCTTGGCAACGCAGCGGCGGTGATGATCCGATCGGGCTCGTATCCGCGAACGCCCGCCGCAGTGGCCCACGCGACAAAAGCGGCCGGCGAAACGCCCGGCGCCCGCACGGCGTAGAAGCCCTCGCCAAGCGACGACGACGCCCAGCCGGCGCGCACCGACGGCGCGGCCGCGCCGCGGTCGGTCGTCACGATCCAGGAGTCTGCCCTCACGGTGACCGTCTCACCGTTCCAGAGAACGGAGCGGGTTGCGGCAGCCGTCAGGTCCGCGGCAAGCAGCCGACGCGGCTCCAGATGCTCCGCCAAGAGACTCGATCCACGGACTCGTTTCGACGTGTTCCTGCGCGCCATGACGTGCCTCCATGTGACGGACATTCATACCTGAATGTCGGCCGTATCCTTGCCACATCCCACTCTTCACGTTGTTGCTCGCCGGGTCACTTCGTCAAGGTTGACCTGGTCCTCACGGCTTACGCCGTTAGGCTTCCTGATGCAGCCTCGCTTCACCCCTCACTGTGGGCGGCTGGCTCCGTGGCGACAGATCGTGCTCGGGAGTTCTTGATCACATCGAGCGTGATTGGGCGTACGAGGTAGCCGGCCACTCCGGAGGCGAGGGCCCGCTGCTCATCCTCGATGCGGTACGTGTCAGACACGATGAACACGCCGGACCGCATGCTCTCGCCCGCGTGGTCGAGCGACACCGGCGAGCCTCCCAACTGGGGATCGACGCTCGCCTGAAGGACATTTGGCACGAGCATCTCAAGCAGGTCAAAACCCGACATGTCGGGGAGTTCGGCCGCCACCAGCCAAGCATCTGCCCGGAAGCGGCGCGACAGCCTGATGGCCGAGGTACCGTCTACGCAGAAATGCAGTCTGACCTCGCCCGCCTGGGCGGCTTGAACGAAGTCGGCGTAGTGGTCGCACGCCCCGTCAACGATCACGATCTCCCGAACTCCCAGCGCCGGGCCGTTCCGGCCGGCAAGCGCCGGAACTCGTGCTGACGATTCGTTCATGCGTTCGTACGTTGCCACAGGTCACCTGACGGGTTCGATGGACGGGAGCGACCGGCAGTCGGTCAGAGGGCTCCCGTCCCGAAGGAATCCATGTGCAAGTGCTGTGCCAATCGACCTCGGGCGCGAAAATAAAAATCACGCCCTTCGCCGCAGGTGAAATAATTCCGCATTTTCTTTGGCTTTTTCGCCATTTTCGATTGGCAAATCGGGCACAGCGGGCCGACGGCGACCGGTCGCCAGCGACCAGTCACTGGGGCGATTCGCTCCAGTGGGTGGAGCGAATCGCCCCAGTGAGTGGAGCGATTCGCCCCACCCCCCCTGCCCAGTCACCGCCCCGCGAACCGGGAATCACTGGAGCCGACCTCGAGCCACTCGCACCTCAAGACCGCCGGCGGGATGCCCTGCACCTCGTCTGATCACTTCCCTGCTCCCTGCCCGGCCATGAGCGTCGTGCCCACCGCCTCGATGGCCACGCCCTCGGGCGCCGTCACCCACGAGCGGATCGAACCGTCGGGCCGTCGCTCGTGGCGAACGCGGATCGGTCCCCGCGGAGTGGGATACGTGCCCTCGGCCCAGTCGAGGTCGCCGAGCATGGGGGCGATCCGGGCCTTCGTAAAACCGGGTTCCGCCGGCGTCACGCCGAGCACGTGGCGGGAGAGCCACGCCGTCGGGCCGCTCGCCCAGCCGTGGCAGAGGCTATGGCGAAAGCCCTCGTAACAGTAGGCCCCGCAATCACCGTGGATGTCTTTCTTTCCCTCGGGAACGAGTTCGTCGATCCGCGTCGCGTTGTTCGTCCAGGCGAGGTCGAAGTCTTCCCAGAAGGTCGTCGCCCCGAGATCGAGCATGCCGCCCCAGTAGGTGCGGATCAGATGAAGGGCCGCGTCGGCCCGCCCCGCCTTCGCCAGCGCGTTGAGTACGTAGAACCCGTAGAACGTGGACACACCGGCAGGGCCGCCCGGCAGCAGCACGGCGTCGGCCGTCTCCGCTGCGTCTCGTATGCCCGCCAGCGCGAGCAGCGCCGCGCCGCTCTTCGAGCCGTTGGCATCAGGCACCACCATCCTCGCGCGGTCGGCCGCCGCCCGGCAGGCGCCCGCCACGCGGTCGTCGCCCAGCACCGTCATCAACCGTGATCCGCTGTCGAGCGTCATCACAAGCAGCGCCTGCAGGCCTGCCGTCACGCCCTGCTGGTTGGGGGAGCTCGGCCAGTCGAGAAACCGCATCCCGTCGATCCGCTCCTTGCCGTCGGGCCCGACGAGCGCGGCCAGCCGCTCGAGCAGCGCGGCGAGGTAGGGCTTCTGGGCCTCGAGATAGTTCCGGTCGCCGTGATGCCGCCACATCTCCTCGTGGATCAGCACCCACCACATCGAATAGCTGGAGATGCCGTTCATCCACTTCGGCAGGGGCGTCACCTCGCGGGTGAGGTCGAGCGACGCGGGCACCACATCGTTGAAGCCAAACACGGCGTTGATCGTGCTCACCTCGGGATGCATGTCGCCGATCCAGACGAGCCGGTCACGCTTGATGCCGTCCCAGAGGTAGTCCTGCATGCAGAGGTGGACCGTATCGGCCCCGACTTCCCAGATCCGGTTGAGCCGCTCGTCGGAGCAGCGGAAGGAGCCGACCCGCGGCACGTCGCGGATGCCGAGCACCGCCCGCACCTGCGTGAGCCGCACCGGCCGGTCGGGATCCACGGCGTCGATCCTCACGAACCGGAAGCCACTGGGGCCGATCGTCTGCGTGCCGAGCCAGGGGAGCGTGACGATCTGGTCGCGGACGGCATGATCGTTGCCGGCGTTCTTCTTACCGCCGAGTTCCGCCATCGCCTCACTGGCCGACTCGCCAAGCCGGATCCGTGCCCGCACCGGCTCCTTACCCAGCGCCATCGGCGTGAGCAGCTGCACGTGCCCCTGGATCTCGCGGCCGAAGTCGAGGAGCACGCCGCCGGTCGAGCCGGGCGTGGTCTCGATCAGGCAGGGCGGCAGCGGGGTCTCGAGCACCGGCTGCCCCGGGTGCGGGGCAAGGAGCGTTCTGGTGTCACTCACGCCCTTGTCGCTCTGCCACACCACCCGCACCGGATCGAGATAAAACTCCGCGATCGGCGAACGTTTTGCTGTGCCGGGTTGCTCGGCAGACGCAACTGCGATCAGCGCGAGCCGCGCGATCGCCAGGACGGCAATCGCTGGCCGCATCACTCCACCTTCATCCAAAACGGCGCGGCGGCAAACCACGCGATGGTGGAGAACAACATCACGGCCTTCACGACGTCGAGCGAGAGCGCCGGCGTGGAGCCGGGGCCGCCCGAGATCGACTGGAGCATGAATACGGCCGGGGGCACGATCGTGCCTGCGAGGGCCAGGAGGCCGACGGAGGTGGCTGCGGCTTTCATGGGGTGTCTCCGTTCGGGGTTCAAGCCCGCACCGCGATCGCGTCGCGGGCGGTCATCTTCGAGAGGACGATATAGAGCAGGCCGCAGGCGATCGCGGACGGCAGCGGCAGATACGAGGCAAACACGCCCTGCGTTTTGTAGAGCCACATGGCCACGGCCACCGGCACGAGCCATGCCACGAGCACCACCATGTTGAAGGCCGACCCGCTCCGCTCGGCCGGGTCGCGGGGAATGCCCACCGCGTCGGCCAGAAAATGGTCCACCACGATGATGCCGCCGATTGGCGCCAGGATCGTGCCGTAGATGCCTACGAAGTCGAGCAGGTTCATGGCAAACGCCGGGAAGATGCCCGCCGCGATGCACAGGCCGCCCGCGAGCAGCGTGGCCCCGGTCCGCGAGATGCCCGGGATCATGCCCTGGAAGGCGAGACCTGCGCGGTAGATCGTCGGGTTGGCCGTCGTCCAGCCGGCAATGATCACGCAGATCAGGCCGGCCCAGCCCACGGCGTCGTTCACCATCGTGCCGGGGTCCTTACCCACCTGCGGATCCACACCGTGCTGGCGGACCCAGTAGATGAGTAGCAGGGCCGCGCAGATCCAGGCCACGTAGTGGCCGAGAAACATGCCCGACGCACTCGCCCAGCCGGCGCTCGGCCTCTTGGCAAACCGCAGCACGGAGAGATCGGCCATGCCGATGTGCATCGCCGCGTTGCAAAACCAGGAGAAGAACACGATGCCCAGGAACGAGATTGTCTTGGGTGTGCCTGCCGGGGGCGTGAGAAGCGCCCACACGTCGGCCGTGCCCAGGCGGCCGAGCGTCACGAGAGCGCAGGCCACGAACACGAGAAACATCCACGGCGCCGCGTAGTGCCCTACCTGGGCAACCACGCCGTAGCCCTTGAGGGCCACGAGCGTCATCGCCACGCCGATCGCGATGCAGGAGAGGATCCAGGCCGGCCCCGTCGGCATCGTGGACTGGAACGTCGGCATCTCGATCGTGCCGGGCGGAAAAAACGGCCCCACGGCCGTGGCCGACACCGTGATCATCGAGCCGGCGAGGAAGCAGAAAAGGAGGCCGTTGGCCAGGTTGTAGAGCGTTACCAAGCCTCGGCCGGCGATCTTCTCCATCTTGTAGTAGAGGGTGAGCCGCTGCTCGCAGGCAATCGTCGCCGTGAGATACCGCCAGGTAAGCACGGCCAAGAGGTTGCCGATCAGCAGCCCGACGATCAGGCTGAAGGCGTCGGCCCCCCACTTCACGAACAGCGGTCCAATCATGAACTCCGTGCCGGCCGTGTGCTCGCCGGCATACATGCCCCAGAAGGCGCTCGGCCCCTTGAGGGCCTTCGCCGGCACCCGCTGCCGCTCGTACTCACTCGACGCGGCCTCCTCGAGTTCCTCGATGTCGCGCTCCGGGCTGCTCATGTCCGCCTCCCTGTTACGGCTTTCTCGTACTTCCGCACGTCGTCGAGCCAGGCTTCGCCGACCGGCACGCCCTTGGTGTGACAATAGTGATCCCAGACCGCCCCAAACGGCAAGCCCTTGGCCTCCTCCTGGAGCGCGAGGCGGGCCGTGAGGTCGCCCTCCTTCTCCGCCTTCCTGATCGCCGGCGGTTCGAGCAGGCCGATCAGCAGCGCCCGCAGCATGTTCCGCGTGCCGATCGCCCAGGCCGCGATCCGGTTGATGCTGGCATCGAAGTAGTCGAGGCCGATGTGCACCCGCGCCGGGTCGCCGCAGGCCACGATCTCGCGGGCGATGGCGAGCAGGTCGTCGGTGAGCGTCACCACGTGGTCGCTGTCCCAGCGGACGCCGCGGCTCACGTGGAGCAGGATCTCAGGCAGGTAGACGAGCACGCTGGAAATCTTGTCGCTGATGCTCTCGGTGGGGTGGTAGTGGCCCGCGTCGAGGCAGAGCAGTTTCTTTCGCGTGATGCAGTAGCCCAGGTAAAACTCGCTCGACCCGACGGTGCAGCTCTCGCTGCCGATCCCGAAGAGTTTGGGCTCGACGGCGTCGAGGTTGTGCTTTGGCGAGAGGGCCTTTTCGAACACCGCGTCAAGCGACTCAGCGAGCCGCTCACGCGGTGCGAGCCGGTCCGCCGGCGTGTCCTTGAAGCCATCCGGCACCCAGACGTTGGTCACGCAGGGCGTGCCCAGGGCCTTGCCCATCGCAGCCCCGATCTCCCGCGACCGCCGGCAGTGCTCGATCCAGAATTTTCGGATGCCCTTGTCCGCATGCGAAAGCGTAAAGCCGTCGGCGGCTTTGGGGTGGGAGAAGCAGGTGGGATTGAAGTCGAGCCCCACGCCGCGGCTCTTCGCCCAGCCGATCCAGTTGGCGAAGTGCGCGGCGTCGATCTGGTCGCGGTCCACCTTCTTGCCGCCAAACTCGCCATAGAAGGCGTGGAGGTTGAGCCGGTGCTTGCCTGGGATGACCGCGAGGGCTGCATCGAGATCGCTACGGAGTTCGTCCGGAGTGCGAGCCCGTCCGGGATAGTTGCCGGTCACGGCGAGGCCGCCGCCGACCGCCCCGCCTTGGTTCTCGAAGCCGCCGACGTCGTCTCCCTGCCAGCAGTGCAGCGACACGGGGATCTTGGCGAGGGCGGCGCAGGCCTTGTCGGCGTTCACGCCGAGCGACTCATAACGCTCGCGGGCGATCTTGTAGGCAGACTCGATCTGTTTGGCAGTGGGCATGCGGCGGTTGTCTCGTGGTCTCGATGAAGGGTCAGGTGACATGGGTCCACGAACGAAGGCCGGTGGCCCATTGCGTTCGTCCCACGTCCCGACCGGCGACGATTGTGACCGGAAGTCTTTGAAAGTCCAACCGCGACCCACCGAGTGTGCAGGTTGTCTACCTGCACCTGCATGCCTCGCCGCGAGGGGCTGCCCATGCCCCATCGCCGGACGTTCGCTGCGGCCCTCCGGGGCCTTCGCTCTCTCGATGCTGACTTCGCTCCGCCATCCATGGCTGCGCTCGTCAGCAACGCCTGCTCCCGGGCACGGGCAGCCCCTCGCTGCTTCCCCAG
>CAMBSN010000068.1 GCA_945870505.1 Candidatus Kuenenia stuttgartensis | reverse complement strand
CACCCGTGCCAGTGACGGAAGCGGCGGTCGTGCCGTCGAAGTTCTTGTTTTGGGCTGTGAGGCCGGTGATGGTGAGGGCCTTGGCATTCACCGTGCCGGTGGTGGATTCGGCGGCCAGCGAGTAGTTAGCCGCCGTGCCGCCGTTGGTGCCGTCGGCGAGCGTATACGTGACGGCGACGCTGCTGTAGGTGCCGGCGTTTGCGCTTGAGTATGCGGCGACGGAGGCCGTGGCAGTCACGGTCTCGGTGCCGACGAAGCCAGAGAGCGTGCCGACGGTAACGGCACCGGCCGCGGTGGTGCCGTCGTAGGTCTTGGCGGCGATCGACGGGGAGGTGATCGAGAGGGCCTTGGCGTTCACCGTGCCGGTAGCGGAGCCGGCGGCGAGCGAGTAGTTCGCCGCCTTGCCGCTGTTGGTGCCATCAGCGAGCGTGTACGTGACGGCGACGCTGTTGTAGGTGCCGGCGTTTGTGCTTGAGTATGCAGCGGCGGAGCCCGTGGCAGTCACGGTCTCAGTGCCGACGAAGCCGGAGAGCGTGCCGACGGTGACGGCACCGGCCGCGCTGGTTCCGTCGTAGGTCTTGGCGGCGATCGAGGGGGAGGTGATCGAGAGGGCCTTTCTGGCGACCGTGCTCGATGCGGTTGCCACGGTCTTGCCGGACGCGCCGCCGCCGGAGATCGTGATGTTGCCGGAGTATGTGCCAGCATTCGTGGCGGCGGCCAGCCGCGTGTACACGGTGGTCGAAGCCACCGAGCCGCTCGATGCCGTGAGCGTTAGGCTGGTCGCATACCCGCTGCCAGACGAGGTCGAGATCTCAAAGCCGCTCGGGGCCGAGACTGTGAGATTGCCGGTCAGGCTTGATCCCGACACAGTGAATGACGTGGGTGATGCCGATGCCGTACCGTAGGTCGTGTTGACCGCCGCAAGCGTGCCCGATGTCGTGATCGTGGGCGAGGCCGCGGCCGGGGCGAAGGCGACGCCGCGGAAGAAGTAGTTTGAGCCAGCAGTCGCAAGAGACGTGAATGAGCCGGAGATATTCGAGTTGTACGCGGCGGTGTCGGTGAACCTCCGCAACGAACTGGTCGATGCGGTGTTCGTGGTGACGTACAGATCGACGTTGGAGCCGTTGATCTTGCCCGTGATGCCGAACAACGTCTGGCTCGCCAGCGTTGCGACACTGGCAGCAGTCCAAGCCGAACCGCTCCAGTAGTACTTCGCGATGGTATTCGTGGCGTTCGTATTTGCGACGTAGAGGGTATCGACCGCACCTCCCAGATTGGAATCCCCGACGTCTGGCTGCCGATCGAGGAAAACGAACCCGTACGCATCGCTCAACGTCACTCCAAGCGACGTGTTGGTCGGGGTTCCGGTTGTCGGTAGTCCGGAGAGGCGACTGATCGTAGTTTGCGTATCAGATACGATGTTGCCGCCGACAATGGCGATGTTTCGCGTGTTGCCAGTATTGAGTGAAGTCCCCGTCACCGTGCCGCTACCCGGAGCCTGCGCGTACACGATCCCAGGTTGCCCAGCGAGCCAGAAATCAGTTCCGTTAGAGGTGACAGCTGAGCGTGCGTTGTTGCCGCTCAACGCGGTCGTCGATCGGATCGGAACCGTGACGGTGCCGCTGCCATCGACCATGGCAACGGTGCGGTTGTGTGCCGCTGCCGTTGAGTTGGTGACCGATGACGTTTTGTCTGGAGCGTCATATCCAATGGTGGTCAAATACTTGCCATCGGAAGACAACGCCAAACCTGGCGCTGATGCGGCGCTGCCGCTAAACGTCACGCCGCCTTGATTAGCGGATGCATTGGTCGGGATGTTGATAACGTTGCTGTTAACAATCGACCCGCTGGTTGAGAACTCAACGAACTGCCCGACGGTCGCATTGCTTGAGAGCAATGTTGTCCCGTCACCGACACGCAAGACGACGAGATTGCCATCCGTGAACGCCGCCAGCACCTTGCGATCCTCCAGCATCTCCACACGCGCGGAGAACGACCCGACGTTTTCGTCGCACGAGAGGCGGCCGCCGAACCGCTCGCTCAGGGTGCCGCCCGTGCCGCCTCGACGGTCGTGCTTCCGTCGCGATCCGACCCTCTTCGACTTCCTCTCGAACAGGTTCCCGAACATGCGGCGTTCCCTTCGGTTTCTGATGAATCAACTGCGGTGATTGCAGGAATTCTGGCATCCCATCAAGGCGAATCGTAAAAAGCCAGTGTTAGTTCTTGGTGAGCGAGCGATGTTGTCTCAGTGAAAGTGAAAAACGTCGTCCGGCTGTTTCTATGGGCTTTTTTGCAGCCGGCCGACGCGGGACGTTCAGCCGTCCGCTAGACTCTGGGCTTCCCGGCGGGGTGCCGCCGTGACCGTCCAGCCCAGGAGGATGAGTTATGCAGTGGCTTGGGTTCTCGTCGTGGCGTTCGGGGGCGGGCTGCTTCCTCGCCGTCCTTGTGCTCTGTGCCGCCGGGGCGGTGCATGCGGCTGACACGGATCCCGCCGTGGCAGAACTCAGGAAGGCGTCGGCGGCCTATGCCGATGCCTTTACCAAGGGCGACTTCGCGGCACTCGCCGACCAGTGGACGACCCGGGCGGAACTCGTCGAGGGGGGCACGCGACTCGAAGGGCGCGAGGCGATCGTCGAGTCGCTCAAGCTCTGGCGGGCGCGGCATCCGCAGGCGACGTTGGCCATCGAACTGAACGACGTCGAACTGGTGGCCGATCCGATCGCCCGCGTGGCAGGCGTCATGCGGTTCACGAACAAGCCGGGCGACAAGCCGCTGGAGTCGCGGTTCACTGGCCTACGGGTGAAGGAGGGCTCCGTCTGGCGGCTCGCCGAGTCGCGGGTCACACCGGCCCACGTGGCAGCGCTCGACGACCTCGACTGGATGCTCGGCACCTGGCAGGCCGACGTGGCCGATCGCGCCACGATCGAGATTACCTACGAGAAGTCGCTCGGCGGCTACTGCATCGTGGGCAAGACGAAGATGATGCCGAAGCCGGGCAAGGCGACGCTGCTCCCGAACGGGATCGAGGCCCTGGAGGTGATCCACGCCGATCGAGACGCCGGGCTGATCCGCGCCTGGGTGTTCGACTCCACGGGAGCAAAGGCCGAGGGCTTTTTCGAGTTCGATGGCACGTCGTTCGAAAAAGTGATGTCGGGCACGCCATCCGATGCCACCCGCGGCCGCGTGGCCACCTGGGTGCAGGTGATCTCGCCGTCAGGCGAAGGAAAGGCGACGACGCACATGATCGAGCGCAGGATCGACGGCGTAGACCTGCCCGACGCCGCGCCGCTGACATTCAAGAAGGTGCGCTGAACGCGCGGATTTGTGGATCGATAGGTGGCGGCCCCAACCCGTTTCGGAGAAGAGTCGATGCATCAGCCAATGACGTTTCGAGGGCGGTTTGGAGTTGTGGTCGTCGCGGCCGTGGTCGCGTGCCAGGTGGCGGCCCCGACGGTGGCGTGGGCGCACGGCGGCGGAGGCGGTCATGGCGGTGGTGGTTTTGGTGGCGGTGGCGGCCGGGCGATGGGTGGCGGAGGATTTGGAGGCGGCGGTCGTGACTTTGGCGGCGGCGGTGGTGGTCGCGACTTCGGCGGCGGGGACTTCCGCGGCGGTGATTTTGGAGGAGCCCGCGACCTTGGCAACGCTCGTGACTTCGGTGGCGATCGCGGACTCGACGGGGCTGGGCGACTCGACGGTGGTCGCGGGCTCGATGGAGGCGGCCGGCTCGACGGCGGCCGTCCGCTCGACGGTGGTGCGGCCCGAGATCTCGGCGCCGGTCGCTTTGCCGGCGGTGCGGGCGAACTCTCCCGGGCCGACTTCCAGCGGATCGCGGGTCAGGGCGTGGGCCGCGACGCCTTCGGCCGCGGAGCGGTGCGACCCTACACGGCCGGCGCCCTGGCCGACCGCGGCGGGATGATTCGCAACAACTTCTACCGCGGCGGCTGGTACGGTGGCCGCGGATGGTATGGGAACCACTTCCGATCCTGGTGGCCGGGCGGCTGGTGGGGCGGTTGGGGCTGGGGGATGGGAGCTGGGATGATGATGGGCCTGGCGTGGGGTGAACTCGCCGGCTGGGGCGGGTATGGATCCGCGCCCGTGGCCTACAACTACGGCTCCACGGTCTGCTACCAGGATGACGGCGTTTACGTGCAGGGCGCGCGGGTCGGCTCGGCGGAGGAATACGCCCAGCAGGCGTCGGCGATCGCGGAGCAGGGTGGGGCCGATGCGAAGATCGCCGCCGACGACCAGTGGAGGGCGCTTGGTGTGTTTGCGCTGGCCCGCTCGGAGGAGACGAATCCGAGCACGTTCATGAGCCTGGCGATCGACAAAGACGGACTGCTGCGGGGCACGTATTACGACGCCGTTTCTGACTCGACGATGAACATCACCGGCAAGGTGGACAAGAAAACGCAACGGGCCGCCTGGACGATCGGCGACAAGAAGACGCCGGTCTATGAGGCGGGGATCTCGAACCTGACACAGCAGCAGACGACGATCCTCGTCCACCGCGACGGCGGCAAGGTGGAGCAGATGCTGCTCGTGCGGGTGGATGACAAGGCCAGCGGCGAGAAGGACTCCGCCGCCGGGGCGGCGAAGGCTCCGGGCGGGCCTCCGGCTGGCGTGCCGGTGGGCTCGGCGCCCGGTGACGATGGCGACTCCGACGCCGATCCGAGATGAGTGGCATGGGGCTTCGATCGTTCGTGGCCGCGGTCGTCGTCAGCGGCTTCACGGCGATCGTAGTGGCTCAAGCGACCGTGGCACCGCCGCGCGAGGAGACCACGGCCGCGCGGTTCGCTTCCGGCACGTGGTTCGATCTGACGCACCCATTTGATGCGGCCACGATCTACTGGCCCACGGAGAAGGGCTTTCAGTTCGAGCCAGGCAACAACGGACCGAACCCAAAGGGTTACTACTACGCCGCCAACCGGTTCGCCACCGCCGAGCACGGTGGCACGCACCTCGACGCGCCGCGGCACTTCGCCGAGGGGCGGCATACGGCCGACCAGATTGAGCTGGAGCGGCTCGTCGGCGCGGCGGCAGTGATCGATGTGCGGGAGAAGTGTGCGGCGAATCCGGTGTACGAAATCACGGCCGACGACTTCGTGGCCTGGGAGGAAGCCCACGGCCGGCAACTGGTGGACGTGATCGTGCTCCTGCGGACGGGCTGGTCGGAGCGGTGGGGCGATCGCGCGGCCTATCTGGGGACGGACGTGAAGGGGCCGGAGGCGGTGCCACTGCTGAGGTTTCCGGGGCTCGCGCCCGAGGGGGCGAAGTGGCTGGTGGAGCACCGCCGCGTGAAGGCGGTGGGGATCGACACGGCGAGCATCGACCACGGGCCATCCACGCTCTTTGGTTCGCACGTGGTGCTCTGCAAGGCCGACACGCCGATCTTCGAAAATCTGGCCGGCCTCGGTCCGCTGCCCGAGGAGGGGGCGTTTGTGGTGGCGCTGCCGATGAAGATCGCCGGCGGCAGCGGTGGCCCGCTCCGCGTGCTCGCGAGACTCCCGGACGACGAGTGACACGCACGGCATCAGGCAGGATCAGGAAGCCCAATCGCGGAAGCGATCGGACGGAGCCAGTGAAAGCCGACCGGCCGTGAGGCCGCGGACACATCACGTTGGACGCAGCGTCTGGTTGCGGTTCGCCCCACGCCTCACGGCGTTGGGCTTGGACGGGGGCAGTGAGAGCCGACCGGCCGTAAGGCCGCGGACAAATCACGTTGGACGCAGCCCCTGGCCGAAGGATCCTGGTCCATCGACCCTGCTGACCAGTCGTCACGCGCGAGACATCATCGGGTCGATGCCCGCGCGGGGCAGCAGTCGGCCGCCGAATCCTGGCTCTGCGTTCCAGCAGACGATAGTGTAAAGTCGGTGGCTTGTGACCATGAAGGTCATGGGTGCGGATTCGAGGAAGGCATCATGGATTGGAAGATCACCGGCGCTCGATGCTTCATCGGCGTAGCGGTTGCCACGATTGCCAGCGGCATCGTCGCGGCCGATCCGTTTCCTACGGCGGCTCTGCCGGGCACGTCGCTCAATCAGTCGATTCCTAACTACGAGCCGAGCGACCTCGTCTGGCACTCCCGACTCCGCCGACTGTTCTCCGTCAGCGACGGCAGTGCCACCATCTCGTCGCGGGTGTTCTCGATCGCCGATGATGGCACGGGCCTCGCCTATTGGCCCGTGACCGGCGACCTTGAAGGCATCTGCGTCGCCGATCCTGCCTCCGACTTCCTCTACGTGGGGACCGAGCAGCCCAACCAAATCAAGGAGTTTCGCATCTCAACCGGCTTTGTGACCCGGACCTTCGACCTCAATCCTTGGATGAGCGGTACATCGGGTCAGGGCCTCGAGGCCCTGACGTTCGTCCCCGACCCGGGCAACGCGGAGGGAGGAACGTTCTACGCGGGTCTCCAGAATGACGGGAGCATCTATCGCTTCTCGTTACCGATTCTCACGAGTGCGACGAGCACCGCTGTCTCCTGGCTGGGGTCGTTGAACCCGGTGTCAGGCCGCAGCGACCTGTCGGGCCTTGATTACGACCGTGCTGCCGGCGCGCTCTACGCGATCTACGACGGACCCAACCTGATGCGGGCCATGACCACGGCAGGCACGTTTCTGAAGGAGTGGACGCTGCCGGGCTCGAGCCAGGAGGGCATCGCTCTCCGTGGGAGCAGCCTGTTCATCGCTGAGGACTCCGGCGACATCGTGCTCTATGCGCCGTTTCAGCCCGTGCCCGAGCCGACTTGCCTGCTCGCGGCGGCGCTGATGACCGCCACGGCAAACGCGATGCGTCGGCGTCGCTGACCGGCCCGACACCGCCGGCTACGGGATTGCCGGGGCCCACTCGCTGGTGAGATGGTGCACGATGCCGGCAACGGCGGCTTGCCGCTTGCTCGACTTGGTGGGCACGATCGTGCATTCAGCCAGCGACGCGGTGAGCGTGCGATTCTTTACCAGCTTGAGCACCCGGGCGAACCGCTCTTCGTTGGTCACCAGCAGCGTGCCGTGGACGAAGAGCATCGTGGGGTTGCACACGTTGATCACCGCGGCAATCGCGATCGCGAGATATTCGCTGGCCGTGCTGACTTCGTGCTCGTACTCCGCAGGCCGTTCGTCGAGAGCCGTGGCTACCTCGTTGAAGGACCGGGAGATGCCGTCTTTTTCCGAGATGAGTCGCACGAGCGCCGCGTCGGTGGCCAGCGTCTCTAGGCAGCCGTGGTTTCCGCAGCCACAGCGGACCCCAGTCGGGTTGACCGTGATGTGCCCCAGCTCGCCCGCCATGCCGCTGCGGCCGCCAAATAGACGCCCGGAGCACATCATGCCCATCCCCAAGCCGATGCTGACGTCGAGCAGGGCGAAGTCGTTGAGTGAGCGGGCCACACCGTACATCGACTCGCTGAGGCAGAGCCCATCGATCTCCTGGAAGAGAATGGCCTTCACGGCCAGCCGCGCCTCCAGATCCCGGGCGGGATTTCGCTTGTCGAGGAGATGGAGGTTGGGGCAGAAGACGATCTCACCAAGCCGGTCGTTGACGAGCCCCGGGGCGCAGACGCCGATGCCATGCACCTTGCCTGGGATGCCGTCGAGCAGTTCGTGGCATCGTGACTCGAGGGCGTCGATCAGGGCATCGTAGTCGGTGGGAGTGACGAATCGCCTCGTCCGGTCCTCGGTCACAACGCCGTCAAGTCCGGCGGATACCACGCAGCAGACGTGGGTATCGATGGAGATGCCGATGACGGCAGCGGACTCGACCGCCATCCGCACCAGCTTACCGGGCCGTCCGAGCAGCTGTTCCGGAGGGTCGATCTCCTCGATAAACCCTCGAGTGAGCAGCGAATCGACGGCCTTCGATACCGTTGGGGCGGTCAGTCCCGATACGCGGGCGAGCGCCGCACGCGACAACGGCCCCTTGTGCTGGATTACCTCCAAGAGGCGACGCTCGTTGATCCGGCGAAGCAGCTTCGACTCGATCCGATTGGCTTTGGTGCTCGTCATGGGCGTCGTGTCAGCAATGGTGGGCGGCACGCTGGGTGCGAAACCACCATAAAGGAAACTACCCCCTAAGAATAACCATACGGCGACTTCGATTCCACGGTCAGCGTACCGCGTCGGAAAGCCGCCCCGCCGGGGCAACACCAGCGCCCTGGGCGTGGTCGGTAGGCGTGGCTGCGGTGAGGTTGCGGATGTGAAGCCCGCGGTAACCGGCTGTCGTCCACTGCATCTGCCGGAAGCCGATCCGACCGCCCCCGAGAACCGGCCCGTACTGTCGGCCGTCATCCTTGAAGTTGATGACGACCCGGCTGTCCACCAGAAGCTGCACGTAGCCGCCGTCTTTGATCAGCCGCACAGCGTGAACGTCCTGCGATCCGGGCGCGACCCCGGGCGGCCCGTTGGCCACGAGGTGGAAGCCGGCGTTGCGCCGCATGTTGGAGGTGATGCGGCCGGGCTGGTTGGGCGTGTTGGCGACGTACGAGATGTGGTAGCAGTCGATGGCGCCACGGGTGTACTGCGTGAAGGCACCCGTCCGCTTCGGTAGCCCAGGGCTGAAGATATCCTCCCCGTGTGGGCCCGCCGCGGCGAAGAACACAATACACAGCCCCTGCGGCGACCGCAGCTGGATATCCCAGTCGGCGACGAACCGCTCGGGCACCTCGGCAGGGCACCAGTGGACGAGATGGCCCTCGGGGCCGGTGGGCCGCTGCGACGACATCACCATCCAGCCATCGTCGAAGGCGACCACACCAGGCCCCTCCATCCGCCAGCCCGAGGTCGCCGCGGCATCGGCAAGCGATGACTCGTAGACCACCCTGCCAAGCCGATCGTCCACGTCGAGCGGAGCCGGCGGGTTTTCGACGACGCCGAAGAGTTCGGCGTGCCTGCCGCGGAGAGCGGCTGGCACCTGCTCCAGCGCCTCGGCCGGTTCGAGATACCGCGGCTCGGTGGAGACGAGCGAGACGGCGATCGGCCCCGCGCCGAGCCGGGCTTCCTTGGCCTCAGCCGGCTGCCACGGGGGCAACGCGGTGCCTGGCACGCGGAGCGGGGTGCCGTTGACGTAGCCGGTCAATCGGCCGGCCGGTGCGTCCCAGGTGAACTGCACGAAGTACTCATCGGGCCCCGGCAGCGCCGGGAGTTCGACCTCAAGACCCTCCGCGGCCAGCGACTTTTCCCACCGCCACCGCAGCGAGCAGACGGTAGGCGATTGTTCGAAATCGCATGTGGCCACGCCGGGGAGTTCGAGCAACTCGCACGCGACTTTCCGTGCCGACGGGCCGGTGCGATAGGCCTTAGTCGTTCGCAGCCGAAACGCCACCGTGCCCTGCGGTCCGAGGGGCGTCTTGAATCGTAGGTCGGCGTTGTTCGGAAGCGAGTGGGCAACGCGGGCCTCGGCCTCGGGCCGGCGGATGAAGCCCTTGTCGCCCCAGAGGAAGAGCCGCCGATAGAGATCGGTCGAGGACGGGTCATGCTCTTCCACGATGACCTGCGCCTCGGGGGAGGCCGCGTGCACGAAGGCACTGACGTGGTAGCCCTTGTTGGCCGCGGAAATCACGACCGCGTCTTTCTCCCAGGTCAGGCCGCCGTCGGCCGACTTCCACCAGCAGACCTCGCCACCGCCGCCGTCGCGGGGGCCTTCGAGCAGGAGGCGAATCGAGGTGGGCGAATCGACGACCATGTCGCCGTCCTGGGTGCCGGGCTTCGTCGAGACGGCCGTCGGCTCCTGCCAGGCGTTGCCGAGCCAGCGGGTGTATCGCACAGACCCCGCCGAATGCCGGTAGAAGATGTGGGGAGCGCCCGTCTCGTCCACGTGGCACACGCCGTGGTTGACCTTCGTCGTGCCGGAGTTGTGGATGAGCGTGAGGTCGTCGGCTACCTCTTTCGTCACCGGAACGGGCAACTCCCGGCCGGCGGCGTTCTGCCACGTGCCGTCGCCGCAGTTCATCTTCATGTGATAGACGTTCAAACGCTGCTTGTTGTGGCCGACCGCCAGGCAAGGGTGGTAGATGTACATGCAGACGATCGAGTCGCCCTTGCCGCGGTTGAACCAGGCGTACCACGAGTCGCGGACGTTGGGGTCGTCGCGCTGGGGCTTGAACTTCAGGACGGAGACCGGCGGCGAAAACGTGCGGCAGTTGTCGGATGACTTCTGATAGACCCAGTCGCTGCAGTGCGATCCGTGCCGGTAGAAGAGGTAGATGTCGCCGTCGTCCATCTTCACGAACTGGCTGTAGGTGCCGAACGGGGGGATGTTGTCGAGGATCTCCCATTCGGAGATGTCGCCCGGCCGCTTCGTGACGGCGTGCATCTGCCGCCCCGATCCGGGCGTGCCGAAGTCGTTGCGGCCCAGCAGCGGCGACCCGCCGTGCCCCCCAAACACGACGTGCACGTAGCCGGCATGATCGACGAGCAGCGCCGGCCGGCCGTGGTTGTCCACCTCCTTGCGGTCGGTCGGCTGGGGATCGTCTCCCAGGGCGCTCACGCCGGCCTTGAAGGGGCCGGTCCAGCGGGCGGTCTTGTGGTTGTAGGCACAGACGTATGGGTCTTCGTGCGGCCCCTGGTAGGCGACGAAGGTTTTGCCATCGGCATGCTCGGCGCAGGGATGCTGGAGGTTGCTTACGGAGTTATCGAAGCCGTTGTCGGTGAAGTAGTCCACGTCGGCGGCGACTGCCGCCGCGGCGAGGACGATCGTCTGCAGGACGGCTGCCAGGGAGATCAGCGAATCAACGCGCCTGTGCGGCATGAGCATTTTCATAGGGTGTATGGGAGAGGGGAGTGTCGCTAGGGGGTAGAACGCGCGTCCTCGATCGTGGTGTGACGATTCCGTCATGGTGATCCGGTGCCTCTCTCGGCGGCACCGTCGAGCCACAGGGGATCGATCATCCCGGCGTCCATGCGTTCCCACGCGGCGACAAGTTCGCGAACCTTGTCTGGATGCTCAACGGCCAGGTTTCGTGTCTCGCCGATGTCGTCGCGGAGGTTGTAGAGCTCAGCCCCGCTGGTGTCGGCCCGGCCGTCGCGAGGTTCACCCTCCACGCCGCCACCGGGGGCTTTCACAAGCTTCCAGTCGCCCTGCCGCAGCGCCAGCTGGGGGCCGAACCTCCAGTAGAGGGCCTCGTGCGGATCGCGGTCGTTCTGACCGGTCACGTAGGGGAGAAGGTTCACGCCGTCGATTGCGGTATCGGCGGGCAGGGGAATGCCGGCGGCCGCCAGCGCCGTGGGCAGGATGTCGAGCTGGATCACCGGCCGATCCTCGACGCCGCCCGCGGGGATGCGCCCCTTCCACTGCATCAGGAATGGCACGCGAATCCCTCCCTCCCACGTCTGCGACTTAAAGCCGCGGAGGGGGCCGTTGCCGGAGGTGATCGACGGCGTGGGGCCGCCGTTGTCGCTGAGGAACACGATGAGCGTGTCGTTCTCGAGTCCGCGTTCCCGCACCGTGGCGAGCACCGTGCCGATGGCGTCGTCCATCGCCGCCAGCATCGCGGCGAACGTTCGTCGCTTCGGGTCGGCGATCGCGGCCAGCCGTTCGAGCCGCTCGGGCGTTGCCTGCAGCGGCGCGTGGACGGCGTTGAAGGCCAGGTAGCAGAGCCAGGGCTGCGCGGCGTTTCGCCCGATGAACTCGGCCGCCTCGCGGCCGAACGCATCGGTCGTGTAGTCGAGCCGGCTCACGGGTGTGGTGCCGCGAAGGATCGGGTTGGTCGGATCTTCTGTTGCGTCGAGGAAGTCGTGCTTGCCGCCCAGGAACCCGAAAAACTCGCCAAAGCCCCGTTGGCAGGGATGGAAGGGCGGGGCGTAGCCGAGGTGCGACTTGCCAAACCAGCCGGTGGCGTAGCCCGCGGCCTGGAAGCGGTCGCCGAGCGTTCGCTCCGACACGGGCAGCCCGACCGTGGGAGGCGTGCGACTGGCGGGGCCGGGGTTGAACTCGTGCCCGAACCGCTGCTGGTAGCGGCCCGTGAGCAGGCCCGCCCGCGTGGGGCTGCAGTAGGGCCCGCTGACATAGCCACTGGTGAACCGCACGCCGTTGGCTGCGAGGGAATCGATGTGGGGCGTGGGGACGTCGCGGGTGTAGCCCTGGCAGCCGAGTTCGCCGTAGCCGAGGTCGTCGGCGAGGATCACGAGCACGTTTGGCGGGCGGGTGACACCGCGGTCGCGGACAGCGGAAAGCACCCGCTTCATCTCATTGACCCGGTCGGGATGATCGGCGGCCAGGTTCAACTGCTCGCTCGGATCGTCGCGGAGGTTGAAGAGTTCATCCTGCCGCGGGGCGTTGGGGGCGTGCTTGGGAGCTTTCTTCCGTGGCCGCGGCTCGAACGGCGGAGCCCCGACCCGCTCGATCAGCTTCCAGTCGCCCATGCGCATGGCGTAGGTCGCGTCGGCCCCCTGCATCACCACGTGATCGCGGACCGGCGGACCTGGCTCGGCCTCCGTGAAAGCCCGCAGCACGCTGACGCTGTCTTCGGCGCCGCGCGGCGGTCGGCCGACGCCCAGGATGTCGGCCAGCGTGGCGAACACGTCCACCAGCCCGATCACCTGTTCGCTCACGGTTCCCGCCGGCACGTGGCCGGGCCAGCGGACGAGGAACGGCTCTCGGAAGCCCCCTTCGTAGATGCTGTGCTTGCCGGCCCGCAGCGGTCCATTGACAGCGAGGCCGGCCTCGATGGCGCCGGCGACGTTGCGGCTGTCGGGATCGGCGATGCCGCCGTTGTCGCTGGTGAACACGACAAGCGTGTCGTCGGCGATCCCGAGCCGATCGAGCGTGTCGAGCAGTTGGCCCACGCTCCAGTCGAGCTCCTCGATGAAGTCGCCGAAGGGGCCGTAGCGGCTGGCGTTGAACCGCGGGTTGGGGGCGATCGGCCCGTGCACGGCGTTCGCGGCGAAGTAGACGAAGAACGGCTCATCGCGGTTGGCCTCGATCCAGCCGGTGGCCTTTGCGGTGAGGTTTTCCATGATGTGGTCCACCTCGAACTGCTGCTCGAGCCCGGTGGTACTTTCGGGGGTGACGACGACCGACTTGCCGGGCACGCGGCCCAGCAGTTCTTCGTTCTCGATGAAGCCGTGGGGGCCGTTGTTGGGATTCGCCGCCAGCCCAAAGAAGTGGTCGAAGCCAAGGGCCCGCGGGCCTGGCATGAGCGGGCGGTTCCAGTCGGTGGTCGCCACGCCCTCCTGCAGGCCGAGATGCCACTTTCCAAACGCGGCGGTGCGGTAGCCCTGGCCCTTGCAGAGAGAGGCGAGCGTGGGGCGATCGGGCTCGATGTGCAGCGGGCCGTTGGGGAGGAGCACCTCGCCGTCTTTCACGCTGGTCCGCCAGTAGTAGCGGCCGGTCATCAGGCCATAGCGGGTCGGCGAGCAGACCGATCCGGGGGCGTAGGCGCTCGTGAACCGGCGGCCTTCGCGGGCAAGCCGGTCGATGTTGGGGGTCTTCAGACCCTCTGCCCCGCAGCAGCCGAGGCTTCCCCAGCCGAGGTCGTCGGCGAGGATGACCACGATGTTGGGCCGTCGTGTCGCCGGCTCATCGGCCCGGCTGGCGGTCGGGGCGATCACACCGATCGCGCAAGCGAAGGCGGTGAAAAGCTGACGAAGACAGAAGGATCGCATGCGAGCGGCGTCCGAGACACGGGGCGTTTTTGAGCCCGCTGCGGCTGGGACGACTACGGGAAACTCACCGAGTTACCGTCTTTGATCGCAATCAGATATTCGAGCACGCTATCCACCGCATCATTCGGATCTTTGTTGCCACTTGGGTTGATGAAGTGGTCGATGTTATCGGAGATGAATCTTGTCGAGCTATCAAAGGCCACCGCATTCACGCCACCGCCGAGATGGAGGCTGCTCAACGAGCGGTGGGTGCGGCTGGCGGTGGGGTCGTTGATGGGCCGCGCCGGGGCAAACGACGTCGGCTGAACCCAGCTCGCGTCACCTCTGACGTCGCCACCTGCCCCTGCCCAGTTGCCGGCGTAAATCCCCACCGACGTCTGCATGTAGCCGGCGGGATACATCCAGACCCGCTCGCTGAGGGCGATCGACTTGCTCGTGCCGTCGGCGATGTCCTTCACCTTCGTTTTAGAATCCAGGAAGAAGCCACCAACCTTGGGGTCCGTTCCGGACGTGTAAACGCCGCTCCCAAACGCCGATACGGCACGGTGCGCTGCGACGTAGTTGGAGAGGCCACCGTTGAGGATGTACTCGCCAGAGTCTCCGTTGTTGCCCGTCTGGGACACGTCCCACGTTTCCGGTCCCCTGTCTTCCGGGCAGCGGAAAGCCTTCAGGGCCGTCCTGAGCAGCGGCTGATTCGTGGCGTCTTTGGCCGGGCCACCCGAGGTCGGATTGAGGCCGGAATACAACGCCGACTCCTCGATGAACGGCAGAATGAGCGCGCCCCACGAATAGGCGCCCGTCAGCGGCTTCGAACGGCCGTTCGACGTTGCGCCGGGAGGGAAATTCTTGCGGGAGTTTTCATAGGTCAGCAGGCCCTGGCCGAGGGTCCGCAGGTTGTTCATGCACTGCATCCGCCTGGCAGAGCCGCGGGCCGATTGAACCGCCGGCAGGAGGAGGCCGATGAGCGTGCCGATGATGGCGATCACCACCAGCAACTCGACCAGCGTGAAGCCGCGGCCGCGAACGGGCGGCCGAACGAAAAATGAACCCATGGCAGACAATCGACGGCTCATGTCAGCACCTCCTGAAGCGTGCCTCGGCACCCACCCCGCGAGAAAACTAAGACACCTTTACTATACGCGGGGTTTTATTTTCTTGCAACGCGTTTTTCGACGCATGTCTGCGCCCCCCACAGAAGGACTGGCTTCGACCAAGCAGCAGAAGATGTCTGTCCCCACTCACGACTTGGGCCGCACCCAGATGTTGCGGTATCGCACCTGGCAGCCGTGTTCCTGGAGGTGCAGCGGACCCTGGGGGCGTTCCTCGGGCTGCGGGCCCGCCGGCGTGATCACGGGCACCTCGACGTCGTCCTGCACAAGGATCCCGTTGTGGCGCACCGTCATGCGGGCGTTTTCCACTTTCTTGCCGTCGGCGAACTTCGGCGCCGTGAAGTCGATGTCGTAGGTCTGCCACTCCAGTGGGGGCAGGGCCGCATTGGCGAGCGGCGCCGCGATGGAATAGAGGCCGCCGCACTCGTTGTCCTTCCCCTCCAGGCCAAAGCTGTCGAGCATCTGCACCTCGTAGCAGCCCTGCACGTAGGCCCCGCTGTTGCCGCGGTTCTGACCACGATCGAATGGCTGGTAGGGGAGGCGAAACTCAATGTGCCAGACGGCGTCGCCGAAGGTTTCCTTCGTGGTCACGCCCTGCATCAGCAGGCCGTCGTCCGTGACGTGGCTGTCCACGAGGGTCTCGGCCTCGTTCACCGGTCCCGGGCCGTCGAAGATCACGACCGCCCCCTCCGGCGGCTTCTGGCCGAGCGTCGGGCTCGTTCGCAGTTTCTTCGGCAGCCGCGTCCACTCGGTTCCGTCGTCGTGGAAGACCACGATCGCACCGTCCTTGATCACGCCCGTTCGCGGGCTTCCGGTCCAGTCAGTCCCCTCGATCTTCACCGGGGCGTCCGCGGCGTCGCCCTTGCGAGCGGCGGTGCCGTTGAAGCGGTCGGTTCCCGTCCAGCCAAGGCCGGGCAGGCCGCCCGGGTAGGCCACCACGTCAAACGTGCCGTTGCCCAGCGCGATCACCCGCGCAGCGACCGGCGCCGGCTGGCCGTTCACGTCGATGCTGCCGGCGTACTCACCTTGGATGGCGTAGTCGCGATCAACCTTCGCCGGATCGGTGTAGACGGGGTTTTTGCTGTCGGCGGCACGCGCTGAACGACTTGGCAGCGACAGCGAACTCGCGGCGACTGACGCAGCGATCACGAGGGCTGACATGCCCACGCGGGCGGAGTACGGAACGGCGAAGCGGAATGACACCGGCATTAGGCGAATCTCCAAGAGGGAATCACGAATGGTGAGGGGGATCGTGGAATACTACCGGGAGCATCCAATGGTTGACGACCGTGCGGGTCGATTCGGGGATGGTGGTGTTTAAGCCGACCGGCCGTGAGGCCGCGGGCGCACCGCGCTGGATGCGGAGTCTGGTAGCGGTTCGCCCCACGCCTTACGGCGTTGGGCTTGGACGGGGGCAGAGTGAACCGACCGGCCGTGAGGCCGCGGGCGCACTGCGCTGGATGCGGAGTCTGGTAGCGGTTCGCCCCACGCCTTACGGCGTTGGGCTTGGACGGGGGCAGTGTGAGCCGTAGGAGCGGGCCGCTCAGGCGATGATCTCGCGGATCGGATGGCCGTGGACGTCGGTGAGGCGGTAGTCGCGGCCGCTGTAGCGGTAGGTCAGTTCCTCGTGGTCGACGCCGAGCAGATGGAGCACCGTGGCCCAGAGGTCGTAGACGGTGCAAATGTTTTCC
>CAMBSN010000067.1 GCA_945870505.1 Candidatus Kuenenia stuttgartensis | reverse complement strand
TCACAGCCCAATGGTCAAGCGAACCTACGTCCTGTTGACGATGCAGTCAAAAAATCGGTCGTTTTAGGAAAAGTGGGCAGGTCGGGGAGCCCCGGACTACCCGCCGGAGATCCTCGAGCCCCCCCATCCTGGCGTGGCTCTCGCGCCGTGTGCGAGTCGCACGCGTTCCGGGAAAACCGGCTTGCCCTCAGGTTGCTCTGCTGGGAGAGTCCGCGGCATTCATGGATTTTTCACGGAATCTGCCACCCGCCGTGCCGGCAATCCGAAACCCGCCCCGGTTCCTCTGGACCTGCGCGGGGCTCGCAGCGGTCGCGTTCACTGTCTGCCACGCGAGTGATGCAGGTGTTCATCTGCCATCCTCGGATGGCGCGGATCTCTGGCGGCGGACGGTGGCGAGCGTGGCTGCGGACTGGCCGATCGCACGGGCCGTCGAGCCCGACTTCGCCACGGGCCGCGAGGGGCTGATCGAGTCGGCGTGGGTCGAGCCATCCGGTAACGCTCTCGCGTCGTGGCCACCGCAGCGACAGCGAGCTGTCGTTCGTGTGGCACCCGCGGTAGGCGGTGCCTGGGTCACCGCGGTCGTACAGACGCAGGCGCTTTCCGGGCAGGCTGCCGGCGGTGGGGGTATCGAACTCGTCGGTGACTGGCAGGCAGAGCCCCAGACCGAGGACGTCAGCCTGCGACTCGCCGCTCAGCTCACGCCGGTGGCCGATTCGGCCGACGCGATCTATTCGCTGCCGCCGCTTGAGCGGGAGGAGATTCTGGCCCCGTTGCCCCCCGAACTTCCCTGGTCGCGGAGCCGGTTCCCGCGGCTTTCGCGGGCGGGCCACAAGATCGCGAACGATTACCGTAACTTTTACGACTGCGAGGGCCTCGTCTGCCTCTCGGCCGCGTTCGGGGCGGGGGCCATCATGGCCAACACCGGCTTCGACGACACGATGCAGACGGCCTGGCAGACCGGCGTGGAGCCAACGGGCGTTGGCACCTTTTTTTCAGGCTGTAAGGATCTCGGGGAGGGGCGATACCTCTTGCCGATCTTCGGTGCGGCCGCGGCCACGGGCGTCGTCTTCGAGGGCAATCCGTTCGGCGACGTGGTGGGCGAGTGGGGGGCGCGATCGCTGCGGATGTTCGTCGTGGGAGCCCCGCCGCTCTACGTCCTGCAACTCGCCACGGGTGCCGGACGGCCATCTGACGGCAATGGCAGCGACTGGCAGTTCTTCAACGACAACAATGGCGTCAGTGGCCACACCTTCGTCGGCGCGGTTCCGTTTCTGGCTGCCGCCGACATGGTCGAGAGCCCGCTGCTCAAGGGCACGCTCTATGTCTGCTCCACGTTCGTCGGCTTCTCGCGGATGACCGACAACGCCCACTATCCGTCGCAGATTTTTCTCGGCTGGTATCTCGCCTGGGCGAGTTCGCGAGCCGTGAGCATGACCGAGACGCACTTCGCAGGAATGGAAGTTCGCGTCGTGCCGCTGCCGATGGCCGATCTCGGGGGCCTCGCCGTCGAAGGACGCTGGTGAGCCGGGGCCCTTGTACGGTTCACACGTGATCCCGGTGCTCGAGTGCTCGGCACGTGAAAGCCGACCGGCCGTGAGGCCGCGGGCGAATCACGCTGGACGCCGCATCTTGTGGTGGTTCGCCCCACGCCTCACGGCGTTGGGCTTGGACGGCGGCCGCGCGAGAATCACATGCGAGCCCGCCGCGAACTGGGAAGGCACACAGGTTGAAAACCTGTGCTACGGGTGAAGCAGCCAGGGGCATGGGCAGCCCCGAGCCTCGTCAACGCGCGAGAACCTTGTCTGAAGCCAGTGAGCCGGGCCTCGTCAGGATCGACGATCTCGATCCTGCGACACGTGCACTCCAGCAAACGTAGCTGCTCAGGGCCGCGTGCCCTGCGATGACCACCGCTGTCGGGACCGAAACGGCCTTTGCCGCGTGGTCTTGGGACGCGGCATCGGGGCCGGCTCAACGCGCCGAGGCCGCTGTCCTGAGGGCTTCGCGATATCGAACTCGATCGCCCCGAAATACGGATCGGGAAACTGCCAGTCGTTTTGGGCAAATGCCGAATCCGCGGCCATCACGCATGCGGCCAGCATCGCCAACGCGACCAACCGTCGCATGGAGCAGTTCCTTTGAAAGCCTGGCGCGTGTCCGGCCTGCGAAGCGGCTGTGGATGGAGGGACTTCTCAGCCGATCATCAACACGGCGATCGCAATCACGGCTGCGCCAATACCCACCGGCAGCGTGACGAAAGACTTCAGGCCGCTCGAGCCAAACTCGCGGGCACGTTCCTCGGAGGGAAGGCCGAGCAGACGCTCGAGGTCAGCCAGGCTGATCGGATGGAAGAGGGTCGTGTCGGCGCCGGCCTCGGTTGCCGCCACGGTGTCAACCGCATTTCGGCGGCCACGCGCGGCGTCCACCACCATCGCAATCGGAGCTTCGCTGGCTTCGCCCTTGAGCAGTTCCACCAAGTCCTGCCCCGACATGTCGTCGAGTTCCGCCGCCACGATCCAGGCATCAACATCAATCCGACGGCTGAGCCGAATGGCATCGGCGCCGGCCGATCGGAGGTGGAGTTGCAGATTGCCGAGCCGGGCGCTGGCCGCGAGGGTCGCGTAGGCATTGAACTGCGGGTCTACGACCACGACGCTCGGAACATTGCCGGCATGGGCGTCGAAGGGGGCTGCAGGGCTCATGAACGCGACTCCGTGCGTAACGAACAGGAACGTATGGTGGTTTCAGATCAACGTGAAGGACGCAAACAACTCAGCAGACGCTGGCGTCGGTAGCGATTTCGATCGGCATCCGCGAGGCGCGAATCACGTCCAGCGTGATCGGGCGGACGAGGTAGCCGGCCACGCCAGACGCCAGGGCCCGCTGCTCATCCTCGAGGCGATAGGTATCAGACACGATGAAGATGCCAGACCGCATGCCGTGGCCGACGCGGTCGAGCGAGATCCGTGAGCCCGACAGGAGCGGATCGACATCACCCTGCATCACGTGGGGCGACAGCATGTCAAGGAGGTCAAAACCCGACATGTCGGGCAGTTCCGACGCCACCAGCCACGCGTCGGCACGGAACCGGCGGGAGAGCCGAACTGCCGAGCGGCCGTCAACGCAGAAGTGGACGCCCACCTCGCCAGACTGGGCCGCCTGGACGAAGTCGCCGTAGCGTTCGCAGGTGGCGTCAACGATCACGATTTCGTTGATGCCGGCAGAACGGAGCGATTCGAAGGCTTTGTGAAGTTCCATGATCGTTTGCCCTTTTGATTGAGTCGGTTGTGCGGAACGATAGCCAGGATTGAACGTGACGCAGGATGATCGGAAGTGACTACTCAGCAGACCGCTTTACCAGCGGTAGGCGAGTGAGGGGGAGCGACGGGCGAGCACCAACGAGCCGGCCCGACATTGGACGAGACACCGGGCTGACAGCCGGCCCCATGTCGCCCACAAGGAGCGGGAGTACCGCAGCCGAGTTGGCGAACACATCGCCGCCCACGAAGAGCGACTGTGAACGATTGGCCGCCGGTACTGAGGCTCGGAGGTGCGTGTCGGCGGAAGCGCTCGTAGCCCTGGCGTACGTCGGGATCGCCGACTGCTCGTGCCGCTGCATGGCAGCGATCTCAGCCAAGGGTTCGAGGTCGTTCATTTGGGCCAGGTCGCCGACGACGCTGTCACCAGTGAACGACGGCGACACATCACCAGCACTCGCACTGCCAGCAGCGATGCCAAGGACGGCGACTGTCGAGCACGAGTTGCGAAGAAAGGACTTGAAGAGCGAACGCATGACTGCACCTGAAAAGGAAGAGCGAAGGATTGTGTGAGGGGAGACGAGATCCAAGAGCACCAAGACCGAGCCGCCACGATCGATCGGAGCTAGCCGGCCACGACAGCGATTACCGCGATCACCGCCATCACGCAACTCGCGAGCAGCGAGGACGCGACGCGGGCTGAACGAGAACGGGACGACGACAGGGGGGAGATCATTGGTGACTTCTTTTCTGCATGGGGTTTCGAACTGAAACAAATGAGGTGTTGAGGTCACACCAACGACACGATCGACAAAAACAAGGCGATGGGGAGGGCACACAGCAGGACGTCTGCTTGCGTGAGTGCCCAGCATGCACCGACCGATCGGGCTGACCCGACCACATGGACATGGTTCATGAGTTGTCTCCTTCCAAATGGAGTGCACCGACTTCAAACGCTTGGCGAGGACCTCCTCACGACCCTGCCGGATGCCGGTTGGCAGCCCTGGCCGTCGTGGAGCGATTCACGCCACTGTCAAAAAGAACATGCACGTGTCGTGCCAATTGCGGCGCTTCTTCTCAAAAAAATGAAAAACCATGTTTCTCGGCCAGAAACGTTGTTTTTCGTTGGTGCTACCAACTTTCGCACGATCCTTGAGGCGAGGGGGGTGGAGCGATTCGCTCCAGGCGCTGGGGCGATTTGCCCCAGGGGGTGGGGCAAATCGCTCCACCCCCCTCAGGGAGTATTTTTTGCGAAGATGAGCCAGAGAGAGGGTCTGGCTGGGGTGCGCAAGCGACGGCTGCCAGAGGGTTTACGGAGCCTGGGGCTACGCTTCCAGCACCGCCCGGACCAGGTTTTCGTCGATGCCCTCGACGAGATCGACCTGGCCGATCTTCGACGGCAGCACGAACCGAAGCCGTCCATTGACCGTCTTCTTGTCGCGGGCCATGACCGCCATCAGCGGGGACGCCTCCCGGAGTGAACCGGCGGGCTCGACAGGCAAGCCCATGGACTTCAGAAGCTGATCCTGACGGGCGACGATCTCGCTCGAAACTCGACCGATTCGAGCCGCGAGGCGGGCGGCCTGGGCCATGCCGATCGCCACCGCCTCACCGTGCAGCAGCGTGCCGTAGCCCGCAACCGTTTCATAGGCGTGGGCAAACGTGTGCCCATAGTTGAGGGCCGCCCGCAGGCCCGTCGTCTCCCGCTCGTCCTGCTCAACCACCCGGGCCTTGATCGCGGCCGATCGGAATACGGCGTGGGCCAGCGCCCGCGGCTCCCGCTGGACCAGAAAAGCGGCGTTTTTCTCAAGCCAGACGAAGAAATCGGGGTCGAGGATCATCCCGTACTTCACCACTTCGGCGAGGCCGCTCACAAACTCCCGATTGGGCAGCGTCGCGAGCGTGTCGATGTCGGCAACGACGCCGGCAGGCTGCCAGAACACGCCAACCAGATTCTTGCCGCCGTGGAGGTTGATCCCGGTCTTGCCGCCGATGGCGCTATCGACCTGAGCCACAAGCGTCGTCGGCACGTGCCAGACCGGAAGCCCGCGGGCGAACGTCGCCGCCACGAATCCGGCGAGATCGCCCGTCACACCGCCCCCGACGGCAACCACGTGGGTGCGGCGATCGACGGCCATGTCAGCGAACGCGTCCCAGAGGCGGCCCGCCTCGGCCAGGCACTTCGAGGACTCGCCCGATGGCACAGTGAGCGCCGGGGCATCAACTCCTGCGGCATGAAGCCCGCGGACCACACGGTCGGCGTGGGTGCCCCCAACGGCGGCATCGGCGATCACGACCGCCCGGCACACTCCGACGGCCCGGAGCCTTTCGCCCATGGAATCGAGGAGTCCTCGGCCGCAGACGATGTCGTAGGAGCGGTCCGCGGCAGGCCCAGAGTCTCCCCCCGGGAGGTGGAGTCGGATGGCGTTCACGGTCAGGCAACGCTCACGCGGTCGAGATCGGCCTGCGTCACCATGATGACCCGAGCGAAGCCGGTGTGCTGACGTGTGTAGTCGAGTTCGGCCGCGTCCTGCGGGCTTGCATGCAGGAGTCGATCCACCCGGGCCTTGTCGGCGGCGGACCAGTCTTCGCAGTGGGCCGGCCAGATCGTGTGGTTTTCGACCACCAGGGCTTCACGATAAGGATCGAACGAGTTTGCCATGCCAGGGGCTCCGATGCGGTCGAAGGCCGCTTTCCGCGAGCAGCCGGAAGAAGCAATGAGTATACAGTGCCCGACGGTGGCGTTTGGGAGGAACCGGCGGTTCCGCGCCGGCACCGGCTGGAAGAACACGGGGCGAGTGCCATGCAACTGTTGAAGGCAGACGCGGATCGCGGCCAGTCGGGTTCCTCGATCCCAGGCACCTGGCTCGTGGCCGGGATTCTTGCCATGGCGATCGGGCTCGCCTCGTTCGCGGTCTGGTTCCAGTGGACGCAGACGAAGCGCTGCCTGGCGTTTTTCGGGCCCGACATCGCGACCGCCATCCAGACGGCGCCGCGGGTGGAGGCCTGGAGGTTGAGCCCCACCGGGGACGCCGGTCGGTTTCTCGCCGTTTCCCGTGCGGACGTGTCGAAGGCACCCGGGCTTGTGCACCTGCGGCATGGCCTCGTGGAGGACTCCAATTACGCCTGGTCGGCTGTGGCCGCCGGGCGGCGGCCGACCGAGTCTTGGGATGTGGCCTTGGCCTTTTTTGCCACCGAGGCATCGCGACCGACGGCCGTGCTCGCCTTCGATCTCGAGGTTGACGGTGCGGTCACGGTCGTCGGACGACCTGGGAGCGTCAGCCTCGGGAGGCTGGGGCTTGGGCTGAAGGAGTGGATGACTGCTACGCTCGCAGGGCCCGTGTCCCGCCCATGAACGGCTGAAACAGGGCCCTAAAATCGGTCTTTCGAGCCCGCCGGGCCGGTCCTATCCTCCCCGACTGCCCAGCAGGCTTCGAGGACGATTCAGCATGCGTGCCATCGCCGTGGCGAACCAGAAGGGTGGAGTCGGCAAGACCACCACGTCGGTGAACCTCGCCGTGGCGCTGTCGCGCGCCGGCCGGAACGTCTGCCTGATCGACCTCGATCCGCAGGCGCATGCGACGCTGCATGTCGGAGTCGTGCCGGGAGCCGACGGCCCGACCGCGTTTGATGTGCTCACGGCCGGTCAGCCCCTGGCGGCAGCCTGTGTGCCCGTGACCGACACGCTGAGCGTGGTGCCGGCCCATATCGACCTTTCGGCCGTCGAGCTGGCGCTTGCCGGGACCCACGGCCGCGAGTCGATCCTCCGCCAGCGTCTGGCGGCCGATCCGCGGTGTCGGGCAGAGAGCGGTGCGGATGATCCGCAGGCAGGACGGTTCGACTACGTGATCGTCGACTGCCCGCCCTCGCTCGGCCTGCTATCGCTCAACGCGATGGCTGCGGTGGGAGAGGTGCTGCTGCCGCTGCAGCCGCACTTCCTGGCGCTCCACGGCTTCAGCAAACTCCTCGAGACGATCGAACTGGTCGCCGACCACGTGAACCCCGGGTTGCGGCTGCTCGGCGTGGTGCTCTGCATGTATGAGGCGTCGACTCGGCTCGCGGGTGAGATCGGCCGAGACGTCGAGTCGTTTCTCGGCGGCACGGGCGGGAGCGGTGCAGCCCATCAAGCGTGGCGCGACGCGCGGCTCTTCCAGACGCGGATCCGCCGCAACATCCGTCTGGCGGAGGCACCGAGCTTCGGGCAGTCAATCTTCGACTATGCCCCAGACTCCAACGGTGCCGAGGACTACGCCGCGCTCTCGGGCGAAGTCGATCGGGCCGTGGCGACCGGCCTCATTCGCCGCGTCGCCTGAGGCGTCAGTCGGCACTCGGCGACGCCCCGCCGGTTGGCCGAGCGAGTCCCTGTGCCGTTGTCGGCTCGTGGAGTTCGGTCAGCCACCAGTATCGGGACTCGCAGGGATCGACCCCGGTGAGGATTCCGGTTTGGTCGAAGTCCTCGGCCGAAACGAATGACGCCTTGGGTCGCCCTGCCATGCGGGTCGAAGCCGGAGTCTCGGCCGTGAAGCAGCGGGGTGGATGAAGGGGATTCTTGGAGAGCATTGGAGGCGGAGCGGGGTCGAGGACATTCTGTCTGTCGGATCGACCGACCTCCCCACGACAGTTTTCCAGGCTGCGTTCCAGGCTGCGGCAGACCGTGCGGATAGTGTGGTCTGGGCGAGATGTGCGGGCAAGAAACGCCCAAAGCCCCTCGTTCCATGGGCTTTTGCGTGGGACCTGCCGATGTTCATTATGCTTGCGCTCGAGGAACGTCCCGAAGACTTTTGGCGGGTTTTATGGCAAGGATCGCGGCGTTGTTGTCCAGTGATTCGACGGCCACACGCCGCTCCGACACGCTTCGGGCACGGGTCGCGATCGTGGCGATGCTTGTCCTCGCGGTCGTGGTCCCCTCGCGGGCAACGGGAGCCGCGGACCCTGCGGGGTTTCGCCGCCTGGCGCCCGGTGCGTTGACCGTCATCCCCGCCGACAAGACCACCGACGACGCCCTGCAGCGGGCCGACATCGTCGAGATTACGCAGGGGCAGGCGGACCTGGCGTGGACGCCGCAGATGGCCCCGGCCAACAGCACGTTCGTGGAGCGGGGTCGCGGCCGCGAATACCCTCGCGACATCTGGTGCCTGGAGTTCGCCTTCAAGCCGCCGCGGATGCTCGACGTCGACGTTCCCGCAGCCGACTTGAAGATGCAACGGAAGCGGATCTGGTATCTCGTCTACCGCGTCAAGAATGTCGGTGGCCGGCGGCTCGTGACTGCACCGGCTGACGGCGCGGCCGAGAAGGTCGCGCGGCGGACGGAGGCCTACGAGACTCCGATCCGCTTTCTCCCGCACTTTGTGCTGGAGAGCCTCGAACCCGTCGAGGATGGCGAGGGGCTCTCGTCGTACCGCGGCTATCTCGACCGCCTCGTGCCGTCGGCTATGAACGCGATCCGGATGCGGGAAGATCCGAACCGCCGATTTCTCGACAGCGTGGAAATGTCGGCGACGGACTTGCAACCGGGCGAGGAGCGGTGGGGGGTCGCCATCTGGGAGGACATCGATCCCCGGATCGACTTTTTCTCGATCTACGTCCGCGGGCTCACCAATGCCATCCGCTGGCGACAGCGGCCCGGTTCGGTGATCAAGCCGGCCGATCCACCTGGGGCTCACATCGAGGAGACGCTCGAGAGCCTGCGGCTCGACTTCTGGCGGCCGGGGGATGACCGCACGATCACCGACAAAGAGATGGGGATCGGGTTCGCCGGCATGTTCGAGCGGATGGCCCTCGGCGGCCGACTACTCTCGGCCGTGGGCTGGCCGCGGTATGCGAAGGCACAACCGGTGGCGGGACTCGACGCTCTCGGACTTTCCTGGACCGACCTGCTCGAGCCCGAGGGGGGCGGAGCGGCCGCGAGCCTCATTCCGCTCGAGCTGGTTTTGAAGAAGGCCGCGGCGGTCGACGCGGCACGAGATCCGATCGCGATGCTTCGGCTGGTCTTCGGCGACCTCGGCGTGGCGTCGATCGAAGAACTCGTCGCGGCGGCGGCTGGACCCGTGGATCCGACGCAGGAGGCCCGTCGCCAGGCGGCGCTCGCCGCGATCGGACTGACGCCGCAGGGGATCGCCCGGGAACCGCTGGCTTCCTTGGCCACGATCGTCAGGATGCTCGAATCCAAGCCAGATATGGCTGCCCAGCGGGCCGCCGCCACCGAGATCTTCGGCGCGGCGGGCAGGCGCATTCCCTGGCTGACCGACGCGGTGGCCAAGGCCCGTGGCCTGGCAACGCTTCGCGCGATCGATGCGAACCCGATCGCCATCGCGGGCGGCGACGCGCGGGCGGCGCTCGACGCCGCCCGTCCCGCGTTCAATGGACTCTCCGAGCAGGATCGAAAGCGGATTCTCGAGAGCCTCCCCGTGGCCGATGCCCGTCGCGGCCGAATCGAGGCACTCGGCGACGAATCCCGCGACCGTGCGGTCGCCGACCTCGTGCTTCAGGGACTGTTCGGCCCGCGCGGACCCGGGCTGTACGCGACGGCGGTGGCCAAGGAGGAGGGCGTGGACCACGCCTGGGTGTTCCGCTACGAGACCGACGCCGCGGGGCTCTGAGCCCCTTTCGGCCCAGTTTTTCTGGGGAAACCACAGCTGGCCTGCCCTGAGGCCGAACTCGGGTGTAGACTCCGTGACCCGCCCGCGCGGCCTTCCGCAGCGGGTGACACGGCGAACACACACGACCGCTCCACCAAGATCAGCGTCACCGGGATTAACGTCACCAGGATCAACGTCACAAGGATTCAACGTCGATGGCACACAAGAAGGGTCAGGGTTCTAGCCGCAACGGTCGCGACTCCAACGCACAGCGCCGCGGCGTGAAGAAGTTTGGTGGCGAGGCCGTCCGGGCCGGAAACATCCTCGTCCGTCAGGTGGGAACGAAGTTCCATGCCGGCAGGAACGTGGGTTTGGGCACCGACTACACGCTCTTCGCACTCACCGACGGCGTGGTAATGTTCGACCGCGAAGGCCGCCGCGTGAACGTGGTGTCGGGCCCCTCGGCCTGACCGAGTGATCAGCGAACCCGGTGACTCTCTCAAGGTGCCGGTGTGTTCGTCGACCGCGTGCAGATCGAAGTGGCCGCTGGGAACGGTGGCCAGGGCATGTGCAGCTTCCGTCGCGAGAAGTACGTCCCATTGGGCGGCCCTGATGGCGGCGACGGAGGCGACGGCGGCAGTGTGATCCTCAAAGCGCAGCCGGGCGTGGATTCACTTGCCGCGCTCGCCCATCGCAAGCAGTGGCGGGCGGCCCACGGAGAGTCTGGTGGCTCGGCCAACTGCCAGGGCCGAAAGGCGCAAGACCTCGTGCTGCTCGTGCCCCCCGGCACGATGGTGGTGGACGAGTCGACGGGCCTGGTCCTCAAGGATCTCGCCACGCCGGGCGACTGGATCGTGGCCGCCAAGGGGGGACCGGGCGGCTGGGGCAACATGCACTTCAAGTCGTCGACCAACCGCGCACCCCGGCAGACCACGCCGGGCGTGAAGGGGGAAGTTCGCCGGCTGCAGCTGGAGCTCAAAGTGATCGCCGACGTAGGGCTCGTCGGCAAGCCGAACGCCGGCAAGAGCACGCTGCTCTCACGACTCTCCCGAGCCCGGCCCGAGATCGCCGACTACGCCTTCACCACGAAGACGCCGATCCTCGGCATCGTCGACGTGTCGCGGGATCGGAGTTTCGTGCTCGCCGATCTGCCAGGGCTGATCGAGGGGGCCCACGCAGGCGTCGGCCTCGGCCATGAGTTCCTCCGCCACGTGGAGCGGGCGGGCCTCATCGTGCACGTGGTCGAGCCGATGCCCATGGACGGCAGCGACCCGCTGGCCAACTACCGGGCGATCCGCGAGGAACTCTCGCTCCACGACGCGTCGCTCGGCGAACGGCCGGAGATCGTAGTGATGAGCAAGGGAGAGCTGCCGGGGGCCGCCGAGATCCGGGCGGACTTTGCCCGAGCGATCGGTCGCGAGGTGATCGGCCTCAGCGCCGTGACCGGGCAGGGGCTCGACGCGCTCCTGCGGGCCGTGGTGGCGGAACTCGACCGGCGGAAGGAACCGGCATGAGGGCTGCGGACGAGACGGTCGTCGTGGCCGACGTCGGCAACACACGGATCAAGTTGGCCGTGGTCGGGGCTGGCATCACGGCGACGCGGCTGCCCGAGGTGGCGCTCCGCCAGGACCTCCTCAGCCATGAGTTCAGGCCTACGAATCTGCAGCAGTGGCTCGACCGCGCGGCGGCCGGCGCGGCGCTCGTGCTCGTGGCCAGCGTGCACGATCGGGCGGCGGTCGGGCTGGAGGCGGCGATCGCCGAGGTGGCGGCCACGGGCCATCGCACGATTCGCCAGCACCGGATCGCGCGGGAGCACCTGCCGATTGCGGTTGAGGTGGACGAGCCGAGCCGCGTCGGGATCGATCGCGTGGCGGCGGCGGCGGCGGTCGCAGTGGCCAAGGACGCAGATCGCCCGGCGGTGGTGGTCGATTGCGGCACGGCGACCACCGTTGACCTCGTGTCGGCGGACGGCCGCTTCCTCGGCGGTGCGATCCTGCCCGGCCCCGGCCTTCTCGCCCGGGCGCTCGCCGATGGAACCAGCCGACTGCCGGCCGTGGCCGACCTCGACAGTGGTGCCCTTCCGGCGATGCCGGGGCGGAACACGCAGCAGGCGATCGCGGCCGGCATTGGCTTCGGAATGCGAGGAGCGGTGGCCCGGCTCGTGGCCGAGGCCGAGGCGTTCCTCGGCGGTACGCCGCAGGTCTTTCTCACCGGTGGCTCCCGTGGCATCGTCCGCGATACCGTGCCCGGGGCGACCGAAATCCCGGACCTCGTGCTGCACGGGATCGCACTCGCGGCCGGAAGGCTACAATCCCTTTCATGACTTCCCGCAAGGACTCTGCGACCGACCGCGCCCGCATCCTGGCCCTCGCCGCTGCGCGGGTGGCCGAGGAGACGCGAGGAACGGACGTTCGCGTCCTCGATCTGCGGGAGATCACGCCCGTCTTCGATTACTTCGTGATCGCGACGGGCTCGAGCCGGCGGCAGCTCCACGCGATGGCCGACGAGATCGAGGCAGTGCTCAAGAAGGAGCACAACGACAAGAAGCGCGGAGCCGAGGGCTACGAGGAAGGCCGCTGGATCGTCCTCGACTACGGCGATGTGATGGTGCATCTCTTCGATGCTGAAGCCCGGTTGTACTGGGACATCGAGCATCTCTGGAGCGATGCCGCGCGGGTGACCGTACCCTCTGCCGGGGCCGGCTCCCGATGAGCAGCGCGGGTGGTGCAGCCGGCCGGGTCAACCTCCGGTCGGCCCTGCGGCAGGCGTTTCGGGTTGCCCTCGAGGCGTGTTCCCGAGACGGTGTCGCGGCGATCCAGGCCGACGAACTCCCGGGGCTCGTGGAGCAGGTCCGCGAAACGGCCGACGCCAAGTTCGGCGACTACTCCGGCACGATGGCGATGGCGCTGGCGAAGAAGGCCGGCAAGAAGCCCCGCGACGTGGCCGTCGAGATCATCAGACGGCTGGAGGCGGCGCCCGGCTACGCCGACCTCTTCGAGCCTCCTGGCGATCCTGTGGGGCCTGGGTTCATCAACGTGCGCGTGAAGGACGAGGCGTTGGCGGCTGCGCTGGCCCGCGCCGTGGCCGACGACCGGCTCGGCGTGGCAGCGGTCGAGAAGCCGCTGACCGTGGTCGTCGACTTCAGTTCGCCGAACGTGGCCAAGCCGATGCACGTGGGGCACATCCGCTCGACGGTGATCGGCGACGCACTGGCGCGGATCCTGCGGTTTCGCGGCCACCACGTGATCACCGACAACCACCTCGGCGACTGGGGCACGCAGTTCGGGATGATCCTCTGGGGATGGAAGCACTGCCGCGACGACGCGGCCTTCGCGGCCGACCCCACCGCGGAGCTCGGCCGGCTCTATCGGCTCGTGCGCAAGGTGGCCGACGCGAAGCCGGAGGAACTCGCCACCGATCCCGTCGCCGCAGCCCTGGCCGCAAAGCATCCCGATGCTGGGCGAGAAGTCTTGGCGGAGACGGCCAGACTCCACGAGGGCGATTCGGAGAACCGTGCCCTCTGGAGCCAGTTCATGCCGGTGTGTCGCGGCGAGATCGACCGCATCTACGCGCGGCTGCACGTCACCTTCGACCACACGCTCGGCGAAAGTTTCTTTCAGCCGATGCTGGCCGCGACGGTGGACGATCTTGCCGCGAAAGGCCTTGCGCGGGAGAGCAGGGGGGCGATCGGAGTGTTTCTGCGCGGCGACGACGCACCGCCGCTGCTCATCCGCAAGGCCGACGGGGCGTTTCTCTACGCGACGACCGACCTGGCCACGATCCGGTGGCGGCTGGAGCACTGGAAGCCCGACCGGATTCTCTACGTGGTGGACCACCGGCAGAGCGAGCACTTCGAGCAGGTCTTCGAGGCGGCCCGGCGCTGGGGAATCACGGGGATCGAGGGCGTCGATCTCGTGCACATCGGTTTCGGCACGGTGCTCGGCGAGGATGGCCGGCCATTCAAGACGCGGGCGGGCGACATGGTGGGCCTCGAGGCCCTGCTCGACGAGGGTGTGGAGCGGGCCGCGGCCGTCGTGGGCAGCGGCGACGAGGGCCGCGCCGGCATGAGCGACGAGGATCGCCGCCACGTCGCCGAGACGGTCGGCATCGGGGCGATCAAATACGCCGACCTCTCGCAGAATCGCACCACCGACTACGTTTTCAGCTTCGACAAGATGCTGCAGCTCACCGGCAATACGGCGGCCTACATGCAGTATGCCGTGGCCCGGGTGGAGGGGATTTTTTCCCGGGGCGGCCTCGACCGCGAGGAGGTGCGCCGACGCTGCGACGGCGTGCTGCTGGCAGACCCGAAGGAGCGGGCCCTGTCGCTGGAGTTACTCCGCTTCGGTGAGGCCCTCGAGGACGTCGAGACCGACTCGCGGCCGAACGTCCTCACCGCCTGGCTCTACGACCTGGCCGGCTGCTACTCGACGTTTTACGATTCGCTCTCCGTCCTCAAGGCCGATGGGGCGGAGCGGGAGAGTCGCCTGGCGCTCTGCGACCTGACCGGCCGCGTCCTCCGCCGCGGCCTCGACCTTCTCGGCATCGGCACCGTCGAGAAGATGTAAAAGGAAAAAGGGAAAAAGGTGCCAGCCACCAAATATGGGCAATCTGGATAAGCACCGTCGCTGCAGTTCCCCCAGTTTTGGTGGCTGGCACCTTATTTGAATGGCACGCACCCTCGAAAACATCCGCAACATCGGCATCGTCGCTCACATCGACGCAGGGAAGACCACGCTCACCGAGCGGATGCTCTTCTTCACGAAGACGAGCCACCGGCTCGGCGAGGTTGATCGGGGAACCACGATCACCGACTTCGATCCCGAGGAGCAGGAGCGAGGGATTACGATCTACTCGGCGGCCGTGTCGTTTCAGTGGCGAAACGTGACGGTGAACCTCATCGATACGCCCGGCCACGTCGACTTCACAGCTGAGGTGGAGCGGAGCCTTCGCGTGCTCGACGGGGCGGTCGTCGTGTTTTCCGCGCGTGAGGGCGTGGAGGCTCAGAGCGAGACGGTCTGGCGGCAGGCTGATAAGTACGGCGTGCCGCGGCTCGCGCTCGTCAACAAGCTCGACCGCGAGGGAGCCGACTTCTTCGGCACCGTCGGCCAGATCGAGAAGCGGCTCGGAGCGAAGCCGCTCATTCTCCACCTGCCGCAGGGCCTCGGGCCGCCGCACGTGAAGGATCCATTCCGCGGGATCGTCGACCTCGTGGAGATGAAGCTGCTCACGTTCCCGCCCAAGGACGAAGCGCTCGCCGGTGGCGCGGCCCTCACAAAGGTGACGGAGTCGCCGATCCCCGAGGAACTCGTCGACGAGGCGGCCCTCTATCGGGAGCAGCTCGTTTCGACACTCTTCGACATCTCCGACGAGATCGCAGAACTCGTGATGCAGGAGGCGCCCATTCCGGCCGACCTCATGCGAAAGGCGATTCGGCAGGCCACGATTTCTCGCACGGTGGTGCCGATCGTGGCCGGTTCGGCCCTCGACTGCATCGGTGTCCAGCCGGTGCTCGACGCGGTGGCGTGGTACTTGCCGAGCCCCGCCGACGTGCCGCCGGTCGAGGGCCTCGATCCGGCGGCCAAGACTCCCACCACGATCACGCGAAACCCCGACCCCAAGGCCCCGTTCTGCGGCCTGGTCTTCAAGATCATCGCGGAGAAGCACGGCGACCTGTATTTCGTTCGCGTCTACTCCGGCACGCTCAAGGCGGGCAGTCGGGCCTGGAACCCGCTCAAGCAGAAGAAGGAAAACATCGCCCAGCTCTGGCACGTGCAGGCCGACCGCCGCGAGCAGATCGACGAGGCCTTCGCCGGCGACATCGTGGGCGTGATCGGCCCGCGTGCGAGCGTCACGGGCGACACGCTCTGCGACTCGGCCGCCCCGATCGTGCTGGAGACGATCCAGTTTCCCGAGACCGTGATCTCGATGGCGATCGAGCCCGACACGAGCCTCGAGCGGAAGAAACTCGCCGAGACGCTCGAGATGATGAAGCGGCAGGACCCGACCTTCCGGGCGATCGAGAGCGAGGAGACGGGCCAGACGCTGATCTCGGGCATGGGCGAACTCCATCTGGAGGTGATTCGGCACCGCCTGGAGCGGGATTTCAACCTCAAGTGCCGCGTGCACAAGCCGCGGGTGAGCTACAAGGAGACGCTCGGAAAGGCGGTCCGCGTGACCGGCGAGGCCAACCGGCAGGTGGCGGGCCAGACGCTCGTCGCCACGGTGACGCTTGCAGCTGAGCCGACCGACGACCAGGCTCCGGTGACGGTGGAGCAGGGCTGGTTTCCCGAGAACGAGACCCTCGCGGCGATCGCGGCCACGATGACGCAGTCGGTTCGCGAGAGCGCCGAACGGGGCGGGCTCAAGGGCTGCCCACTCTGGGGCGTGCGGATCGTGGTGCTCGAAAGCCCGATCCCGGACCCGCCGCCTGGGGATGTGGCGATTCGAATCGCCGCCGCCGACACGATTGAAAACATGCTCAATGCTGCCGGTACGGTGCTCCTGGAGCCCGTGATGAGGGTCGAAGTGAGCGTGCCGGAAGAACATCTCGGCGATGTGATCAACGACCTCCAGCAGCGGCGGGCGATTATCACGGCCACGGAGATCCGCGGCCCGGCGACGGTGCTCACGGCGGAAGCCCCGCTGGCGAGCATGTTCGGCTATTCGGCCGCGGTGCGGAGCGTGAGCCAGGGCCGGGCGAGCTTCACGATGGCGCCGCTCAAGTATGGGCCCGCCCCGGCGGAGACCGCCGACGCATTCATGTAGCGACCTTTTCAGGCGGCCTGACGATCCCGTGCGGCAGCACCGGCGTGCTGCAGGTGGTGCACCAGGGGATTGATGCCTGATTCCGCTATCTCCGGGTGAGCGAGCAGGTAGGCGGTCGAATCGAAGGCCGGCCCCGGGTTGCGGCCTTCGGAGCCGCCCCAGCGGAGATAGTGGTCGAGGGGGTCGACGTCGATCGCCGCGATGTCGGCGTAGGTGGCGAGATACCAGTCGCGGTTGAAGAGCCCCGAACATACCACGAGTTCACGATCGCGTTCGATGGCGAAGCCCTGCTTGCCGAGCATCCTCTCGCACTGCTCCCACAGCCTGTGGAGTTCGCGGGCCACCCG
>CAMBSN010000066.1 GCA_945870505.1 Candidatus Kuenenia stuttgartensis | reverse complement strand
CACACCCCGGCCAATCCTCCCCACCACGCCGCCCGGGCGATCGTCGCGAATGGCGGCGGAGTCCAGATCGCCATCAGCGCGAGTCCCACCACTGCCGTGACCGCGGCTCGCGGACGTCGGCGCGTCGCCCAGCCGATGACGAACGCCGCCAGCGCCGCGACGACGATCGACGCCGTCGAGAGCAGCCGCCGCCGGATCACCAGCACACCCACGGCAGGGCCGGTCCCGGACAGTGGCACGCTGATGGTGCGGAAGCCGGCCTCACTGCTGGTGGCCGGTTCGGGGCTCGCAGAGCCGGGCCGTGCGACGGTGGCGTCGAAGAGCCGCTCAATCCAGCCATCCCCCGCAGACAGGTTCCGCCCCGGCGCGAACAGGTCAAGATCGGCGGGCATCTTCAGTTCGCGGGTTCTGTCGAGAACTGGCACGTCGATCGCACAGGCGATCGGATCGATCCTCCAGACGCCGAGCGAAGCCGCGCGGGCCGCGACGCCGCGCACGAGCAGCCGAATCCTGCCGCGTCCCGTGGGCAGCGGCACACTCGTCGTGCCACCCGCCTCGGAGGGCACATCGAAGGGGGTCGGTTCGCCGTCGATCGACACCTCATCGAGCCGCAGGCCAGCCGGCACCGTCAGCGCCACGTCGGTGCGACCCCGATTCTCGATGTCGAACACCGTCTCGCACTCGATCCATCCGGAATCGTGGCACCAGGCCGTGGTCGATTCCCGCCACACCCAGGCCCGTGCCTCCGCCACGTCCGGAGGCGCGACGACCACCGGCGGCTCCCCCGTGCGCCGCGGTAACTCGGCGGCCGCGGCATAGGAGAGCTCCGTGACCACGGCGGCGGAGCGGTCGTCAGGAATCTGGGGTGGCCGCTCGGCAAGCCCGCGGTTGATCACGCTGGGCCGCGTCCCGCCGGCGCCGCGGACAACGATCGTTCCACGGGCGTCGGTGGCCCCATCAACCCAGGCGAGTGGCACCGCGACGGCGGCCGTGAACGGCCGCGTGCGCGTCGCTCGAAAGGTCACCGCCCCCTCGACTGCCGGACGAAACTCGACGAGCCATGATTCCTGGCCCGTCGCCGGATCCTCTCCCGGAGTGCCGCCGGGCTCGAGACGCCGCGCGTAGAGTGTGCCGGCGTGGGGATCGACGAGCGACCACTCGACCGCGTCGCCGAGCGGCTCCGACACCCTGACCACGACGGAGTCAACGGCGCCGGCGTCGGGCTGGCACGTGAAAGCGAGCGACTCCGTGATCCGCGAATCGCGGGCCACGACCTGCACGAGCACATCGGCATGCAGCGGCGGTCGCCGGCGGACGAGCCGACCCGTGCCGCCGGCGGCACCGTCGCCCCCGCGGATGCGGCCTCGCGGCGCCCCAGGCTCGGCCAAGGCGGCGAGTTGGTTGTCCGCTGCCACGACTCCCATCGCCGCGCCGTCGAGTTCGATGACCGCGTCGGGGCCAACGCGATAGTCGACCAGCGACGACTCTGCCGTCTCTCCCTCCAGCCTCACCATGTCGAGGTCGCCCGTGAGAAACTCGCCGCCGATCGGCACGCCGCGGCGATGCCCCGTGATCCGCAGGCCGAGCGGCCGCGAAGGAGTCGCCGCCTCCGCCAGGCCGATCTGCAGTTCGCTGGAGCCCGATGCCTGAATCACCCGCCAGTCGAGCGTGCGATCCCGATCGGCGGCCGGCACGGGACGGTCGCCGTCCGGAGACGCCACCGCGCTGGCCGGCCACTCGACGGCCTCCACCGAATCGATGAACCATTCCGGCGCGATGCGACCAGTGATCACAAAGGCCTCGCCCGAGACGACGCGCACGTCGCATGCCGCGCGGCCGAGCACCGCGCCTGGCGACAGTTCGAGCGTGGTGACGCGGGCCGTATCGAGCCTGGGCATGCGGGGCTCGATCGTCACCGTCGCCCGCGCCGCGGCCGACTGCTGCTCGAGGTGGATGGTCGCGACATCGCCGCGGACCGTCGGCCCGCCGGCGGCGACGGGCCAGCGATCGGCGGCGGACGGCGCCACCACGACGCACTCCTCGACGTCGAGCGCCGCAACGGCAAACGCGGAATCGACGACGAGCGTTGCGCCACCGCCGGCCCAGCGGTCCGCCAGTGGACGGATCGTCGGCAATGCGAACGGCCCGTCGATCGCTGCCTCGGCGACGCCGTACACGTCGAGCGGAATCAGAGTCCCGGTGAGTGCCGGCGGCACGTCGATGTCGATCCACCCCGCGTCGGTAACGACCGAGGCGATGTCGGTTCCCGGTGCGACGGCCGGCCGGCCGCCGATCACGTCGAGCGTCGCGTCGCAGCGGAGCCGGATCGCCCCCGCCCGCCACGGCCCCTCGGGCACGATCCGTACCGCGACGTCGAGCTGACGTCCGCGGATCACGATGCGATTCCAACAGCGGACCCGCGGCTGCCCCTCGTCCAGCGGCACGATCGCCAGGTCGATCGTCTCGACGCCGCTGAGATCGATCCGCCAGTCGCCGATGCCGTTCGCCGCACGCCACATGACCACCGTGCCCGCGCCGCGATTCGTGACCACGGGCCGCACCGACTCCGGCAGCCGGAGATCGATTCGCGTCACGAGCGCCGACACGAGCGGCACGCGATACTCGCCGGCCGCGAGCGGCTCGCAGGCAATGTCACAGGCGTAGGTGCCCGCGGACGGCGTTTTGACTGCCACCCGCCCGCCAGGAATGCCAAAGACTACCGCCTCGCCCACGCCTTCATCCGAGCGGAGCACGGCCCGCTCCACCCACAGCCCACCCAACGGCACGGCGCCGCCGATCGCGGTGGCCAGAGCGCCGAGATCAAACTCCAGACGGCCGGAAAGCCGACCCCGTTCATCCGCCGCGAGCACATAGCGTGCCTCGTCGGCGAGCGGTCGCGGCGCTCGCCCTTCGGCATCGGGCATCAGCCTGGCAACCGCTCGGTCGAAGTCGGCCAACGGCATCGGGACGAGCCGGCCACCGTCGAGCGGCACGTCGCGGAGCCGCTCGGCCGGCACCGTCACCCGCACGAACTCGAGGCTGTGGTCGGGGCCCCGTTCCGCGGCGAGAGACGCGGCGATGCCGATGCCCACGCACCAGCACAAAGGCCACGCGAGCATCCGGTTCATGCGTTCCTCGCCTGGGTCGCGGTCGACGCTTCGTCGATTCCCGAGGCGACGATCAGCGACGGAGGAGCAGCGTTGAGTCGCGTGAGCGAACTGGCGGGGGCCGACGGGGCGGCCATCCGCAATCCCCCGCTGGTGGATCGTTCGGAAAACAATCGGAGTGCCCAGGCCACCACGGCGAGCACGAGCCCCGGCACCGCCGCCTGAGCCACCAGCGGGGCGACATCGGGGCTCATGGCGGCGGCCAGGGCGAGGCTTGCCGCCATCGCGATCCACACGCCTGACGTCCGCCACCACGGCCGGTAGACCGCGGCGAGCCCGACCGCCAGGGCCGCCCCCGATGCGACAAGCACGATGCACCAGTTCGGCACGAGCCAGAGCACCGCATCGCCCGGGGAACCAACGCCGGAGAACACGATTGATCGCTCGGCGAGCGGCGGCAACTGACCTCCTCGCGGGGCAGGATCCGTCCCGGTGTCTTGACCGATCGCGACCGCCTCCATCCAGTCGGCGATCTGCCCGGGCGTGGCGGCCGGTCGCTGCTCCCAGCCGATCCTCCCCCGCTGCCAGCGCTGCTGCGCGGTCCATCCCATCGGCAGCCCAAACACGTGCTCATCGGGCCGCACGTGGAGCGTCCAGTAGAAACGTCGTTCGAGCACCGGCGGGTCGAACACGGGCGGGGCAAGGCCAATCGGACCGGGAAGCCCAAGGCGGGCGGCGACTCCACTCCATCCGGTGTCGCGCCGCGACGTTGACCGCACATCGAGCCGCCACCGGCGTGCCGGATCGGTCCTCGGCAGATCGACCACGAGTCTGCCGCCACGCGTCGTTGCGGGCACGAGGTCCCCGTCGAGTCGCACCTCGTGCATCACGGCAGACTCGGTCTCGCGATCGGCGACGCCCGGGAGGGTCATGACGATCGCGTCTCGCGCCGACGACACGACATACCTGCGAATCTCTTCACGGATGCCCCCCATCAGCCGTGTCTGCAGCCACGCGGCCTCGATCACCATGCTGCGGGCGGCATCGGCGCCACGGGTGGAGAGCGTGAGCGGCACGCTCCGCTGCGGTTTCATGGCGGTCCACCCCAGCGTGGCCGCCGCGGCCGGAGCCACGTCGCGCCGCCACGCATCGCCGCGGACGCCGACCACGGTCGAGTCGGGCGCGGAGATGGCAACCGTCTCCCGTCCGATGGCGGCATCCAGCGGCTGCACGAGCGGCACGTCGATCGCCACAGTTGACTGCGGCGGGATCGCGGGAGTCGGGATGCGGAACCGCACGGACACCTCGCCCTCGCCGAGGAGCGGCTCTGGCAGGATCACCCGCACCCGTGTTTCGGATACCCCGGCGTCGGCGTCCTCATCGACGGGACCGACCTCCGTCGGATCGAGCGGTGCATCGTCTTGTCGCACGGTGATCCCACCCGCCTCGACCACAGCGGCCGGCACCGCCAGTTCGATCGACTCCAGCGGCACGTGCATCACGTTGAGCCGGATCACCTGCTCAACCGCGATTTCCGCGGCGTCAACGGAGGCTTGGGCGGCGATCGAGGCCTCGATGCGTCGCGGCAGGAACCGACGGTTGGCCGCGAAGCCGCCCTCCGCAGCATCGAGCCGGTAGACGAGGGCGGTGGTGTCGGCATCGGCAACGGCTACCGACGCCGCGGTCTGGCGGACCAGTCCGATGATCGACTCGTTGTCCGGAAGCAGCTCGATGTCGCTCCGGGCCCCGATGGCCACCACCGCGGGTCCAACCACATCGGCCCGTGGCGTCGGCAGATTCCAGGCCACGCGATCGGCGTCCGTCCCGACGGGGAGGGTCGCCCGCATCGTCACGACGATATCGCCCGTCAACGGCTGCGCGAACGGAACGACGAGCAAGCCGTCGTCGCTGGTGGCACCCGCGGCGTCCACGGCCCCCGGGGGGCCGATCTCATCGACGACCCACGCGGGGTCGAGGCCAATGACGACGCTGCCGACCGGCGCGCCGCGAGCCGCCACGCGAAACTTCGCGTCGAGTGTCACCCGCGTCCCTGCCACGTCATAACGGTATTCGGGCTCGATCACCACGCGGCTCCGCCGCGGCCGCACGCGAAGCGGAAGTGATGCCGGCAAGGCGTCGTAGGCGAACGCGGCGACGAACCCGGGCTGCCGCACGTTTGCGGGCGGATCGACCCGCCTGAGCTGCGGCACGTCGCTCCAGGTGACCAGCCACTCGCCGTCCACGAGGAGGCTCACTCGCCCCCACTGCCGCCAGGCGGTGAGCCCGTCGACGCCGAATCCAACCGCTTCGAACGACGCCGCGCCCGTCGGGTCGATCGCCTGCTCACAGACGAGCGCGACGATCGCGGTGCCGTCGGCGGCCACGTCGAGCGCGACCTCGGCGGTCGGGGCGTCGCGGGTACCGCCCCGGGCGAGGAGCGTGGCAGGCGGCTTCACCTCGCGGAGGGCCGAATCGGGTGGCAGGGTGATCGTCATGCGGCGGGGTCCGGCGGCGAGGTTGCCCAGGCGAATGGTTGTCTCGGTGACCGCGTTGCGGCCATCGATCCGCACGGTGCTCTCGCTCGTCGCCAGGGCGGCCGGACTGCGGCCCACCGACTCATCGCCGACACGAACACGAACATCTCCGGCGAGGCCTCGGACAGAGACCACGCTGCCGCCGTCGGCAGTGGCCGTCACCGACGGCTCGGCCGACTCGGGCGACACCGCGACCTCGGGCGTCAGGCGACGCGAGGTGACGTCGATCTGTGATGCGACTGCGGCCGGCACGTGGAAGGCAAACGCTTCGTGCGTGGCGGTCGACTCGACTGGCATGCGGCCCTCGAGCACCACCGTGTGCCGCACGTCTCCACCGGCCTCCGGCGTCGCATCGAACCACGCGCGATATCCACTACGGCCGGGTTCGACATCAACGACCATCCGGCCGGGGCCTTCGTGCCGCGGCGCTGCGGAGAGGATCATCCCTCCCGATTCGAGCGGGATCGGCGTCCAGCCGCCATTGATCTGCCTGATGGTGAACTCGACCGTGGCGGGACAGGTGACCTGGCCATGGCCGTCCGCGCGGGGAGCGACGTCGCGGGCATCGATCTTCACGACGACGTTCTCGAGCACCGCGCCGGGGGGCTGCAGTCCTCCCGCCAGGCCCTCCTTGATGCGAAACAAGTCAACGAAATCCCGGTACCGGAACCCAGGCACCGGCACCAACCGACCGCCCTCGTCGGGCACGTAGAAGAGTTCCGGCTGAACCTCCTCGACAGTTCCACCGGCCGAGCGACGCCCTTCGGCCGTCGGCGGTTGGCCGGGAGCGACCCTGTGCCACGACGCCATCACCACCGCAACCGCGCAGACGGCGACCCTCGGCCAGCGTGACCGCGACGACGAACACAACGTGATAGGGGGCGAACGGCGCATGCGGGCCGGTGCGTTCTGTTCAGGGGACCACAGAAAGCCTAGCCCGAAACCCGACGCAGAGCCGTCATTTTCCCCAGCCCTCATAACCATCACGACCGTCACTGCCGACAGACCGGCCGGACGTCAGCGAAGAATCTCGCGAAACTCGTCGTAGAGGCGGCCGCTGCTGGCGGCGATCAAGGCGGGGTCATCGAGCGGAATCGTCGCGGGGCCGCCTCGAAACGGTCCCACGGCACAGCCCGCCTCGCGAGCGATGAGGATGCCGGCTGCCGCGTCCCAGCAGCAGATCCGGCGCACCCAAAACGCATGCAGTCGGCCGCAGGCGAGATAGGCGAGGTTAAGGGCCGTTGAACCCGTGCGTCTGATGGAGTGCGCGTGGGGAAGAACGGCCAGGAAGTCGGCGACGGCGGGCGAGTCGGGTGTCACATGCGCTGGAAAACTGACGGCAGCGACCGCATCGGCCGGTGCGGTCACCGGCGCGGCGGCGATGGCCTCGCCGTTGAGCCGAGCGCCGCCACCGCGGCGGGCCGTAAAGCACTCGTCCCGCAGCGGGTCGTAGATCGTCGCCACCACGATGTCGTCGCCTTCGGCCAGCGCGATCGACACGCAGTAGGCAGGGAAGCCGTGGACATAGTTGGTCGTGCCGTCGAGTGGATCGACGATCCAGCGCGTGCCGCTGCCCGAATGGCCTGGCACCCCAGGCGGCAGTGGCGGCCGGCCTCCTTCCCCTTCCTCGCCCACAAACCCATGCGCCGGAAACGCCTCGAGCAGGATGCGGCGTACCTCCGCCTGTGACGCGTGGTCGGCTTCGGTGACGAGGTCGCGGGGGCCCTTCGACGTGGCCTTGAAGCGGCCGACCCACTCTTGGAGCACGCGGCCGCCGGCCCGGGCGGCAGCCTCGCACACGTGAAGCGGATCGAGGGATGACGACATGACGGGATGGAAAGCAGGAGGGGCGCGAGGCGCGGCGTTGAAGGCCGCACCCTGCAGGCAGTGTAGCAGGCGTGCCGCCATGCCCGGAGCAACGCCTGGCCCGCTACAATCCGAGTCGTGACTCGTCCCTTTCCTCATCCGGCAATCCCCTCGTGAACTCCTCGCCAGCCGCCGTTCCCGCCATCTGGTCGATCTCGGGCAGCGTGGCCTCCTGGCCGCACGCTGATGGTGGTGGACAGATCGACGTCGCGGCGGCGGGCCGCGGGCTCGAGATTCAAGCGGCGTCGGGCGGCCGCGATGCGGTGCTGGGCGTCAACCTTTCGTCCCTCGCCGATCACTGGCTCCGCGGTGCTGATCTGGTCGCGACCTACGAACCCGACGACCCGCGGCGACTGCGGTCCACCGTGATGTGGCGGTCGCATGGCCGCCGCGAGGGCATTGCGTCATGGGAAGTGGTCGTCTCCGCACAAACGTCCCTCCTTGAAACGGAGGTGGCGGTGGACGTCTGGTCGGACATCGCTGCCGACAGCCTCCTCTGGTTGTCTGGCGGCGAGGCACCATGCTGGCGGCCGATCGCGCCGGGCGAAGCACTGCCCGAGAGTGCTGCGGCGATCCTCGCCCGCCGCGCAGGGTCGTCGTGCCTTGTGGCGGTGCATCCGGCAGACGCGCGGCGGATCGACATCGAGCCCTCGGCCGGTCGCTGCGGCGTCACATGCAGGCTGTTTGCCGCACCGCTCGAGAAGGGAGTGCTGCTGCGGAGCCGCGTGGTGGCGGCGATCGGGCCCGAGAGGAACGACGAAGCCTGGGCCGACCGGGTGCTGCAGGCGTTCGCCACCTCGCCTCCGCCCCTCACCACCTGACCGCCGCCGATCTCGGCGCCACGCTTACCGGTTTCTGAATCCTGAGGCCGATGGCCGTCGCCGCTAACGCGGCGTGGCGATGTTTAAGGGGGGGCAGGCCACAGTGGTGTGTATCTCGCGGAAACCAACGCGTCACGCTGTGCTCAGGCTCGGCAGTTCCGCCGTCGACTATGAATCTGGTCGGTGGCTCTCGTGCTCATTTTCCGTATTTTTGAGTTGCTCCCAAATCGGTATCGATTTCAAATGTTTTTTTGTTCTTGCTCTCATCATATCCTGATGTACGAAAGAGCACGCCGACGCAGACTATGAATGTTACGATCATCCCGGAGATCAGAATTTCTACGTTACTCATCATTCATCTTTAGCTTAGAAGATTGTCACGAACCCGAGCGGGCTCTGAAAATGATTCCCTTTATTTGCTTCCGGCCACAGGAATTTCTACGGCAATTTCCGGCAATTTGGCTTTGATTCTTTGCTTGTATCCCAAGTTGACCATGTATACGAGCACTCCCATTCCACTGATTAACGTAATGGTGATTCCGCAGATAAATAGTAGGAAGTTGTCCATTAATCAAAATACCTTCCGAGGCAAAGGATACTGGGCACCCAAATACCTACAAAAATGGCTTGGTTTTCATTCTTAAGTAGGAACCAGATACTTACGCTGAGAACAAAACTGAGAAATGCTGCAAGAATAAAGAAGTACCTACTTTTAACTTTCATTTTCTTCCTTGGGGGTTGATGGTTTAAGTTTCAAGAACGCTGTGTGGTTTTTGAAAGTGTATCAAGCATTGGCTTTTCTACCTAGGTGTAGGCTCAGTGTGGAACCTCGGCCACCGTTTTGAGTGCGAAGAGCGTGGATGAGAGGACGTCAATTCCCAACTGTCGCTGGCTGATATCTCAATTGTTTGCCTCGGCGGTCTTCTTCGCACGTGCCGGCAACCGCGGGTGCCGGCAGACAGTTTGGTCGATCGACGTCGGATCTCCGCCATCCACTCATCCGAACAGTGGTGGCAGCGCGTCATCTGGACACGTGTCCGCCAGAGCCATCCTTCGGCGAACCTGAGGGGGCCCGACAAGCCTCAACGGACCCCGGCTCGCGGTTTCCAGCCCCGCTCGCGGCCGCGTGTTTTTATTGAATGAACCCGTTTTCCGCGATGCGGCTATACTCCTGGTGATTCAACGCACACGCACAGCTTCTTTCCAGGTCATTTCGACCTCCAGCCACTCGTGGGTTGCTGAATCTTCAAAGGATGTTTTTATGGCTGATATTGTCGATACCGCAGTAGGTGCAGGCTCATTCAAAACGCTCGTTGCCGCTGTCACTGCAGCGGGGCTCGTGGAAACACTCAAGGGCGCAGGGCCGTTTACCGTTTTGGCGCCGGCCGACACTGCCTTCGCCAAACTGCCCGCGGGTACGGTCGAATCGCTCGTGAAGCCTGAAGCGAAAGCAGCCCTCACCGGAATCCTCACCTATCACGTCATTGCGGGCAAACACCTTGCCGCCGATGTGATGAAGATGACGTCGGCCGCCACCGTCAACGGCCAGTCGGTCGATATCAAGGTTGCCGATGGCAAGGTTCACGTTGGTGGTGCGACCGTCGTTACCGCAGACATCATCTGCGACAACGGTGTCATCCACGTCATCGATACCGTCCTGATGCCGAAGTAGTTCCGCATCTGCCTTCAGCCCTCAAGCAATCGCCGCCGGCCATACTGTGATCGGCGGCGATTGCGGGCGTGGAGTTTTCCGACTCGCAATCTGACACAGCAGACTCGAGCGTGAAGCGGGGGAGTTGGGCGGATTATTCTTCGATGAGACGGAGGAAGATCCTCACGCACCGCGGCGAACCGCTCGAACCGCCGCCCGTCTTTCCCGCCGACATCCATCGCGGCGGCGATTACACGGGACTACGACGAGCAGTGCCGGCTACTCTGCTACGGCGCCTTCCCATCCTGGCGGGAAGTGCAGGAGAGATTCGATGAACTCCGGTCGAGCCTCTGAGCCGACCCTCGTGCGGCACTGTGGGCGAACGTGAGCAGTCTGTGGATAAAGTGCAGCATTGCTGGATGCGATGCCTGTCGACCGTGGAAAACCTCGCCCGGACTCGGATAGGGTCTGAGCCGACGCCCCACAAACGCCACCGCAGGGGGGAAGGCAGGCGGTCCGTGACCCGTCCCCAGAAGCTCGGGCAGCTCCCCAGGCCGCTCACGAGCCGCTCATCAGCCGGACAATGGTTGTGGAAGTTCCATTGGCCGACCTATCCCTCATCCCTCCCCTCGGCTTTTTTGACGTGGCGTGATTCGGCCTGCGGGCGTTACATTGCCCCCATCTTTCCTGTATTTCCTTCCGCCACGGATCGGCGCCTGGAAGGCGGCGGTTCGGCGCGCCCTGTTTGAGGAGGTGACACGCGTGGCCGACATCGTGTTCGCGTTCGACCCGGCGATCCACCGACCGATCGCCGCGCCCGAGGGGGCACCCGCCGACATTGCCGAGTGCGTGACGACCGCCGCGGCGACGTCGCTTGCCGAGGCCGCCTCCGTGGCCACGCGAAGCCAGGCGGCGGCGCTGGTGATCTGCGGCCGGCTTCTCGATCCCTCTCGCGCCAGCCCCGCGCAGGCCGCGGGCCTGCGTCGGGTGATCACCGACCTCGCCGCCGTCGGCTGCCGCACCGTGGTGGTGGTCGATGAGCCGCTGGTCTGCCACGAGCTCGCGCGGATGCTCGGCGAGCCACGCGGCCTGTTTTTCGTCACGCCGCTGGCGCCGCTGGAGTTCGAGGTCCGCGGCCTGACGGTCGAGATCGTCTCCGCCCATGGCCCGGCCGGCGCGGGCTCCGCCACGACCGTTTCCGCGGAGCCTTCCCCGCTGCATCGCCGGATCGTGATCGGCTGGGACAACGCCCTGTGGAGCCAGCAGCGGTGGGTCGGCGACGAGCCGCAGTTCGGCGTCGTTCCCACGCCACGAACCACGCCCTCGGCTGCGGCATTCGCGACCGCGGCGACGTCGTCGGCCAGTTGGTCGCAACCAGGGGCCTTTTGGATCTGGGCGTCGCGGCAGCCGCAGGCGCTGCCCCCAGGAGTGCATTTCCTGCCTGCAGTCCAGGCCCGCGGCGTCGCTGAGGCGTCGCCGGGAGCCTGCTGCACGCTCACGCTCCTCGATCGCGAGGCGATCGAGTCGGCCACCGCCGATGCATTCGCGGCGCCGCATGCCGACTGGCGGGGCACGTGGCACGAGGTTTCCACCCATCGCGTCGCCTGGCGGACCGTGTCGATCGAGTCGCCCACCGGCGGCGACGAGGAACTCGCCACCGCCATCTGGGCCGCGCTCGAGAAGCAGCCACTGGATCGCGCGGCAGCCGTCGATCTGGTCCGCTGCTCCGTGGCCTGCGGCACGGCCGTGGCCCGCCGCGTCCGCGTGGGCGAGATCGCAGCGGAGACGCTCGCCCGCCTTCGCGAGCTCTACGACGCCAAGACGTTTCGCGTCTGGTGCCACGAGCTCGTTGCGGAGCCCACCGAATCGCTCGCCCCGCTGGGCCACGCCCGCTCGGGCGGCCGGCCCGGATCGACCACGTCGTTCTCGTCGGCGCTCGCCGACATCGTGACGATGGTCGAGGAGTCGCAGACACTCGCGGCCCCCGAGGCCCGCGAGGCTGGCTGGCTCGCCCTCGAACTGATCGAGTCGGTCTGACCGTTTGCCCAACCCCCTAACGCCCCCCTGACACCGACGAATCGCGGAGCCTGTCATGTTCATCGAACGCATCGAGGTGGAACGCTTCGGAGCACTCGACCGCACCTCCATCGACCGCCTCGGCCCCGGCGTGCAGGTGCTCTACGGCACCAACGAGACCGGCAAGACCACGCTCCTGGAGTTTGTCCGCGCAGTCTTCTTCGGCTTCGAGGGGCTGTTCCGCCGCGGCGTGCTCGATGCCAGGAAGCCGTGCGCCGGCAGGCTGCTCGTCCGCATGCCCCCGGACGACACCCTGATCGCGATCGAGCGACGGCACGAAGGCCCCGAACTCGGCACGCTCACCAACGAGAGCTATGCCGACGACGTGGTCGGGCTTGGCGGCGATGCCGGGGATCTGGTGCGGATCGCCGACGTTGATCCCCGGCACAATCACGACACCCGCCACAAGATCTACCTCCAAGACGTCGTCGGTGACATCGACGAAACCACGTTCACCAGCGTGATGGCGTTTGGCCTCGACGAGCTCCACGAACTGCGGACGCTCAAGCCCGAGGGCTGCGGCCGCAGGCTCTACGAACTCGCCGCGGGTCTCGACCGCTCCACCGTCGCCCGTGTGCTCGGCCACCTCCGCGAGGCGATCGAGCGGATCGATTCGTCCAATCCCACGGTCTCCCCGCTGGCCGCGCTCGAGGCCCGGCAGACAGACGTTCTTGAGCGGATGGCCGCGGCTGGTTCGCCGGCCATGGTCGCCGGCAGCCTCTGGACCGAGCTGGCTCACCTCGACGCGGAGATCGCGGGAATCGAGCCGCGGATCGACGCGGCTTTGAAGGCCGAGGACGTGGTTCGCGGCGTGCTCGCGCTCGAGCCCTTGCACGCGGAGTGGCGGAGCACTGCGGAGCGGCTCACGGCGCTCGAGTCGGCGCCCCTCGTGCATCCCGATCGAGACTCCTGGCGGCTTGCGAATCGGAAGCTGCGGAGCTTCCAGCGGCTCGCCGCGAAGCGGAAGAAGTACCGCGCGAAGTATGCCCGCCAGTTGCGGGAGTTGCCTGTCGAGACCGCCGTGTGGCGAAAGCGGGCGCTCGTCACGACCATCCTCGACGAAGCGCCGAAGCTCGAACGGCTCACCGCCGAAGCGGCCCGTGCCGAAAGCCACGCGCGGCTCGCCGCCCGCCGATTCGGCGAGCAGGTGGGCGTGGCCGGTCTCTCGCGGGTGGTGCCGGTCGTGGCGAACCTCGACGCCGACGGCGGCACGATCCCCGAGGTGCTGCTCCCTGAAGGCTTCGCCCTCTCGTTCGGCCCCCTCAAGGCCCGCGCCCGCGACTGCTCCCGCGCCTCCCGCGAGGTGGCCGAGGCAAAGCGTGTGCTCGCGGAGTCCAAGCGATCGCTCAACGACACCAAGGGGAGTGTGAAGGGCGCCGGCTCGGGCCTCGCAGGGCTCACGATCGCCCAGGCGATCGAGCAGGCCACGGGCCGCGCCGCCGCCATCCGCAAGCGGATCGCCGCCGGCGACCAGCTCGCGGAGCTCGACCGCACGATCGCCAAGATCGATCGCGCGGTGACCGAGAGCGTGGGCGACCAGCTCGTGCCGGCCCCCTGGCTGATCGGCCTGGGCACGCTGTTCACGCTTGGCATCGGCATGCTGCTCTCGGGGTTGCTCCTGCCGCGAGAGGTCACCGGCTCGATGGCCTACGCGATGGCGGCACTCGGGCTCGCGGGCGCGGGCGTGGCGTCGGTCACGACCTGGTCGCTCGACAAGAACTCGACCGTCCGGCTCGACGCGCTGCGGCACCAGCTCGAGGTGGCAAAGGAGCAGCGGGATGAACTCGTCAAGCAGTGCGGCGCGCTCGACGGCACGATTCCGGCCGATGCCACGCTCTCGCTCGACCGCCGGCTCGCCCTGGCCCAGGCCGAGGTTGACCGGCTCGAGGAACTGCTCTCCCGCGAGGGCTCGATGCACGTGCTGGCCGACAAGATCACGCTCGCCGAGCAGTCGCTCGCCCACGCGCTGGAGGCCCGCACGGCAGCCCGCGGCCGCTGGCGAAAGTCGCTCTCGTCGCGTGGTCTACCCGCCACGCTCACGCCCCGCGAGGTGCGGCAGATCGCCGCCCACCGCCACACGCTGCTCACGCTCGACGACGACCGCAAGCGTCTCTCCGAGGAGGCCCGCCACAAGCGCGACGAACTCGCCGCCTTCACACGGCGGATCGACGAGGTGCTCGTGGAGTGCGAACTCGTGCCCGAGGCGATGCCCGGCGACCACCTCAAGCTGCTCGAGGAACGGCTCGATGCGGAGCGGTCGGCGATCCGCCGCCGCAGCCAGCTCACGCGGCGACTGGAGTCGGCCCGCCGCCGGCATCGCAGCGCGCTGCGGCAGGTCCACGTGGCCGAGCGTGCCGTGAAGGAGCTTCTCGTCCGCTGGGGCGTGGACACGGAGCAGCAGTTCCTCGCCAAGGTTGACCGCCGGCCGGAGTACGAAGAAGCCCGCACCTCCGCAGCGGTGGCGGAGCTGGCCTGGTCGGAAGCCCGGCGGCGGACGACCGAGCCGCCGGAAGTCGATCGCTGGCTGGCCGAGGCCCACGTGGTGCCCTTGGCAAAGCGGCTCACCGAGGCCCGCGAGGTGACACAGCGGCACCGCGCCGCGCTCGCCGCCGCCACCGAGCGGCGGCAGGTTGTAGCCGATCGCGTGGCCGCAGCTGCCAACGACCACACGCTCGAAAGCCTGCAGGCGGAACTCGCCGCGATCGAGGAGCGGCTCGGCGAACAGCAGCAGCGGCGCGACCTGCTCCATCGGGCGCATGTGCTGCTTGAGCAGACGCGGGCCGCGGTGGCCCGCGATCACCAGCCCCCGGTGCTTCGCGAAGCCTCGCGCTGGCTCGCCCGGCTCACGGAGGGCCGCTACCCGTCGATCACGACCGCCATCGACGAGGCCCGACTCGAGGTCCACGACGCCGACGGCGATCTCTGGAATCCCGAGCGGCTCAGCCGAGGCACCCGCGAGCAGGTGTTTCTCGCTCTGCGGTTGGCCCTGATCCGCGATCTCGGCCGGCACGACGTCAGCCTGCCGGTGGTCATGGACGATGCGCTGGTCAACTTCGACGACGCCCGGGCCCGCTCGGCGGCTCGCGTGCTTGTCGAGTTTGTCGCGGAGCTGGCGGCCGACCGGCAGATGCTGGTGCTGACCTGCCACGAACACGTGGCGAAGACGTTCGCGGCCGCCGGCGCCCACGTCCGCTCATTCACCGACCCCGCACCGCTCTTCGGCACCGTCGCCACGGTGCCCGAATCGCTTCCCAAGCCTCGCGTAAAACTAAAGCCCGAGCCGCGGCCGCTCCCGCCGGTCGTCGAGGCGACACCGATCGCCCCGCCGCCGGCCCCAGAGCCGGTGGCGCCACCAGCCAACGAGGGAGACCTCTGGCCGGCGGAGGCGTTCTTCTTCGGGTCGGCAAGCAACGCGCCGAAACGCGGCCGCCGCGCGTAGCACAGGTGTTTCCAACCTGCCTGAGTAGCACAGGTTTCCAACCTGTGTAGGCCAATCGCGCAGGTTGAAAACCTACGCTCCGGAACCCGACCGCCACCCCGTAGCACAGGTTGTCTACCTGTGCCATCACCTCGTGCCGCACCCTGCGGCTACGCCACGCCCTGTTGGATGTCGCGGAGATACCGCTGCCGCATCTGGGCCAGCAGCATGCTGAGGTAGGCGTTAGCGCCCAGCGACATGAAGAGCGCGATCAGGCTGCCGATGAGCCAGCCCCAGGGACGCTCAGCCGCAAGGCCGACCGACACGGGCGGCGCGTCGGCGAGCCGCGCCGACGTCACCGCGACCGGCGCTGCCTGACGGGGCTTCCGCGAGGCCTCGAGCACCGCCCGCTCGACCGCAGGCGGCCAGGCGTCGCCGACGAAGATCCTCACGCGACGCACATCACGGGCGTCGGCCGGCACGTCGCTGGTGAACTGGTAGGGGCTCGAACTCTTGACGAGATCTGGCTCGACGCGAACGAGGTAGTCGCCGCCGCCCTCATCGGTCGGCACGTAGGCCGCCTCGATGCCGGTCATCAGGAACGTCGCCACGAGCAGCACAAAATCGAGCATCATCGATCCTTTCTCTTCGGTCCGCGGGCATCCGCCGCGACCCCACGATTCCACCCTCCCGACACCTGCCTATGCAAGGCCGGTCGGCGGGTCGTTCCGCCGGGCGGCTGTCAGCCGGTCCCAGCCGGGGCCCTCTTCGCCCGAAAGTCTGCCGATTTCGGCCTGAAGCATGGTCAGGGCGGCCTGCAGAAAGGCAACGGCGATGGGCCCCACAAAGATCCCGATCGGCCCGAGGGCCCCCACGCCCCCGAGCACGCTGAGCAGCGCCAGGAGGGGATGGAGCTTTGACTGCCCGTGGAGAACCAGCGGCTTGATGATGTTGTCCACGGTGGAAACCACGCAGAAGCCCCAGAGGGCGAGGCCGGCCGCCGACCAGGTGTCCTTCTCGAAGAACAGCAGATAGAGGCTGGCCGCCCCCCACACGATCGCCGCACCCGCGATCGGCACCAGGGCGCCGAAGAAGGTGAGGAGCGTGAGCAGGAACACCTTCCCGAGCCCAGCGACGTAGAAGCCCAGGCCCGCCAGCACCGCCTGCACCACCGCGGCGAGCAGGATCGAACTGACGACCGCACGGCTCACCTCCTCGAACTCCGCAAGCAGCTGCCACTGATAGCGGCGGTCGAGCGGCATCAGCCGGGTGACGCCCTCGATCATCCGCCCGCCGTCGGCGAAGAAGTAGAACAGGCTCACCACGGTAACGATCGCACCGATGAGGATCTTGGCGATCACCGCGGGGGCCCGGGCCGCGATCGGCCCGATCCACTCCTCGATCAGCCGCTTGAGTTCGCCGTTGACGCTCTCCGCTGTGAGCTGGAGCCCCGTGGCCTCGTTGAAGCGGGCGACGAGCCCGTCGAGCACATGAGGATCGAGCTTCATGGCGTCGGGCCGACTCAGAATCCCCACCGCT
>CAMBSN010000065.1 GCA_945870505.1 Candidatus Kuenenia stuttgartensis | reverse complement strand
GCAAGGTCGGCAAGCGGTTGGGCGTCGATCTGGCCGTCTCGCCGGGATGGTATAGCGACTTCCACAACGATTCGTCGCAGGCCCTGCGGATCACCGGCCACGGTTTCGGAGCGTGGGAGGCGAGCGAGGATCTGCGGGTCGTCGCGGGCCTGATCTACCTCGACCGCTATGACGTTGAAATGCTGCCGGCCGGCGGCCTGCTCTGGACGCCGGCCGACGACAAACGCTTCGAGCTCATCTTCCCACGACCCAGGCTCGCCTGGCGGATCAGTGAGCGGCCCCAGGCGAGCCACTGGCTCTATCTGGCGGCCGAGTTCGGCGGCAACCAGTGGGCGATGCAATCGAATACCGGTCAGGACCAGATCATCGTGATTCGCGATTACCGGCTGCTTGCCGGCTGGGAGCGGCGGCCAGCCGACCTCGGTCTGTCGTGGCGGGTGGAGGGGGGCTGGGTGACCGGGCGGAGCGTCGAATACTACCTCTCCGACCAGCCCTGGCTGAACCCTTCCGACACGTTCCTCGTGCGTGCCGGCGTGTGGTACTGACCTGGCGTGGCGTGCCTTGTTCGCGAGCCTGCCAAGGGGGCGGGAAGGGGGCGACCGCCGGCGGGGCACTTGCCGAGGCCGTCACGGCGTGCGACCGTAGAGATACTCGGAGCTGCACCGGGCTCGTTCGGAACCTCGCGCGACCATGCATTCAACGGCGAACATCACGGAGGCTGCCGGAGGCGCGGACGCGGCCGCACGGTCGTCGTGGCTGAGGCTGCTGGCCGGCGGGGCCATGTCCGAGGTCCGCTTCTGGCTGGCGCACTCGGCCTTCTGGGCAGGCGTTTTCGGCGTGCTGATGACGGTGATTCACGTGTTCAGGCCCGCGATCGTCGACCCAGTGGCCTTTGTGCTCGTGCGGGTGGTGCTGTGCTTCTTCGTGACGGCCGCAATGCGGTGGCTGTCGAGGCAGGAGCCGCTCCTCGTCAGGCTGGGCGTATCGAAGATCGGCGTTATGGCCGGCGGCGCCATCCTGTCGGCCGTCCTGATCACCCTGGTGCTGTTTGCGTTTGACCGCGGTACGGGGCGGACGCCCCTGGGGCCGGCGCGGCTCGAGCTTGTGGCACGGCTTGCGATCAATCTGGCGCTGCTGGCGAACTGGTGCGCCCTCTACTTCGGCTACCAGTTGATCCAGGAGCGCAACTCGACCGAGTTTCGGGCCATGCAGGCGGAGTCGCTCGCGCTCCGCAACGAACTCCAGCACCTCCAGGGGCAGATCAGCCCGCACTTTCTCTTCAACGCGCTCAACACCGTCATGGCCAGCCGCGATGATCCCGAGGCGATCGACACGGTGACGCATGCCCTGGCCAACTACCTACGGTTTCTGCTGCGGCCTGCGGCCACGCTCGAGCCGCTCGCGCGGGAACTCGACGCCCTCGAGGAGTACCTCACGGTGCAGAGTGTGAGGTTCGGCGACGGCCTGGTGACGCGGATCGATTGCGACCTCGATGTGCGGGGCGTGGCGGTTCCGCCGGTGATGGTGCAGCCGTTGGTGGAGAATGCCATCAAATACGGTGGCCAGACCTCGGCACGGCCGATTCGCGTCGAGGTGGCGGCCCGCCGGGAAGGCGACTGGCTCGTAGTTGAGGTCGCCAACACCGGCTCATGGGTCGCCGCTGGTAGCCGCAACTCCACTGGGACCGGGCTGCGCTCGCTCGAGCGGCGGCTGCGGCTCCTCGTCGGGCCCACCGCTGCCGTCAGTCACGGCGAGGATCATGGCTGGGTCAGGGTACGGATCCGCGTCCCGATTCCGGAAGTCGCGGGTGCACATGCGGGCGGGTATCACGAGGGCAGGCGATGATCACGGCACTTTTGGTCGATGACGAGCCCAAGGCGATCGAGCGGCTGGCCGCCCTCCTCGAATCGTTTCTGGGGATCGAGATCATTGGCACCGCCTGCGACGTCAGCGATGCGGAGCGGTTCCTGGCGGGCCGATCCCCTGACGTGGTGTTTCTCGATATCAACATGCCAGGCCGGCTTGGTTTCGACCTCGTCGCCAGCGTTCCGGCTTCGGCCAGGATCGTGTTCGTGACCGCTCACGAGGATCGGGCCCTCGACGCGTTTCGCGCGGGGGCCTTGGACTACCTGCTCAAGCCTGTCGACCGTGACCGTCTTGCCCTCACGATCGAGCGGCTCGAATCGCAGGTGGTGGCCGGCAGGTCGGCTACGCCATCGGGTATGGACCATGCCGGACACGCGGACGACGACGCCAGTGACGCCTCCGGCGACACCGACGAGTCGGTGAGGTTCTCACTCTCAGGTGGCCGCGGTTTCGAGACCGTGGCCTACGCCGACATCGTCTGGGTGGAGGCCGTGCGGAACTACACGCGGGTGCAGGCCCGCGATCGCCGGCCGCGGATCATCCGCCGGACGATGGCCGAGTGGGAGTCGATGCTGCCTGTCGCGTCCTTCGGGAGGGTCAGTCGGTCGTTGATCGTGCAGCTCTCCGAGGTCCGCTCGATGCAGTGGCAGTCGCGAGATCAGACCCTCGTGTTCTTCGTCGGTGCGACTGACCCGCTGCCGATCGGACGGGCCGCCACCTCGCGGCTGAAGGACCTGCTGGCCACGTGAGCCGCATGCTCCTAACCGCAGGAGTCGCAACGGCCCTTGAGCAGCACCTCGGTGACGGAGTGGATGCGGGTAGCCCGTGCCCCCCGCCCCGCAGAGGCAGTGGTGCGGCGCCGGGGCTTCGGCGTGATTGCCACCCGCACATCGTCGAGACAGGAGATCTCACCACACGTCGTACAGAGGAAGTGTGGGTGATCCTCGCCCGCAGCGCCGTGCCCGCCAGTTCGCTTGATCTCAAACCGCCAGACATGGTCCCCAAGTTCGACCCGGCTGACGATTTTCTTCTCGGTGAGTTCCGTGAGGTTGCGGTAGATGGTGGCCCGGTCGAATCCGAGATCCGCGAGCGCCTCTGACACCTCGGCGTGCGTGCGGGGCCCCGCAGCCGACCCGAGATGATCCATCACCGCCAGCCGGGCTGCCGTGCAGCGCAGTCCGCTGTCACGGATGCGGGCCTTCACCGCCTCGAGTCGGGATCCTTCTGAACGGCTCACGCTCACGAGTCTACCCCGCGACGCGGGTGGCGAGCAGATCGACGATGGCCGCCATGAATGCCGGGAGATCGGCAGGTTTTCGGCTGGAGATGAAATGGCGATCGATGACCACGGGGGCGTCTGACCAGAGGGCGCCCGCGTTGACGAGGTCGTCCTTGATGCCAGGGCTGCCCGTCACGCTGACGCCGCGGTAGACGCCGGCGGAGATCGGGATCCAGCCGCCGTGGCAGATAGCCGCGACGAGTTTGCCTCGGGCGGCGAACTCACGGACGAGCGCCAGCACCTTTGGGTCACGGCGAAGCTTGTCGGGCATCCAACCTCCAGGAATCACGACCCCGTGGAAACGAGCCACCTCCATGTCGTTGATCGCGGCGTCGCTGGTGCACGGGTAGCCGTGCTTGCCCGCGTAGGTGACACCTGCCACTTCGCCTGCGACGGTGACGTGGCAGTGGGCCTCCTCGAGTCGTAGTTTGGGGTACCAGAGTTCGAGATCTTCGTAGTCTGAACCCACGAGCGTGAGGATGCTGACACCTTCAAGCGTTGCGGCAGTTGGTGATGGCACGGGCGCGGAGTCTCCGGTGGTCGATGGGCGCGATTATTGTCGAGGGTAAGGTCGGCCGGTGCGAGCCGGCACGGAACACCCCCCAAAAAGGGAGTTTTGCGATCAGCGCTCCAGGCGGCCAGTAGCCCCCTCGGAACACTCTTTCTCGGCCGATAAGTGACTCGCCGGGAATGTCGCTTGACTCACTGGACGCGGCCGCTACATTCACGCCCCGGCCCACAGGAAGGGGTCGCCGGACCGGCTACCACAACATCTTGCGATAGCATGCAGAAGGACCTGCGTTTTCCGATCGTCCGAGCCCGGGCGGTTTCGCCGGCCGAATGACTCAGGATCGAGCCCTTTCGGGACCGATCACCGATTGTGGATGAACTATACGCAAGTATACTGATCAGTGAGAGCCGGCTACCGAACCGTATCGAATCATCGTCTGTTTCCGTTCCCTAACACCGTCAGGAGTCTCACCATGGCAGCTATCGACGCGTCCGCCACGCTGGCCGGCAGCCAGCTCGCTTCCGCAAATGCCGGAGCGGGCCAGACCGCAGGGCGAGTTGCCATCGAGCTCCAGCCCACCTTCTGCCCTGCTGAGGCTGAAAGCCCGTTCGACACTACGGAATGGGAGCTGCGGACGGCGGCCATTAAGGGTGAAGACGGCAAGGTCCTCTTCGAGCAACCGGCCTGCGAGATTCCGGCGGCCTGGAGCCAGTTGGCCACCAACGTGGTGGTGAGCAAGTACTTCTACGGCGAAATCCACACCCCCGAGCGGGAGCACTCCGTCAAACAACTCGTCCACCGCGTCGCCCGCACGATCGCCGATTGGGGCATCGCCGACGGCTACTTCAAGACGAAGCAGGACGGCGAGAACTTCTACCGCGACCTCTCGTGGCTCTGCGTCCACCAGCACGGTGCGTTCAACTCGCCGGTCTGGTTCAACGTCGGCCTCTACAATCAGTACGGCGTCAAGGGAGCGCCGTGCAACTGGCGGTGGGACCACGCCAAGCGAGACGTGGTGATGCCGGACAATCCCTACGAATACCCGCAGGGGAGTGCCTGCTTCATTCAGAGCGTGAAGGACAACATGGAGGACATCATGGACCTCGCCCGCAGCGAGGCCATGCTCTTCAAGTTCGGTTCTGGCACGGGAACGGATCTGTCCACGCTCCGAAGCCAGCGGGAAAAACTCGCCGGCGGCGGCAAGCCCTCGGGTCCGCTCTCCTTCATGCGGGTGTACGACCAGGTGGCGGCGGTGGTGAAGAGTGGCGGCAAGACGCGGCGGGCAGCCAAGATGCAGTCGCTGAAGGTCCACCACCCCGACATCATGGAGTTCATCGAGTGCAAGAGTAGGGAAGAGAAGAAGGCCCGGGTTCTGATCGAAAAGGGGGGCTATGATTCCAACTTCAACGGCGAGGCCTACAGCTCAATCCTCTTCCAGAATGCCAATCTCTCAGTCCGTCTGACCGACGAGTTCATGGCGGCTGCTGACCGCGACGACACATGGACCACCCGTTGGGTCACCGACCCGTCGAAGGCTGGGCCGAGTTACAAGGCTCGTGAGGTGCTGAGCCGGATGGCCGAGTGTGCCTGGCAGTGCGGCGACCCGGGCGTGCAGTACGACACCACGATCAATCGCTGGCACACCTGCCCCACCGCGGGCCGAATCAACGCCTCGAATCCGTGCTCGGAGTACATGTTCCTCGATGACACGGCCTGCAACCTCGCCAGTATCAACCTGATGAAGTTCCGCAAGCCCGACGGCCACTTCGACGTGGAGCGGTTCACCGCGGCCTGCCGGATCTTCTTCATCGCCCAAGAGATCCTGGTCGATCACGCGAGTTACCCGACGCCGCGGATCGCCCGCAATAGCCACATGTACCGGCCGCTGGGCCTCGGCTACTCCAACCTCGGCAGCCTCTTGATGGCAGACGGCCTGGCCTACGACAGCGATGCTGGTCGCGGGCTCTGCGGCGCGATCACGGCGATCCTCCATGGGGTGGCCAACCGCACGAGTTCGGAACTGGCAGCGGCCGTTGGTGCTTTTGACGGCTTTGCGGCGAATCGCGAGCCGATGTTGAACGTCATGCAGATGCACCGCGATGCCGTCGAGAAAATCGACCCGTCGTGCCCGAAGTACCTGCACGACGCCGCCCGGAAGGTCTGGGACGAGGTGCTGGGCGGCGGCCGGCAGCACGGCTACCGCAATGCTCAGGCGACGGTGCTCGCACCCACCGGCACGATCTCGTTTCTGATGGATTGCGATACGACGGGTATCGAGCCCGACATCGCGCTGGTGAAGTACAAGCAACTCGCCGGCGGCGGCATGCTGAAGATCGTTAACCAGACGGTGCCGCTGGCTCTCCGGACGCTCGGCTACGACGAGCCGGCGATCGAGGGGATTCTCGCCTCCATCGACAAGAACGACACGATCGAAGGCGCCCCCGGCCTGAAGGGTCAGCATCTTTCGGTGTTCGACTGTGCCTTCAAGCCACGTCTCGGTCAGCGAAGCATCGCCTGGGAGGCGCATGTGAACATGATGGCTGCCGCGCAGCCATTCATCTCGGGCGCCATCTCCAAGACAGTCAACATGCCGCGGGAGACGACGCCGGCCGACATCGCCGGCGCGTACATGGAGGGCTGGCGGCTCGGCCTCAAGGCACTGGCCATCTACCGCGACGGCTCGAAGGAGAGCCAGCCGCTCAGCACCAGCAGCGAGAGCGACAAGGCCGCTGCCAAGGTGACGGCGGCGCCGCGGCGGGAGCGGCTTCCCGAAACGCGTCGGAGCGTAACCCATAAGTTCAATGTCGGTGGCCACGAGGGCTACATCACCGTGGGCCTCTACGACGATGGCCGCCCAGGTGAGTTGTTCATCACGATGGCCAAGGAGGGCAGCACGATCGGTGGCCTGATGGACGCCTTCGGGACCGCGGTGTCGATGAGCCTGCAGTACGGTGTGCCGCTTGAGGTGTATGTGAAGAAGTTCTCGCACACTCGGTTTGAGCCATGGGGCTACACGAAGAACGCCGACATTCCGGTCGCGAAGAGCCTCGTGGACTACCTTTTCCGCTGGATGGGCACGGAGTTCATTCCGGGATATCGCGAGGCGAACCGGCCGGGTGGCTACGGTGGCGACAGCGGCGGCGGGGAGGCCGCCGCGGGGAGCAGCGACACGGAATCCGAGCGTAAGCCCGCCGCCACGACGGCGAGCGGGCTGGTCGATGGCCAAGGGAAGGCCAAGGTTGAGGTCAACGGCAGTCGCGGCAAGCATCTGGGCGGCACCAACGGGCAGTCGGCGACGGCCGTGCGGTCTGCCGTGAAGGCTGCTTCGGCGACGCTGCTCGAGAGGGCTGGCGTCAAGATGGCGGTCGATCCGACCGCGAGCCCCGCCGACCGTCAGAGCCAGTTTGCCAAGTTTCAGATCGATGCCCCGGCGTGTGACAACTGCGGTTCGATCACGGTTCGAAACGGCAACTGCTACCTCTGCCACAACTGCGGCAACAGCATGGGCTGTAGCTGAGCCACCCGAGAAACGTGCGGAAACGTGGCGAAACGTGAAAACGTCTGCCCGGCCGTCATCGGCCGGGCAGGCTTTGGGGAGGCGGCGTTGACGGTTGGAGGGGTTGTATGTCCGGCTTGGAAACGCTGGATGGGAATGTCTCCGGGTGACGAAACCACTCGCACGACATTCGAGCCGCTGCCGCTTTCCGTCGGAGGTGCCAACCCCTTTGCGGTGACCCGAATCCCCTGAGGCCCCGGACGTTTCGCCCGCAGCCACGATTCGCGTCATTCTCGCAGTGCTCTACCCCGTTCGCATGCGGCTGGCGGGTTCGATCCACGAGGGGTCGGGATGGCAAAAGCCATCCCGGCCCCAGTCGTTTTCGGTGGCCTGTCGTTGATCCTCGCGCGTGAAAACGGTAACAGTCACCTTTGCCGGTCGCCGCAGGCGACACGGCCCTGGCCAGAGGCCGGGGTCTCCAGACAAAAGGTGGCTGTCACCGTTTTCGGCATGGGTATGCCGCCGGGCGACTCGGTTGATCCCGGGGGCCGGGGGATTAGCATACGGAGGGAACAGATCCGTATCTCCTCCGCGAGGTGAATCGTGCGCCGCTGCCTCCACGCCTTCCTGGTCGGGCTTCTCACCTTGTCGATGTCGATGAATGCCGCGCGGGCCTGCTGGTTTGTGCGGCATGGGTGTCACGCCCGGCATCACGTCGCGGTGGCGTGCCCGCCGGTGGCTTGCGGGAACGTCTATGGCTTGGCGGTCGAGTCGTGCGATGGGTGGAGCGAGCCGGGTGTGGATGTCAACGCTGGCTGGCAGATCGTCTCAGACGTTGCTGTCGGGGAAGGTGTCGACGGCAGTGGGGTGTCATGCGAGTGTGGCGGCACTCCTGTCGCGGTGGAGCCGGAGACGGTGGTGACAGAGTACGGCGGCGTGTCGTCGTCGGTTACGGAGCCGGCAGTCGAACACCTCGCCGTGAATGGTCGTCATGAGACCGATGCTCCCAACGCTGTGGAGGCGATTGCCTCACCGCAGCCGACGCTCGCCGACCCCCCCGCCCCGGTGCCTGTTCTCACGCCGACCGATGAGGTACGGCAGGCCGTGGCGCTCGGGGAGCCCGAGATGAAGCCGGAGGCGGAGGTGGTGTTGCCCGCGGAGCCGTCGGCCGAAGCAGAACCGGCCGCCGTGACGGACCCCGAACCGCCGATGGAGGAGGACGTCTCAGAGGTGGAGCCGACGCAGGAAACGCAGCCAGCGCCAGTCGTGCCCGTCGAGACCAACATCTTCGAAGAGGTCGACCAAGCGGCCGCTGCCGATGCGATTGTGCCGCAGCAGACTACGGAGTTCGCACCGACAACGGAGGAAGCTGCCGCTGTCGACACTCCCGCCGAACATCGCTCGACCAGCGAGCCAGTGCCTGCGCCGGCGGCGGATGCTCCCGCCGAGGAGCTGCCGGCAACCGAATCGCCTTCTCCAGAGGATCCCGCAGCCTCTGCCGATCCGTTCGATGCTGCGGATCACGATCCGCGGGAGCCAGCCCGCCGGTGGATTGACCGGAGCGGCGATTACGCCGTTGTCGGCGCGCTCCGCGCAGTGCGAGGCGACGGCACCTGCGTGCTCGATGCCGCTGGCCACACGATTGAGGTTCCACTCCAGGCGCTCAGCGACTTCGACCGCAGCTACGCCACCGAGGCGGCCGAACGGCTCACTGCGGCGTCGGGGCCAGAGTCGAGCGACACTGCCGGCCTCTGATCGCCGTCCTTGATCAGGCCTCGTCGAGGACGGAGACCGTCTCAAAGGCCTTGCCTTCGAGCATCTCCAGTGACGCGCCGCCGCCGGTCGAGACGTGGCTCACTTTGTCGGCGTAGCCGAGTTGCTCGACGGCCGCCGCTGAGTCGCCGCCGCCGATGATCGTCACTGCCCCCTTCGCCGTCGCCTCGGCCACGGCGTCGGCCACGGCCTTCGTGCCGGCGTCGAACGGGGGCATCTCGAACACGCCCATCGGCCCGTTCCAGACCACGGTGCCGGCCGAGCGGATGATGTCGGCGTAGGTCCGCGCCGTTTCGGGGCCGATATCCAGGCCCTCGAAGCCGTCGGGAATCGCCCCGGCCTTCACGACCTGCTTGTTCGCCGCCGCAGAGAAGTCGTCGGCGCAGTGCGTGTCGACCGGGAGCACGAGCTTTCCAGTTCCCGTCGCGATCAGCGACTTCGCGAGTTCGACCTTGTCGGGCTCGACGAGTGACTTGCCCGTCTTGCCTCCTTGCGCGAGGGAGAAGGTGTAGGCCATCGCCCCGCCGATCAGCACGTGGTCGCAGATCGAGAGCAGGTTCATGATCACCGCGATCTTGTCCGACACCTTCTTGCCGCCGAGGATCGCCACGAAGGGCCGCTTGGGTTTCGCGATCGCGTCGGCGAGGTACTGGATCTCCTTGTCGACGAGAAACCCGACCACCGCCGGCTTGCCGAGGGCCTTCATGGCCACGGGCACCGCGTGCATGCTCGCCTCGGTACGGTGGCAGGTGCCGAAGGCGTCATTGACGTAGGCGTCGGACAGGGCCGCGAGGCCATTCACGTAGGCCGCGTCGTCCCCCTTCTTCTCCCCCTTGTTGAAGCGGACGTTCTCCAGCACCAGCACACCTCCAGCCGGCAGCGCCTTGGCCTTGGCGTGCGCGTCGGCTCCGCCGGTGTCGGAGGCGAGGGCCACGGGTCTACCGAGCAGTTCGCCGAGTCGCTTGGCCACGGGCGCGAGCGAGAACTCCGCCTCGAAGCCCTTTCCTGCCGGGCGGCCGAGGTGCGACATGAGCACGGCCCTGCCGCCGCGGTCAACGATTGACTTGATCGTCGGCAGCGCCATCCGGATTCGCCGGTCGTCCGTGATCGCGCCCGAGTCGTCCTGCGGCACGTTGAAGTCGACGCGGACGAGGATCGTCTTGCCGGTGGGGTCGAGGGCGGCGACGGACTTTTTGGCCATGGTGGAGAGGCTCCTTTGGGGGCTGGAAACGAACGCTTCGCGGAGCGGTATTCGACACCGCGGCCTGCTGGACCGCAAGGCTTCGGGCTCTTGCTGGCGCGCCGCTCGGGGCACGGATCCTCTCGTAGCACAGGTTGTTAAGCTGTGCCGTGATTCCCGCAGGATGCCAACCTGCGGCTACTCAGGGCGCTTCCGTAGCACAGGTTTTCAACCTGTGATGCACCCCGACCGGTCGTGAGGCCGCCGGAAGGTGCTCATTCACCTTGAGGCTGGTCGCGGGCGGAATCGACGTCGGGATTGGGCGTCGGCAACAGGCCGCCGACGTCGGCGAGCCAGCGGTCGAGTTTCGTCCGGAGGTCTGCCGCCTGCGCGGGCTGTGGCACCGCGAGATCGGTTGTCTCGGCGGGGTCGGCTGCAAGGTCGTAGAGTTCGTCGCGGCCGTCCTCGTAGAAGTGCACGAGTCGCCAGCATCCTGCCCGGATCGCCGAATGGGGTGTGGCCCCTCCCGGATGATAGTGCGGGTAGTGCCAATAGATCGCCTCGCGGGCGAGCGTGTCGCCGCGGAGCAGCGGAGCGAGGCTTTGACCGTCGATCGGCTGACCCGGTTCGATGCCGGCTCCGGTGAGGTCAAGGATCGTCGCCGGGATGTCGGGCGTGATCACCGGCACGTCGCTCGTGTTGCCCGGGGCGGTGACACCGGGCCACGAGATAATGAATGGCACGCGGACGCCCCCCTCGTAGGCCGAACCCTTGCCTGCGCGGAGCGGCAGCATATCGGTGATCGACACCTGGCCGCCGTTGTCGCTCGTGAAGACGATCGCGGTGCGGTCGCGGATGCCGAGTCGATCGAGGGTGTCGAGGATTTTCCCCATCGCATCATCGACGCTCTCGACCATCGCCGCATAGGTGGCGAGTTTCGGTGGGATGCCGGGCCGCTTCGCGGCGTAGGCCGCCGCCACCTCCGGCTTCGCTTGAAGCGGCGTGTGGATACCGTAGTGCGGAAGGTAGAGAAAGAACGGCCGGTCGCGGTGAGACTCGATGAAGGCCGCTGCCTCGTTGGCCTCGCGATCGGTGAGATATTCTCCGTCGGGTCCGTCGGGGAGTGTGGAAATCCGGTAGGGCGAGAAGTAGCTTGGAGGCTGACCTTTGGCAGTGCCGCCCAGGTTCACATCGAATCCTTGATGCTCGGGGTCATGCTCTTTGTCGCCAAGGTGCCACTTGCCTATCGAAGCGGTTGCGTAGCCCTTGGCCTTCAGCCGCTCTGCGACCGTCACCTCCTCGAGCGGTAGGTGCTTTGTCCAGTCGGGGGGCCGCAGTTTCGCGTGTGGCCGGTGGTGTCCGGCGATCCAGTCGGTGAGGTGCAGTCGTGCCGGATACTGGCCGGTCATGAGCGCCGCGCGGGTCGGTGAGCAGACGGTGCAGGCAGAAAAGGCGGTGGTGAACCGCATGCCCGAGGCAGCAAGCCGGTCGATGTGCGGTGTCTCATAGAGATCGCTTCCTTGGCAGGACAGGTCCTTCCAGCCCATGTCGTCGATCAGCACGACGATCACGTTTGGGCCGGGCTCGGCCGCCCCCACCTCCACGGCGGTGGAGGCGAGGAGAAGTCCCGCAAGCGCTAACGATCGAATGCCTGTCATGGCGGAGCGTTTCAGGGGTGAACACGTGGGTGATGCAGTGGGCTTCGATTGCCCGCATACTGTCTCAATCTCGCCTCGAGACGGGTTGCCGACAAGGCTGCCGACCTGAGGGGTCGCGCATGGGGTCCACGACATGGAAATCGGGAGATGGATCGCGGCGGCGCTTGCGGCCGTGGTGACTGGCGGGGTCACGGCTGCAGCCGGCGGCGCTCAGCTGTCCCGCCCGAACGTCGTCTTGATCGTCGCCGACGATCAGCACTGGGACGACTATGGCTTCATGGGTCACGAGCACCTGCGGACGCCGAATCTCGACCGGCTCGCGCGGGAGAGCCTCGTCTTCCCCCGGGGCTACGTGACGAGCAGCCTCTGCTGCCCGAGCTTGGCCTCGATCATCACCGGCCGCTATCCGCACGAGCACCGGATCGTCGGTAACGATCCGCCCGACACGCCAGCGAGCCCCAGGCAGAGCCCACAGGGCGGGCAGGTGTTTGCCGCGGGGCGTGAGCGGATGAGCCGCCACCTTGACGAGTGGCCCACCCTGCCGCGGCTGTTGGGGGCCGCCGGCTACAAGAGTCTCCAGACGGGCAAGTGGTGGCAGGGCGACTTCGCCCGCGGTGGCTTCGACGAGGGGATGACGAAGGGCGAGCGGCACGGCGACGAGGGCCTCGCCATCGGCCGCGGCACCATGCAGCCGATCTTCGACTTCGTGGGCCGTTGCCACGCCGAAGGAACGCCGTTCTTCGTCTGGTACGCGCCGATGCTGCCTCACGATCCGCACGATCCGCCGCAGGAGCTCGTCGACCACTACTCGTCGAAGACCGACAGTGTCCACGTCGCTCGCTACTGGGGCAACGTCGAGCGGTTCGATCGCACTGTCGGCGACCTGCTCGACCATCTCGACCGCGAAGAGCTCTCCCGCGACACGCTCGTGGTGTATGTCACCGACAACGGCTGGATCCAGGATCCACAGTCGAAGCGGTTTGCCCCGCGGTCGAAGCTCTCTCCCTACGATGGCGGCCTGCGGACGCCGATCATGTTCCGCCGGCCGGGCACGATTACTCCGCGAACGAGCCAGGCCCTTGCCAGCGCAATCGACATCGCTCCAACGGTGCTCAAGGCATGCGGAGTGGAGCCACCGGCCGACCTGCCCGGCGTGAACCTGCTCGATGAGGCGGCGACCGCGACCCGCACAACGGTGTGCGGTGAGTGTTACACGCACACGATCGTCGATCTCGACGATCCCGCGCGGAGCCTGCTCTGGCGGTGGATCGTGCAGGATCGCTGGAAGCTGATCGTGCCGGCTCCCGGTAAGCAGTTTCCCGCCTGGCAGGGGCGGCACGTGGACGACGCGTCACGCGGGAACTTTGAACGGGGTGAGTCGGAACTCTTCGACATCATCGCCGACCCAGACGAACGGACGAACCTTGCCGGAAAGCATCCCGACGTCGTGGCGCGGTTGCGGGCCGACCTCGACCGCTGGTGGAATCCGGGCGAGCCGCGGGCCGAGCCGGCAGCGGCCGTGTCGCGGCCGCCCAACCTCATCGTGTTCCTGGCCGACGATCTCGGCGCCCGGGATCTCGGCTGCACGGGGAGCACGTTCTACCGCACGCCGTCGATCGACGCCCTCGCGGCCGCTGGAATGACGTTCACGCAGGCCTACGCTGCTGCACCCGTCTGCTCGCCCACCCGCGCAGCGCTGATGACGGGAAAGTTCCCGGCTCGCGTCGGGATCACGAACTACATCGGTGGCGCGCGGCGTGGAGCGCTGCTACAGGCCGAGTATCTCCGCGCCCTGCCCGCCGAGGAGACGACGATCGCCGCGCGGCTCAAGGCCGCCGGCTACACGACCGGCATCTTCGGCAAGTGGCACCTCGGGCCGCCGGCGGACGTGCCGGCGCACGGCTTCGACGTCACCGGATCGATCGACGTCGCTCCGGCGCGGGGGCCGGAGGATGATCCGCACCACGCCCGGGCGATCGCCCGGCAGGCGGCGTCGTTCATTGCCGCCAACCGTGAGCAACCGTTTTTCTGCTACCTGCCGCTGCACTCGGTCCATGTACCGCTGCGGTCGACCGCCGAACTCGTCGCCGAGGAGCGGCGCCGTGCCGAGGCGCGGCCGCCTTCGGATCCCCGGGAGGTTCCCGAAGGTGACCGCACGGCCCGTGCGGTGCAGGATCATCCCGTCTACGCCGCGATGATTCAGGAGATGGACGAGGCGGTTTCAACCGTGCTCGTAGCCCTCGAGGAGCAGGATCTCGTCGGCGACACGCTCGTCGTGTTCACCAGCGACAACGGCGGCCTATCAACGGCGGAAGGGGCACCGACGTCGAACCTCCCGCTCCGCGCCGGCAAGGGCTATCTCTACGAGGGGGGCGTTCGCGTGCCGCTCCTCATCCGTTGGCCCGGCACCGTGAAGCCGAGTTCGCGGTGCGACGTGCCGGTGACCATGCTCGACATCGCCGCCACGCTCGTGGATCTCGGTGGCTGCCCGCCCCCGGTGGACGAACTGCTCGACGGCGCGAGCCTGCGACCGCTGCTCTCGGGGACGGGCGCGCTGCCCGCCCGCGATCTCGTCTGGCACTACCCGCACTATTCCAATCAGGGGGGTCGGCCCGCGGGGGCGCTGCTCGCTGGCGACTCGCCGGCCGGCCGGCGCGACAAACTTGTCGAGCACTTCGAGGACGGCCGCGTGGAGCTTTTCGACCTCGCCGCCGATGAGGGTGAGCAGCAGAATCTCGCCCACGAGCGGCCGGAACGAGCCGCCGAGCTGCGGTCGCGACTGGAGGCCTGGCGAACGCGGGTCGGCGCTGCGATGCCCACGCCCAATCCGAGTCCGGTAGACCCCTTCGGTCCCGAGGGGTTGCCGCCGCAGCAGAAGCCCGCGGCGGGTGGCAGGTAGACTGTCGCCCGTGAGCAACTGACGAACTGACGAGGAGCAGTGCCGATGCAGCGATCGATCGGACGAGGCGTGGCCACCGGACTGATGATGGCGGTGGCCGTGAACGCCGTCGCCGACAACTGGCCCAACTGGCGTGGGCCCGCGTTCGACGGCACGGCCGCGGGCAGTGGCTACGTGTCCGAGTGGGGCCCGGAGAAGCACGTGCTCTGGAAGGTGTCGCTCCCAGGGCTCGGGGCCAGCACGCCAGCAGTCTGGGGCGACAGACTTGTCGTCACGTGCGCGATCGACGGCAAGGACGCCGTGATCTGCCTCGATCGCTCTGGCAAAGAGCTCTGGCGAAAGACGCTCGGCGAGGCCCGCGCGGGAAAGCACAAGAAGGCGACCGGCGCAAACTCCTCGCCTCTCACCGACGGCGAACGGCTCTGGACCTACTTCAAGAGCGGTGAACTCGCCTGCTTCGATCTGGCCTCGGGCGCGGAGCTGTGGCGGACGAACCTCCAGCAGAGGTTCGGTGAGGACACGCTCTGGTGGGACCTCGGCACGTCGCCCGTGCTCACCAGCAACGCCGTCGTCATCGCGGTGATGCAGACGGGGCCCTCGTATCTTGCCGCCTTTGATCGTGTGACGGGCGAACTGCTCTGGAAGCACGATCGCGACGTGCCTGCCCCCGAGGAGGCTGCGCAGAGCTATTCGACGCCGCTCGTCGCCACCGGCGATCCCGCGAAGGGCGAGCCCGCCGAGGTGCTCTTCGTGCTCGGCGCCGACCACGTCACGGCTCATGACGCGGCGAGCGGCAGGGAACTCTGGCGGGTCGGTGGGCTCAATCCCGAGGCCAACGGCTTCTTCCGCTCGATCGCCTCGCCGGTGCTCGCCGGTGATCTCGTGATCGCCCCGTATGCCCGCGGTGGCACCATCACGGCGATTCGCCGTGGCGGATCGGGTGACGTCACGCAGAGCCACGTGGCCTGGGTTCGCAAGGACGTCGGCGCCGACGTGCCGACGCCCGCCGTCAAGGACGGCCGGATCGTTGTCTGCGGCGACAAGGGACTCGTCGAGGGGCTCGACGCCGCCACAGGCACGACAATCTGGCGGAAGGAACTCCCCAAGAACCGCAGCGCCTACAGCGCGTCGCCGGTGCTCGTGGACGGGTTGGTGATCGTCGTTCGCGAGGATGGCGAGGCGAGCGTGCTGGGCTGGCCGGGAGTCGGTGCTGGGGAGAAGCCGGCGGACCGCGAGCGAATCCCCGAGGTCGTCGGCGGCGGCAGCGTGGAGGAAATGACGGTGGCGACGCCCGTGTGCGTCGATGGGCGGATGTTCTTGAGGACGCACGATTCCCTGTTCTGCATTGGAGAGAAGTGATGCGTGGACTACGTTGGTTTCTGGCGGCGGTCTCGATGGCTGTCGTGGCGGTGCTCGGCGGGGTTGCGGCTCGCGCTGAGAATGAAAAGCCGGCTCGGCTGCTGGTGGTGAGCGTCACCACCGGATTCCGGCACGCGTCGATCGGCACGGCCGAGCCCGTGCTCGAGGAACTTGGCCGCTCGACGGGCCTCTTTCACTGCGATTTTCTGCGGATGCCGCCGGGCCGGCCGCCGCAGCCGAAGGCCCCGACCCGCGGCCAGGGCGTGTCGGACGACGACTGGCAGAAGCAGGAGGCCGCATTCCAGGCCGAGCAGGAGAAGGTTCGTCGCGAAGACGAAGCCTGGCAGGCGGGCCTCAAGGAGCAGTTCGCCAAGGTATTTTCTGCGGAGTCTCTCCGCGACTTCGACGGCGTGATCTTCCTGAGCACAACCGGCGAGTTGCCCGTGCCCAACCTCACGGCCTTTCTCGATTGGATCAAGTCAGGCAAGGCGTTCATCGGCTTTCACGCCGCCACCGACACGTTCAAGAGTTCCGACGCCTACTGCGAGATGATCGGCGGTCACTTCGCCGGTCATCCCTGGGGCTCCGGCGGTGAGCACGCCTTCGTCGTCCACGAACCCGCTCACCGCGTGGCGGCGATGTTTCCCGAGCAGTTTCGCTGGCAGGATGAGATCTACCAGTACGACATGCGGTACAAGCCGGAGAATCTGCGCGTGCTCGTGAGCCTCGACATGCAGGCGAGCAATCCGAAGGAGCCGTGGCACGTGCCGGTGTCGTGGGTTCGTGAATACGGAAAGGGCCGCGTGTTCTCCGCGAACTTCGGCCACAACGACGCGACGTGGAAGGAGCCGATGTTCCAGAAGCACATGGTCGAGGGCATCGCGTGGGCGCTCGGCCGGTTCGACGCGGCGGCCGCACCGAATCCCAACGTGCAGGCGGCGGAGTATCTGCGGAGCGTGATCGCGGCGGCCGCTGCCGCCGGTGGTATGGACGCCGATGCCCTGCGGGCCAAAGCCGATGCGAAGATCGCGAACGACGCCTCCTGGGCGGTCGGCCTGCGGCCGATGCTTCTCGTACTGCGAGAGATGAAGCCGGAGGACCGGGCGGCTGCATACGCGAAGGTGGTCGCCGAGGTCGAGAAGCCGTAGCGTTTCGGTTTCCGGCATCGATTCCGAGCCGAACGACCGGAAGGAGTGTTTCATGCGAGGACTGTGGTCAGCAGTTGTCGCAGGTCTGGTTGCTGTGGCGGCGGTCATGGGCTCGGTGACGGCGGCACCGCCGAATGTCGTCGTGATCCTGGCCGACGACCTCGGCTTCTCCGACCTTGGCTGCCAGGGCGGCGAGATCGACACGCCGAACCTCGATCGGCTCGCGGTGAACGGCCTCCGCTACACGCAAGGCTCCAACACCGCCCGCTGCTGGCCCACTCGGGCGGCGCTACTGACCGGGTACTATGCCCAGGCCATCCGCCGCGACGCGCTGCCGGGTGGCGATGGCGGCGCGAAGGCCATGCGGCCAGGATGGGCCCGGCTGCTGCCCGCGATGCTCCAGCCGGCCGGCTACCGCTCGTACCACTCGGGGAAATGGCACGTCGATGGCGAGCCGCTCGCTCAGGGATTCCAGCGGTCGCTCGACGTAAACGCGACCAGCCAGAGCAACTACTTCGATCCAACGGGCGTGAGCGGCGCGCCGGCGGCTGCTGAGCCGGCCGACTTCTATGCCACGCGGGCGATCGGCGACCACGCCGTCGCCTGCCTGGCCGACCACGCCCGCGCGCACGCGGCCAGCCCCTTCTTCCACTATGTCGCCTTCACCGCGCCTCACTTCCCGCTTCAGGCGCCGCCCGACCTGATTGCGAAGTATCGGGGTCGCTACCGGGCCGGCTGGGACGAGATCCGCCAGGCGCGAATCGCCCGCGTCAAGGACCTCGGCATCGTCACCAGCCCACCGGCCGCGATCGAGCGGGAGGTTGGTGCTCCGTATTCGTTCCCCGACGCCATCCAAGCGATTGGGCCCGGTGAGGTGGATCGGCCGCTCACCTGGGAGACGCTCACGCCCGACCAGCGGGAGTTTCAGGCCACCAAG
>CAMBSN010000064.1 GCA_945870505.1 Candidatus Kuenenia stuttgartensis | reverse complement strand
CCGGTGCGGCCGGGACGGCGCCACCGAGGAACACCGCGGCGATCACAGCGGCGAGGGTCAGCCGGCCAGGGGCCGCCGCGCAGCGGCCTTCGACGAATCGCCTACCGGGAGCATCTCGCATCGCTCTCTTCTCCGTGGTGATGCCGGCTTCAGGCCTCGCGATCAGCGGCGGTCCGCGGGCCGATCGTCCTGCAGGGGCAACCGGGCCGTGATCGTATTTCCCTCCAGGACCACGCTCCCTGCGGCGGCCCCGATGCGGATGCCGGTCGTCTGCCGCCCGGCCCCCGTGTCCTCAATGACGTTCTTACGAATGATGGTGCCGTCCGTGGCGCCGTCCACGAACAAGCCCCAGCCTTCGTTGTCGCGGACCTCGTTGTTCTCGAACGTGACGCGATGCGCAGCCATCGGCTCGGTCTCCGGACGCCAGTATACGCCGCCGAGTTTGTTGCCGATGACGGTGTTTCCGCGGACGACGTTGTCGCTGTCCTTGTGACCGATGGACATGCCATGACCACCATTCCGCTCCAGCCAGTTGTCCTCGGCCACGCCGCCGCGCACCCGCCAGCAGAAGAAGAAACCGTCTTCGCCATTCGCGATCGCGCGACAGTTCCTCACTGTTGGCCGCTGCGACCCGCTGCCGGGATGCAGCCCAAATCCGGCACAGCGTTCGACGACGCAGCCATCCACCTCGACGTCGCTCGACTGCTGGAAGCTGATGCCGTCGCTGTTGCAGTCTCGTACGAAGCAGTTGCGTATCAGGCAATGGTCACCGCGATAGAGAAAAATACCGGCGGTGCGGCATCCGTCCACGACGGTGGGATTCTCGGCGCGATTACCGTCCACGACGAGGTTTTCCACGCAGGCGTCCTCGAGTGCGTGGCCGCTGATAACCGGAAAGATCGTGGCCGCAAAACCCCCGTCGCTCATCAAGACGTCCGCGTTCATGGGGCGGGAGAGCGTGAAGTAGTTGTCACGCGAGTTGAGGATCGTGGCACACACGCCAAGGAAGTTGCGGTGGGTTTTCGACGCCACATACACCCCGCCGCCGATGTCGAAGCCCTCCGGATTCTGCACCGTGATCGCCGCCTCGCCGAAGTCGCCATCGGCCGCCAGCGGTGAGCGATGCTCGCGGGCTTTCTTCAGCACGGTTTTTTCGCCTGCACCCCGCACCGTGACGCGACTGCGGACATGCAGTGAATCGCGCATGAGATATTCACCCGGACCGATTTCGACCAGGCCGCCTCCCAGGTTGCCAACGTAGTCCACCGCGGCCTGCAGCGCGCGGTTGTCGCTGCCGATGATGTCGGCATCGCGCACACCCACTGTGACATGCACGGCAGGACGTGCATGGAGTTCGTTCTCCGCGTGCTTACGACCCGCCTGATCGGCGACTGCCGCCCCCGGGGCAAGGAAGCTCGCGACAACCAAAACCGACAGGCTGTTCTTCATGGATAGGACATAGCTCCTGGATCGATCAGCTCTTGCGGCTCTCCACAGCTTTGGCATGGGATTCTCGATCGGTCGTCGCCGGGATCTGAAGGTGGTGCCGCTGATCATCGATTCATGGTGCCGAAAGAAGCTTGTTGGGCCGATTGGCATCCACACGGTCGAGCACTCGCGGCAGTCGGGCATAGGGGTCCAGCACCCAGACGGGCTGTCCGTGGCGCACCTGGCGCGTCACGGGAAACTCGTCCCCGTTGATCGTCGCGGTGACCTTCGGTGCGTCAGTATGGATGAGAATATCGCTGGGGTGGGTTCCAATCTCCTGCCAGATTTTCGCTCTCCAATGGGCGCTGCTCCAAAAGGGGCGAAACGCCGCGTCGATCGTCACTTCCACCGTCCCGTCGTCGGTCGACGTGGCCACGAGTTTTCCGAAAGGGAACTGTGCACTGTCGATGCGGGCGATGGGTGTCTCCAGAGCCAGCGGGACCTGGAGGTGCGGCTGCGGCTGGTAGGCGACGTACGTGCGGGACGACGCCGCGGAGAGAAGCCAGGCCGGCTCGCCCGGCTTGGTCTTCAGGTGGGCGTCGTGCGTGCGAAGCTCAGTGTCGCCAACGGCGAACTCGGGCGACTGCAAGAAGTGCACCGCTTCATGATCGTGGCCGTCGACCTTCCGCAGGGGGTAGTTCTCCTCGTAGCAGTGCCACTTCATTTCAAGCTCGCGGTCCGGCCGCTGATACCGAATGTGTCGGATGAAACCCGCTGACGACTCCGTGACTGTGGCCTGGAGCATGGTGTCGCGGAAGCGATCGAAGGAACCGTATTCGGCGGCGTCACCCATCTCGACGACGAACCCGCTCCGCGCCTTCACCCAGTCCTCATCGCTGATGCCCGCGATTGATTCCCCCACGTAGTTGTCTTGATAGAGCACGATCTGGCGCGTGCGTTCCTCGATGATGGTCTTGCACGGACCGCGTAGATGGGTAGCCTCGAGCGGCAAAACGCCCACGTACGTGTCGCCGTCTTGAACGAACCACCAGTCGCCCGGTTTCAGTTCCATTGGGAGGTGGGTGATCGGCTGCCGGTTGACGAACAGGCCCTCCAGCCCAGGCTGCCAACGAAACAGGAACATGCCCGCTGACGCGCGGTGGAGTTTGCTGGCGACGGGACGGACGTCGTTCGAGCCGTGGTTCCGCCCCGAGTAGGTGTAGAGCAGCGTGTTCTTGTGCTGGAGGACGCCAGCGCGGCCCCATTCAGCGAACTCACGCATCCACGGGCCGGGCAATCCCGTCCATTCATCCTTCATCGGCTGATCGGGCTGGTTCTCGAAGGCGAGCTCCGTCCGATCCAGAAACGCGGCTCCATTCAACACGTAATGCGGGTACAGCACGGTGAATCGTTTGGGGCTGCCGAGCTGCGCATCGCTGGGTGCGCGGTGATCGTTCCACCAGGCGGAGGCATACACCATGCAGCCCGACGCGTCGTAGGGCTGGTCGATGGAACCCAGTGCGTAATCGGCAGTCTGGTAGTTGACCATGCCCCCGAGCACCGGATCGGGCCGAGTGTCGAAGACATCGGGCAGTTTCGGATAACGATTCATCCAGGGGATGAGTTGCACCGAGCAACGAAACTCGTGTGGCAACTGCTTCCGCCACGCGACGTCCTGCAAGTAGGCGGGCAGGTCGGGCACCATGCCTTCGACGTCATCCAACGGCCAGCGGCCGCGGGTTACGGGATACTGCCAGACACCCCAGTCGAAGAATTCATTGAGCCAAATGGGCTTCTCGACACCGGTCGCAAACTGCAGGCGGTCGCTGCTCGTGCCCAACCAGGCTCCGGGCGCCATGCGGCTGCCCGGTCCTGTAATCCGCTCCACGGCCGGCGACCACATCAAGAAGCGGTTGATCCAGACACGCTCCGCGATCATCCGGGCCATCCGGGCCAACTCAGGATCACGCACGAAGGCCTTCATCGCGTCATAGCCGTTCGAGCCGCACCAGTGCCCTTCGAGCGCGTTGAACTCGGAGATGTCGCCGCTGAGGTTGAGGTGGTCCAGTTCGCCGCGCAGCCCCCAATAGGCAGCGTCTCGCACCTCTGGGTTGCCGGTGACGGCCCACGTCAGGGCAAGAAACCCTAAGTAGTCGTGAGCGTTCCCGCCGTTGTAGCCGGGCCCGTGCATCCACATCGTCGGCTCGACGTCGGCGGTCTGTGGGTGGAACGCTTCGAGGACGTCCTTGATTGCTTGATGTGCCTCGGGCGTGAGGCGTTGGCCAATCCGCAGTGTCAGGATTGCGAGGGGAATCAACTCGGTCTGATACTGGCAGACCTCCTTGGCTGGATTTCGCAGCGTTTGCTCGCGCCAGGCGGCCTCAATCTCTGCCTGCTTCCGCTGGCAGTAGGCGATGATTTCGCGATTGACCGCCGCCACGTCCTCGGGCTCCCCCCTCACGAGTCGCTCAAACTGGGTCAGCGTTGGGTTCTCGAGGCGTCCGGGGTTGCTTTGGTAGATATTGCCGCGCATGCGGTAGCGCAGCGCGTCCCAACCGCACGCGACCGTCCCTTGCGGGACGTTGTCGAGCGGTTCCCGGATCATCTCTTGGACATCAGGATAAGGCGGGTGAGGGCCGTTGCCTTCGGCAGCCGGGCACACACACGCCAAGCCCGACGCCACGATCAGGAACGCACGAATCACGTGCGGCGAAGCCGACGCCACGAGTGCCGACGAAAAAAACACTGAAGGTCTGAGCTGCATGTCGGTTCGGGGCTTGGGGCAGGGGGCTGAAGCACAATCCCTTCGCCAGTGTCACCGCGATGGCGGGGGCAACTGGATCCGGAGTAGCGGGAGGACTCGCAGGTGGCACTGTTCCGTAAGGGGGTTCGACCATTACTCTACCAGCGCCCATCCGCTTCAACTCCCGGGTTGCGTGCGGCAACGCCGCGACGACCGGTCCCCAGCTTGGTCGTGGGGTCAGGCAGCCGCGTTGACCGGCTGGGAAAAAAAGTTCGCAGACGCACAACATTCCGCAGGCATGCCGGGAATGAACATCACCTCGAAGCGACTCATCCGGCATGTCCGGCAAGCCCGTCAGGGTATGGGGGCGCTGGCGGTCTGCGCGGCGCTGCTGGCGTGTCATACGGCTCACACTTGATGCTCGCGCGTGTATCAGGCTCGGAGCTGCCCATGCCCGTTGCCGGACACTCGCTACGGCCCTCCAGGCCTTCGCTCGCTCGATGCTGACTTCGCTCCGCCATCCATGGCTGCGCTTGTCAGCAACGCCGGCTCCCGGGCACGGGCAGCCCCTCGCTGCGACCTCTCCAAGTAGCACAGGTTTTCAACCTGTGTGTCTTCCCGGTTCACATTGGGCTCTCGGCATCATCGCTTGCTTGTGTGATTCCGGAAGGGGGAGCAGCCGGATCGGAGGCACGCGCAGAAGCCGGTGAAACGTGTGCCCCGCGGCGGTCGCTCCGGAGCGTTTGAGCAGAGAACTCACACGTCCCGCCGGCGCCGAGCATGTCGCCGGCCGGCTGCGGTGACGAGACGACGCGAGGGGATCCAGTGTGACCCGTATAACTCGGTTCTCGCTGCGCCCGGGTGAGAAAGTGCGGACGCCGCTCATCGCCATTCTCTTCTGGCAGGGCGATGACGTGGTGCGCTCGCAGATTCTCTGGCGCCGCTGGTACCGATCGCACGTGCTGCCGAAGACCGACGGCGTGCCGCAGGGGCCGATCAAGCAGATCCAGGTCGGGGGCGGCAGCACCGAGGAGGTTGAGCAGTTCGTTGTCGCGGGGATCAAGCCCGACGTCTGCTGGCGGGATGCGGGCGGCTCGCATACGTGGTACCCCAGCAGGGATGGGCCCTATGGACCGGGCGGAACGACCACGAACCCCGAGTTCACCACCATGGGCTGGCTGAACACCCGAACGTGGGAACTCGACCGTGAGAAATACCCGCAGGGATTTCGGCCGTTCAGCGACTGGTGTCGCGGCCACGGCATGCAGTTTCTGTTGTGGTTCGAGCCGGAGAGAGTCGGGTCGCCCATATCCTGGTTAGCCACCATGCATCGGGAGTGGCTGCTACCGGGGACCAATACCACCGTGGGCGACATCTTTGAACTCGGGAATCCCGCCGCGCGTGCCTGGCTCATCAACCACCTCGACCGGATGATCAAGACGGAGGGGATCGACTGGTACCGCGAGGACATGAACGGCGGCGGCCCGCTCCCCGCCTGGCGCAACCACGACGGGCCCGACCGTCAGGGCATCACGGAGAACCTCTACGTGCAGGGGCATCTGCAGTTGTGGGACGAAACGCTCACGGTCAGGCTCCGCGGGCTCGACGAATCCCGATCCTACCGGGTCGTCGATTTCGAACCGCCCGTGGACCGTCCTGGCAGTATCGCCAAACCGTCGGAGGAGGCGAGGACGGGGCATCAGTTGATGACCGAGGGCATCACGATCGCACTCGAACGTCGCGGATCGGCAGTGCTGCGGTACGTCGCGATTCTGCCGGAGGAATAGTGCTCGGCGATGCGGGACGAAGCTCCGGCAGCCCGTGGGGACTCCGTTCGCTGACGAGCGCGGACCTTCCGGCACGCATGCTGCTCGAGGCCGATCGCAGTGAAACCGCTCATGAGCACCTCCTCAGCCATCTGACCGTTGTGAAAGTGTCGTTATCGTCTTATCCTCTCGGCAGCAGAGGTTTCTTCATGACGCGCCCGCCGCACGACGGCTGGGGCGTGCTGAATTTCCGTCAACTGCAACGCGGGGGAGTTGGGCACATGGCGTCCATCAGCGACGGTCGTCTCGTGGCGACGGCCTTTATCACGGCCTCCACCGTCTGGACGTCGGTCGCGTGTGCGGCGCCGCTTCACATCGCTGGCATCAGCGTGGTGCCCCACGGCCCCACCGTCGCCACCGAGATGCGGTACACACGGGAGCGCGGACCAACGGACGGTGGCCGTGTGCAGGTGTTCCTTCGCAACGACGGCCCCGAGGCGGCAAAACTCTCTGCCGCCACGGAAATTACCGTCGGGGACGCGACGGCCGACGAACTGTTGCGGCTCGGCACGTGGGCGTGGCACGACCTGCCCTCGGCATGGCCCGACGAGCCGCTCGTGCTGCCTCCGGGGGCGCTGACCATATGGTCGTTCAACGCAGCGGGTGGGGGGGGAGGCGTCGGCACGACGACTAACCTCAGCGTCGCGGGCCAGCCGCCGCTGCCGCTTGCGATCGAGGCGCCAGACGCATGGCTCTCGACGGTGACGTTCCTGCGTCGCGCGGCCGTCGCCGATCACAGCGTCGAGTCGGTGCACCCCGACACGCTCGTGCTCCACGTGACGAACGCCGCAGAAGTTGCGTGGACGATATCAGCCTGCCGCCTGTGGACACCACAGCCCGGGGGATCGCACCGTGCGCTGACGGCCGGACCGTGGCTTGAACGTCCGGCGATGTTCCCCACCGACGGCAGGATTGCGATCGGCGACCAGGGGGGGCTCGTCGCGGAGGTGCGGGATCTGCCCCTCTCGTTCGCGGCCGTGGAGCTCCGGCTCCGCAGCGACGACGGCGCGGAGCGGACGCTGTGGGGCCACGTCCGAGTGAAGTGCGAGCGGTTCGTGATCGGCGGCGGGTGGCTGGACGGCGAGCTCCCTTCCGGCCGGTCGCTGCATGCGGCCGACTATCTGAAGACGCTGAGGCGCATGCACGTTGGCTGCGGGATGCATGGCCTCGTGTCCGGCTACTCGGACGATCCCGAGCGATGGGCCGCCTGTCCGCTCGAATCGATGTCGGTGTGCCGGCCGTTCGACCAATACGACACCGACACCGTGCTGCCGCGGGTGCACGCCGTCGAGTTTCTCGGCGAGCCGCAGTATGGAGGCGGCCGGCCGGTGCCGCCGCAGGAGGTGTGGCGGAAGCTGGCGCCGTATCAGGCGACGAGGCTGCCCACATCGGTGACGCACAGTGAAGAACGGATCTGGCGGCATTATGCCGGGCTCTCCGACCATCCGCACTTCGATGCCTACCGGGTCTGCGCACCAGCGGCCGATGCATGGCAGCGCTACGACCGCTGGGGAGGCGAGAAGATCCGCTGGGCCGCGCCGTTGGAGACGATCGGCGACCTGACCCGCAGCCTCCGCGAACTCAACCGCCCGGGGCCGATCGCCGCCTGGGCGCAGGGGCCGCACCACAGCTGGGGACCCACCGGAGGCCGGACGCGGTCAAGCCCGACCCCCGACGAACTGCGACTCCAGGCCTGGCACTCACTCTCCGCGCGGATCACGTCGCTCTATTGGTTCAATCTGGGCATCAAGTCGGTGGTGAAGTTTCGCGACCTGATCGATCCCATCACCCGCGTCGACCGCGAGGCGCTCGTGCTCGCTCCACTCCTGCTCGCAGGGGCGGCAGGCCGCCACGAACGGCTCCGCGCGGCCGACGGATCGCCCGACTGGGACATCGCCACGGTCTGCGGTCCAAACGGGGCGGTCCTCTTCTCCCTCGACCTCGACTACCACCCCGACCCCGACACCAAGACATTCGTGTTCGGGCAAGAGCGGGCCGCGACATGGCGGTTTGCACTGCCGGGCTACCTCGGTGACGTGGCCGACGTGTTCCGCATCGACGCAGACGGAGTGTACGACGCGCGGTGGCGGAAGGAGGGGGCGGCCGTCGTCGTCGAAGGCCGCGCCAGCCGCGTCGCGGTGCACGTGGCGACGGCCGACGCGACGCTGCGCCGCCGGCTCGACGACGAGCGCCTCAGGCTCGTCGCTGCGGAGCGGGCCACCGGCTTCGATCCCGCCGGCGACGATGCCGACTTTGCGGCGTTGGCCGCGCTGCTCGGGCCCCGCGTAAGCCGGCCTGCTGAGCCCGCGGTCCGAGTTGCCGCGGCCCGCGTGAGCGTCGTGACGAGCAGTGCCGACGGCTCGCAGCGGCTGACGTCGGGCGCCGACCTCGCGCTCGGCCCCGTCGAGGCGACCAACGCGGCCGTGATCCATGTCGAGCCCGCGAGTCGCGGCCAGTCGGTGCTCGGCCTCGGCGGCTCCTTCGACCACGCGACCTGCGAAAACCTCGTGAAGCTCCCCGAGGATCGCCAACGCGAGGTGATCACCAGCCTCTTCGCCCCGGATCGCGGAATCGGCATGAACCTCATGCGGGTCTGCATCGGCACCTCCGACTTCACCGGCGTGCCGTACTACACCTACGACGACGTGCCCGAGGGCCAGACCGATCCCGAACTCACGAGGTTCTCGATCGACAAGGACCGCGTCCATGTCCTGCCCATGATCAAGCTCGCGCGGGAGGCGAATCCCGACCTGCTCCTGTTCGCGTCGCCCTGGAGCCCGCCGGCGTGGATGAAGACGTCGGGCAAACTCGGCACCGGGAGCGTCGCGCGTGAGTGGTATCCCGCCTACGCCCGCTATCTGCTCGCGTTCGTGCGGGCCTACGAGGCCGAGGGGCTGCCGATCCACGCGATCACCGTCCAGAACGAGCCCCGCATGGCGCACGCCCGCTACCCGACAACGCTCTGGACGGCTGAGGAGCAGCGGGACTTCATCCGCGATCACCTAGGGCCGCTCTTCGAGCGCGAGGGGGTCAAGACGCTCGTCTGGTGCTGGGACCACAACTGGAACCTCCCCGATTTCCCACGGACCATCCTTGCCGACCCGGCCGCCGCGCGATTTGTCGACGGCACCGCCTTCCACCACTACGAGGGACGGATCGAGGCCCAGTCGGCGCTGCAGCGCGAGTTCCCCCAGAAGCACCTCTACTTCACCGAGGGTTCGGTCTTCGGCGTGCGGGGCGCCGCCGGAATGATCGACATCCTTCGGCATTCGTCACGGTCGTACAACGCCTGGGTTCTGATGCTCGACGAACACCGTCGCCCCAATCGCGGCCCACACTCCGCCAGTGCCACCTGCATCGAACTCCTCGATGACGGCACGGTGCGGACCAACTTCGACTACTACATGTACGGGCAGTTCATGAAGTTCATCCGCCGCGGCGCCGTCCGGGTGGACTCGTCGGAGCCGCCGGGGGCGCCACGGAATGTCGTCTTCCTCGACCCCGATGGGCAGTTTGTCCTCGTCGCCGCCAACGCCGGCCGGAGCGCGGTGCCGGTCGCGGTGTCGTGCGGCGGACGGATGTTTGCGACCACGCTGCCGCCGCAGAGCGTCGCCACCTACCGCTGGCCCGCCGTGCCCTGAGCCGCGGGGAGCCCCGCGATCCGTGCGGTCCGCGGCCGACATCTGGGTTTGCCGGTGGCGGGGGCCCTCGATATAGTTGCCTCGGAAGGGTGTCACATGGTCCACAGGCTCCTCGTCACGGCGATCATCTCCGCCTCGGTCCTCGGGCCGCAGTGGTGCTGTTGCAGCATCGGCGCCGTCATCCAGGGAGCCGCTGGCCTTGCGGTATCCGCGGCACCGGCATCGCAGGCCTGCACGTGCTGCGCCGCCTGTAATGAAGCCACCAGCAAGGCCGCCGCGGAGGATTCCGCCGAGCGCGACGGCCACTCCTGCCCGTGCCGCGAGCACCGGAAGCAGGCGGTGGCGGACGTCTCGTCCCCGCTCGTGGCCGCCGATCCGCAGGGACATGCGGTCGCGTGGTGCGGAATCGCGATCGGCCCCGCTCCCCTTGCGGTGGAAAGCGGTGCCGCGACGCCGCTCGGAATCGCCCCGTCCCACCGCCCGGCGTCGCTCTCGGGCCGGGCTCTCTTGCGCGCCTACGGCATTCTGCGCTGCTGATGCCGGCCGATCGCCGCCTCCGCCGGCGGTGATGTCTCCGCCGTCGTCGCATCGGGACGGTGTGGCACCGCCCCCATCCGACTCCCGCAGGGAGCGGATCGTTTTCTATTCACCATCGAGGAGTGCTTTCATGACCGTTCACACTTTCGGACTGTTCGCCGGTCACGCGTCGCGTGTCCGCCGCCTCGCCGCCGTTGCGGCGCTCGCGACGACGCTCGCGAGCGCCCTTCCCGTGCACGGGGCCGACACGGCCACACCGGCCGACCGGGCCAAGCCGGCCGACCACGCCCATGCCGGTGGAGCGCACGGCGGCCTGATCGTGCCGCTCGGCCGCGACAGTTACCATGTGGAACCCGTCTTCGAGAAGGACGGCGTCGTGCGGCTCTACGTGCTCGGATCCGACGAGACCCGCGTGCAGGAGATCGAACGGCAGTCGCTCACCGCGTTCGGCAAAGCGGCCGGCACCTCCGAGGCCGTCGCGTTCCGCTTCGATCCCGAGCCCCAGGAGGGGGATGCCGATGGCCAGACATCGCGGTTCAAGGCCGCGCTGCCCGCCCCACTCGTCGGCGTGCCGGTCGAGGTGACGATTCCGATCATGCGGATCGCCGGCGAGCGGTTTCGCCTCGGTTTCGCCTCGGTCGCCGCGGTGCATCCCGATGAATCCATGCCCGCAAACCTTCCCGCCGATGAATCGGCGCGACTGTTCCTCACGCCCGGCGGCAAGTACACGGCCGCCGACATCGAGGCCAACGGCCGCCGCACGGGCGCGGAGAAGTTCGCGAACTTCTCGCCGAAGCACGACCTGAAGCCGAAGCCCGGCGACAAGATCTGCCCGATCACGCTCACGAAGGCCAACCCGGCGTGCTCGTGGATCATCGGCGGCAAGACCTACGAGTTCTGCTGCCCGCCGTGCGTCGAGGAGTTCATCCAGATCGCCAAGGATCGTCCCGACGAGCTCGAGGAGCCGGAAGCGTATGTCAAGAAGAAGTAGGCCCCGGGCCGGCATCGCGCGACGGACGCTACTGGCGGCGGTGGCGGTGGCCGCCGCCGCCGGCGCGACGCCGTCGCGCGGCCACGAAGGGCACGCGCCGCTGCCGAGTACGGGCGTGGAGGTTGACGGCGACCGCGGAACGCTCGTCGTAAGCACCGCCGCTGCACACGCCCTGCAGATCGAGGTAACCGACGTCGACGTCGGCACGCTCGATAAGCGGACCCTCGCCTACGCGCGGCTCGTCGCCCCGTGGAACCGCCACGCCTTCGTGGCCACCGGGATTGGTGGCCGCGTCTTGGCCGTGTTTGCCAAGCCTGGGGAGGCCGTCCGCCGCGGCCAGCGGCTGGCGACGATCACCAGCCTCGAACTTGAGACGATCCAGCTGGAGCTGCTCACTGCACGAGCTGAACGTACGCTTGCGGAACAGACGTTCGCCCGGCTCGGCAAGCTCGCAGCGGCGCAGATCGCGGCGGGCCGTGAGTTGGGCGACGCGCGAGCCGCGGCCGAGCAGTCGCGGGCTGCCGTCGCCATTGCGCAGAGCAAGCTCCGCAGCCTCGGCGTCGGCGCGGACGCGATCACGCGACTGCTCGAGGAGGATGACAGCCCGATCCTTCGGACCATCGAAGTAGTGAGCCCGGTTGACGGCACGATCGTCCATGGTGACGTCACCGTCGGCGCGGTCGTCACGGCGGACGAGCACCTCTTCGAGATCATCGACGGCACGGACGTGTGGGCGAGGATCGACGTCCTTGAACGAGACATCGATCGGGTCCGCGTCGGCCAGCAGGTGGAGCTGACACTCGCCGCGTACCCGGACGAACCGCTCGCGACGATCATCGACTCGAAGGGGTTCATGCTCGATGGGGAGTCGAACCTCGGCACGGTCTGGGCCCAGCTCGCCAACCCGCCCGGCGAGAAGCCGCGGTTCGTTCCCGGCATGACCGGCCAGGCCCGGATCGTGGAGCAGGGCATACGGCAGCACGCCGTCGTGCCAGCCGGCGCCCTCGTCAACAACGGCCTCGAGCGGTATGTGCTCGTCGAGGAGGCGGCGACGCGGCGGGCAGTCGAGTACCGACGGCAGAACGTGATCGTCGAGGGGTCGGCTGGCGGCCGGGTGTTTGTCCGGGACGGCGGCGTGTTTCCTGGCGACCGCGTGGTCACGAAGGGGAGTCACGAGCTGGCGACGTTCTTCGTCAGCGAGGTGCTACGGCTCAGTCCCGAGGCGGAGGCCACCATGGGCCTGCGGACCGAGGCCGCGGCGCTGCGTCCGATCGAGGAGGTCCTCGAGTTCGACGGGGTTGTCGACCTGCCCCCTGGGGCGCGCGCGGTCGTCGCGGCCCAGATCGCGGGTCGGCTCACAAAGATCCACGTCGTCAAAGGGCAGCCAGTTGCGGCGGGAGCGGTGCTCGCGGAGCTGTCGAGCCTGGAACTGCTCGACATGCAGTTGCTGTTGATGCAGGCCGCCTCGCAGCAGCGGCTGCACTCCGAATCGCTTCGTCGGCTCGAATCCCTCGCGGCCTCGGAGAGCGTGCCCCGAAAGCGGGTCCTGGAGGTGGAGTCGGCGCTCCTCGGGGCGTCGGAGCGAGTCGAGGCGTTGGGTCGTAAGCTGCAAGCGGTCGGGCTCAGCGAGAGCGCCGTGCAGGCCGTCGCGGGCGACGTCCGCATCGTGGAGTCGCTCCCGATTCTGGCTCCGATCGGCGGCAGCGTTGTGCGGTTTGACGGCGCGCTCGGGCGGGTGATGCGGCCCAATGAGACCCTGCTCGAGATTCACGACCCTCAGCTTGCCTGGGTTCGTGGCTACCTGACGGAGCGCGACTTCAGCCGCCTCAACGGAGGCAGGGGAGCACTTGTGGCCCGGGTTCGATTCGTGGCGCTTCCGGAGCGGGTCTTCTCGGGCACGGTCGTCCGCAGCGGCAACGTGCTCGACGCCGATGACCGCACACTCTCCGTATGGGTGGAACTCGACACCCTCGAGGACCACGTGCTCCAGCACAACATGCTCGCGCGGATCTCGGTCCCGCTGGCGGCATCGGTTCCCAGACTCGCCGTTCCCGTGTCGGCGATCGTCGAGCAGGGAACGCAGGCCCACGTCTTCGTGCGCCGGGCCGACGGCGTCTTCGTCCGCCGGCCCGTCGATCTGGGCACACGGGACGACCGCTACGTCGCCATCACCGCTGGACTCAACCCAAGCGACATCGTCGTGGTCGCCGGTGCGGCTGAGCTCCAGACCGGGTTCGCCTCGATCCGCTGAACGGCAGGAGGTCATACCGTGCTCAATGCGATCATCGCCTTTTCGCTCAAGAACCGGCTGCTCGTCCTGATCGCGGCGGCGGCCGCCGCCGGCGCCGGTGTGCTAACGCTCGGGCGGATGCCCGTCGACGTCTTTCCGGACCTGAACCGTCCCACGGTGACGGTGATGACAGAGGCGGCCGGCCTCGCGCCCGAGGAGGTCGAAACCCTGGTCACCCGGCAGCTCGAATACCTACTCAACGGGGCGACGGGCGTGCGCCGCGTGCGGTCGGCGTCGGGCATCGGCCTGTCGATCGTGTGGATCGAGTTCGACTGGGGCACCGACATCTACCGCGACCGGCAGATCGTCGCCGAAAAACTCCAACTGGCCCGTGGCCGCCTGCCTGCCGATGCCAACCCCGTGATGGCGCCAATCTCATCGATCATGGGGGAGATCGTGCTGTTGGGTCTGCGCGACACCCGCCCGCAGGGCGACGCGGAGGAGGAGCGGCGGCGAGGGCTGGCGCTTCGCACCCTCGCCGAGTTCACCATCCGCAATCGCCTGCTCGCGGTCGCCGGGGTCTCGCAGGTGACGGTCATGGGGGGCATCCTCAAGCAGTACCAGATCATCACTTCCCCCGCGCTGCTGGCGGCCCAGGACGTGACGCTCGCGCAACTCGTCGCGGCCGCCCAAAAAGCGAACGCGATCGCCGGGGGCGGCGTCCTCGAGCGGCCCAACACGGAAAGCCTGATCCGCATCAACGGGCAATCGTTCACGCTTACAGAGGTGGGCGACACTCCCGTCGTCTGGAGGCTGCCGCGGCCGGTGTTCATCAAGGACGTGGCCGAACTACGTTTTGCCGGCCCCGTGCGCCGCGGCGACGGCGCCGTGCTGGTGAGGGAGGATGACGCCATCACGGGTGGACCGGCGGTGATCCTCGCGGTGCAAAAGCAGCCGCACGCCGACACGCTGGCCGTCGATCGGCGGATCAACGCCGTGCTCGACGAACTGCGGGCCGATCTGCCGCCGCACGTCGTGGTCGAGCAGCGGATCTTCCGGCAGGCGGAGTTCATTCGGGCGGCTGTCGACAACGTCGTTGAGGCGGTCCGCGACGGGGCCATCTGGGTCGTGGTCGTGCTTTTCCTCTTCATGTGGAACCTCCGTGTGAGCGTCAGTTCGCTGACGGCGATGCCTCTTTCGATCCTGCTCACCGTGCTCGTCTTCCACTGGTGTGGCGTCACGATCAACACGATGACGCTCGGTGGTATCGCCGTCGCGATCGGCGACCTGGTCGACGACTCGATCGTCGACATCGAGAACATCCACCGCCGGCTCCGCGAGAACCGGCGGAAGCCGCGGCCGGACAATACCCTCAGGGTGGTCTTCCTGGCGTCGGCCGAGGTCCGCAATTCGATCGTCTACGCGACGCTGATCGTAACGCTGGTGGTCGTCCCACTCTTCTCGCTAGCGGGCCTGGAGGGGCGACTGTTCGCCCCGCTCGGGTTGTCATACATCGTTTCGCTGCTTTGTTCGCTGGCTGTCTCGCTCACGGTCACACCGGTGCTCGGCCACCTCCTCCTCGCGAACGCGAGGTTCCTCGACGAGGGTGGCGATCCGTTCCTACTCCGTGGCCTGAAGTGGCTCGACGAGCGGGTGCTGCGGTTTACACTGCGTTACGCCCGCGGCGTGCTGGCCGTCGTGGCATTGCTTGTCGCGGCGAGCGTGACGATGATCGTCTGGATGGGTGGCGAGTTCCTGCCGCCGTTCAACGAGGGCACGCTCACGATCAACGTGCAAACCGAGCCGGGCACGAGCCTGGCGGAGAGCAGCCGCGTGGCCCGCCTCGTCGAGGCGCTCGTGCTCGAGGTGCCGGAGGTGGCGAGCCTCGCCCGACGCACCGGGCGGGCTGAACTCGACGAGCACGCGGAGGGGGTCAACTCATCGGAGATTGACGTGCGACTGATGCCTCATGAGCGGCCGAAAGCGGGATCACTGGCCGCCGCGCTGCGGCTCGTCCCCGGCCTGCATCTGTGGGGCTATGATCCGGCGGGACGATCCCGCGCGGAGATCGTGGCCGACATTCGCGGACGGATCACCGCCATCCCGTCGGTGAAGCTCAACATCGGCCAGCCGATTTCCCACCGCCTCGACCACATCCTCTCCGGCATTCGCGCGCAGGTCGCCGTGAAGATATTCGGACCCGACCTCCGGGAACTGCGGCAGGTGGCGGCAGACGTTCAGTCGAGGATGGCGGGGATTCCTGGCGTCGTCGACCTGCAGGTGGAGCCGCAGGTCGAGATTCCGCAGGTCCGCCTCGAGGTCGACCACCGCGAAGCGGCCCGCTACGGGCTCGCCCCGGGCGACGTTACCGAACTCCTCGAGACCGCCTACCGAGGCCGCGCCGTCTCACAGGTTTTCGATGAAGACCGGTTCTTCAGCCTGATCGTCTGGTACGACGAGGAGTCGCGAAACAGTCCCGATGTCATCAACCAGACGATCATCGACACGCCATCCGGGCGGCGCGTGGCCCTCGGCCAGGTGGCTCGAGTGCTCGAGACGACGGGCCCCAACACCATCAATCGTGAGAACGTCCAGCGCCGGATCGTCGTCTCCTGCAACGTCGCAGGCCGCGACCTCGCGGGCGTCGTGGGGGAGATCCGCCGTTCGCTCGAACCTGTCCGGGAGGAACTCCGCGGCCTCACCGGTACCTACACGCTGGAACTCGGCGGCCAGTTTGAAGCTCAGCAGGAGGCAAATACCCGCCTGTTGGTGCTCGGCGCGGCGGCCGTGGTGGGTGTGTTTCTCCTCCTCTGCCGGGCCCTCGAGTCGTGGCGGGCCGCTCTGCAGGTGCTCGTCAACATCCCGCTGGCGGCGATGGGCTCGGTGCTCGCACTCTTGATCGCCAATCCGCCCGCGCCGGAGCTGCTCGCGTCGGCCCCCTGGTGGCAGTGGCCGCGGGTTTGGGCGGAGGCCACGAATCTCTCCGTCGCCCACTGGGTCGGCTTTATCACGCTCATCGGGATCGTCTCACGCAACGGCATCATGATGATTTCCCACTACATGCACCTCATGAAGCACGAGGGCGAGCGGTTCGACGAAGCGATGGTGATCCGAGGCAGTCTCGAGCGGCTCGCGCCGGTGATGATGACGGCGTTCACGTCGTTCATCGGCCTCCTCCCTCTCCTCTTCGGCGCCGACCAGCCGGGGAAGGAGATCCTTCACCCCCTCGCGGTCGTCGTGTTCGGCGGCATGCTCGGCTCGACGCTACTCGACCAGGTGGTGACGCCGGCTCTCTTCTTTGCTTTCGGCCGCGGCCTTTCCTCACGACTGTCAGCCGCCGGTGAAGGGGAGGAAGTCGAGCGGGCGGCCGCGAGATGGTTTCCGGATCGCAACGGTCTCGACGAAACTCCCTGATTCCCATGAAACGTCAAGCGGAGGACTGGCGACGGAACGGGAGTTGCAGCGAGCATCAGGTCGGCCTGACTGGGCACCTTCTCTCGGGAGTGGTGTGTTCGCCCCATGCGCCTCGACGACGAAATTGTTGCGCAACTGTCGAATGACACGCCAGCCTCTCGCGGACTATAATTCAAAGTCGCGGGCTCGCTTCAGCCATCTTCTAGGGCTCCGATGTTTGAATTTCAATCACGGTATCCGGGTCAGAAGGCGCTGCTCTGCGGAACGGGGCCCACTCGCCGCGATTTCCTTCAGGTGGGTGCGCTTGCTGCGGTGGGTCTGTCGCTTCCGCAGTACGTGCGAGCGGCAAGTGAGGGGAAGGTCCGGCCCGGTCACGAGCAGCGGTCGTGCATCATGATCTTCAATCTTGGGGGGCCAAGCCAGCTCGACCTCTGGGACATGAAGCCCGATGCGCCGGCGGAGATCCGCGGGCCGTTCAAGCCGATCCGCACGAAGACTGACGCGTTTGAGATCTCGGAGCTGTTGCCGAAACACGCGGCCATCGCTGACCGGTTCTCGCTCGTCCGGTCGTGCCGCCACGACGGCGCTGCCGTGCACGACGCCGGCTGGCAGATGATGCAGACCGGCCGGCGATTCACCGGCGGCATCCACACGCCCCACGCGGGCAGCGTGGCCTCGCATCTCCTCGGCCGACGGACCGACCTGCCGCCATTCGTCGTGCTTCCACAGCTCATGGGCCGCGGCGGCGGTAACCTTCCCAACGGCCAGGCGGGCGGCTTCTTGGGCAAGGCACTGGACCCCTTCGCCCTCATGGCGGATCCCTCTCAGCCCAACTTCCGCGTGCCCGACCTGCTGCCGCCCGACCAGATCGGCGTGGCCCGGCTCGACCGCCGAAAAAAGATGCGCGAGATCGTCGAAGGGGCCGCCAAGGAGTTTGAGGCCAGCGAGGACGCCCGACTGCTCGACGAGAATTTTCACGCCGCCTACCGTCTGATGACGAGCACGCAGGCGCGGGAGGCCTTCGACCTGTCGAAAGAGCCCCAGGCGATTCGCGACCGCTACGGCATGAACCGGTTTGGCCAGTGCTGCCTCTTGGCGCGGCGGCTGGTGGAAAGCGGCGTACGGTTCGTGACGATCAACACGTTCCTCACTGTCTTCGATGAGATCACCTGGGATATTCACGGCTCAAAGCCGTTCACCTCGATCGAGGGCATGAAGGAGATCGTCTGCCCGATGTACGATCAGGCCTACTCGGCGCTGATCGAGGACCTCGCCCAACGCGGAATGCTCGACGACACGCTCGTCGCGGGGCTCGCCGAGTTCGGCCGCACGCCGAAGGTGAATCCCGCCGGAGGCCGCGACCATTGGCCGCAGTGCTTCACCTGCTCGTTCGCCGGTGGCGGCGTGAAGGGGGGCAGGGTCGTGGGCGCGAGCGACACGATCGGCGGGTTCCCGGCTGAACGCCCGGTCAGCCCCGGCGACATCGTGGCCACGATCTTCCAGAGCCTCGGCCTTGACCACACCAGCCACCTTGCGGGGCCGGCGGGCCGCCCGTTCGCGCTCACTGATTTTGGCACCGAGCCGATCCGCGAGCTCTTCGCATGAGGTGTTGCATGCCGTGCCGCTGCGCCAGC
>CAMBSN010000063.1 GCA_945870505.1 Candidatus Kuenenia stuttgartensis | reverse complement strand
TCCACGAGGCTCGGAGGCAGATCGTCGAGCTTGGGCGGCTCGGGATCGGCGACGGCGGAAAGCGCGTGCAGCCGTGTGAGCAGTTCTCCGGCCGACTGCTGTTGGAAGGCAGCCAGCGACTGGAAGCACTCGTTGGGACCCAATCGGCGCAGCGTTTCCCGGGCCCGCTCCAGGTGCCACGCCGTCCGCAGGCCACCAGGACGCTTGGCCGCCTCACCCTGCGCCCAGGCGAGCGTCTCGCCGAGGCCATCGAGTCGGTCGATCGGGATCTCGGGAGGACGCTCGGGCAGCCCCGCCAGACGGCCTCGGATGCTTTCGATGAGCGGACGCTTCAGATCCTCGTCGACCGGCAGCAGCGAAGCGATCTCATCGACACGCTCCACAGTCGCAAGCTTGGTGAGCTGCTCCTTGCGGGCCAGCAGTTCCTCGCGGGAGTCGGCGATCGAGAGGGCATACCACACGCTCTGATCGCACTCGGTAAGGAGTTTCTTCTCGACGGCCACGCTCTCGAGCCCGTCGGCCTGCATGTTGAGCAGGTTGTGGTCGTAGTCGAGTTCGTGGAAGCCGGAGGCGACGGCCATGGTCGCCGCCATCGCCGCCAGCGCCACGAACCGTGGGTGGCGGGTGAGCGGAGCCAGCCATTCATGCACCGGCACCGGCGTGGGAATCCGGTCGCCACGCGCACCACGGTCGACCAGTGCCACCACCGCCGGCAGTACCAGTAATTCGGCCGCACAGCAGAGCAGGATGCCACCACCGGCGATCATGCCAAGCTCCGCCACGCCCACGAAGCTCGTCAGTGCCGCGCAGAAGAAGGCCACCGCCGTCGTGATCGCGCCGGTAAGGATGCCGGGGCCGACGCAGGCACTCGCATCGAGCAGCGCGTCTTCGCAGGAGAGCCCGCGCCGCCGCATCTCGAGATACCGACCGATGTAGTAGGTGCCGTAGTCGATGCCGACGCCGATCATCGTGACAGTGAATGTCACGCTCAGAATATTGAGATGGCCCACGCTCGCGGTGGCCCAAGCGAAGGCCCAGGCCATGCCGATGACGAGCACGCCGTTGGCCATGAGGGCATGCCGCACACCGCCGAAGCCGGCGATGATCACCACGATCACGGCCGCGAGCGACAGCCCGCTGGCCCACATCATTGACTGCTGACTGGTCCGCATCTCGTCGTCTTCCATCACCGGCAGGCCGGTGAGGCCGATCGTCACGTCGGCATGACGGGAAGCGACAAGCTTGATGAGCCGGCGGAGTTCGTCGGTGGCGGCCGACGCGCCGGCAAAGCCTTCCTTCTCCTTCGCCAGCCGCAAGAGGACGAAGCCGAGTTGGCCATCCTTGGCAAGGAGATGCTGGCTGGAGAGATCGCGAAGCGTGGAAAGCGATTCGGGCATCCGCGGCCAGGGTGAGACGAAGCCACTCGTGCCGGCATCGCCTGCGCGGTGGCCGGCCTCGAGGCCCGCCAACAGGCTTTCGCTATACCGCTCCAGGGACGCCATCGGCGGCTCCTGCATGCCGGAGGTGGCGTGACCGCGGTCGGCAGTCTGCGGCACTCCGGCGACCATCTGCCCGGCGAGTCCGCCGACCATCGACGCCACCTTCAGGTGCGTCCAGCCGCCTGCGAGGATCGGCTCGGTCTGTTCGATGAACCGATCGATCGCGGCGAGATCGTCGGGCGAGAGATAGTGCAGCCCCTTGGCGCGGATCTTCGACAGGTCGACCTCGTGGAGCACAGACCGGAATCGTTCGCCGTCCTGCGCGACTTCTCGCGACAGCTCTTCCAACACTTTCACCACCCGGTCGCGAGTCGGCCCTTCCACGACGACCACGGCATCGTCGTCCTCGCCAAACTCGTGGATATAGTCGATCCAGAGCTTGTTGTAGTCGCTCTTGGGGTCGAGCAGATCGACGCGGCTTACCTTGTAGCCGAGCGATTGCGCCGTATACGCCCCGGCTATCACCGCCGAGAGCACGGCCCCGAGCACGATGGCCATGGGGGTACGCAGGCACAGCCTCGTCCATGCGATCAGGGCTTGGCCCAACAGGCTTGTGTGTGCATGCGCATCGGTCGGGGCCGGGTCCGTGGGAACCGTAGCATCATTTGGATCGTGGCGTCGCAGCATCGGCATCGAATTCCTTCCCGGCGGGGTCGGGAAACGTAGCGAACATGCGGCAGCGGGCCAACAGGTTCTTTTTGGCAGTTGGTGAACCCTGGCAAGGTGGGCAAACCCTCGGGATTTTCAGGCGGAATGACTGGTTCGGAAGGTCCCCGCAGGCCGAACATTCTTCCAGGCGGTGCTCGTGGCCGCAGCTCAGGGGGGAAACAGCATGACGATTGCGCGTTCGTGGATGGTATTGGCTGGGGTCGTGGTGGCGTTGGCCGCCGCGATGCCGCCACGGCCCCTGAAGGCCGACGTCGCAGACGGGCCTGCGGCCCGGACAGACTCGGGCTCATCGAGCCGCGAGTCGCGACGCCGGGCGCTCGAGGCGTTTCCCTTGGACCGGATTCCGGAGCCGCAGCGCAAGGCGATCGAGCCCTGTCTGCGATCCGCGACGCTCTATCGCCGCATGCCGGTCGAAATCGTGGCCTGCGATGCAGCACTGATCGATTTTGCGCTCACCAGACCAGAGGCCATCGTCGACATGTGGCGGGTGCTCGGCATCAGCAGGCTCTCGCTCGATCCGGTGGGGCCAAGGCAGTGGAAGCTGAATGATGGCTACGGCACCACGGGGGTGCTGCGGCTGGTGCACCAGGAGCGGCAGGGCCGCGGTGGCCTGCTCGTGTTCCACGGACGGGGTGTCTACACCGGCCCCTTGTCGCCCAAAAATCTCACCGGCAGCTGCGTGCTGCTGGTGCGGCACGGACCGGCAATGCCGGCGGCCGACGGCCGCGAACGACAGATGATCCAGATCGATTCCTTTCTCGATATGGATGGCGTCGGGCTCGAGATCGTCACCCGCACGCGGCAGCCGATCATCGTGAGGTCCGCCGCGTCGAACCTGCATGAGATCTGCCTCTTCATGACGACGCTCTCCGACTCCGCACGGACCAACCCAGAGGGCGTGGCGCAGCTGGCCGGCCGGCTCCAACAGATCGATGTCGCCGATCGGCAGACACTGGCATCGATCGCACGGCGGGCCGCTCAGCCTGCGGCCAACGCGATGCCACAAGGGGTCCGACGCGACGCGGCAGATATGGCGGCCGCCGATCGGCTCCAGACGGAACTCGCGGCCCGCTGGCTGACAGCCGACGAACTCGACCGCATGCAGCGGCAGTAGGCTGGAGCTACCGCGTGGCCCGGTCGGGCGACGCTTCGGGAGCAGCGGCGATGCGAACGCGGGCCTCGGATGCCACCACGTAGGGCCGCTTGTATTCGGGCATGTAGCCGCGGGCGCCGCGAACGGCGACGTCCTGTCCCACCAGTGGCGCGAGATTCACGCCTGCCTGCGGCGTGATGAACGCGATCACATTGTTGCTCTGATCGACGACCGCCCACCGCGGGGCGTCGGGCCGCCGGGAGACGACGGTCGCCAGGCGGCCGCTGGTCTCGGCCATGTCGGGTGGCGTCCAGGTGGGCTGCCCGTCGGCCGGTGCGCCGCCGGGCATCACGCCCGGCCGGATGGGCCGGCCGCCGATCGCCGACAGGCTCGACCACATGCCGCCGAGTTGCAGCGAGGGATCGGCGGCGGGTGTCGGTGCGGCTGCCAGCGTGCGGTGCCGCGATTGGATCGTCTCGAACCGGGAAATCCGCGCATCGATGGCCTCGACCCGTGTGCGGTCGATGTCGGTGGACGTGCGGGCTGCTGCCTGACGAAGCCGTTCCCGTACTGGTGCAAGATTCCATGCCTCCGCCGGACCAGTGACCGCCAGCGACAGTGCCAGGTCGATGTCCGCCAGTTCGTCACCCGTCACGGCACCACCCGTCACGGCGACGGGCGTGACGGGGGTGGCTGGATCGAACACGCTCGTACCGCGGGGCAGCCAGCCGGCAAAGAGACGCCGGGCCGAGGGCATGAATCCCAGCGGCTGTGGCGGGGCAGCCGGAGCACCTGTCCCCATCTGCGTACCTGAAGCCTGCGTGGCTGAAGCTGGCATGCTCGAAGCTGGCTGCGTGTCTAAAGCCTGCGCGACGGCAACACTCGCATCCTTGATCGCGGCCATCGCCTCGCCGATCGACGCAGCGTTGCCGTCGGGATTGTCTGTGGTGTTTGCTCCGGTGGCGGCGACGGCCGGCGCGGGCAGCACAACGCCCGGCGGCGTTTCCAGGTCGCCCAGCCAGGCCCAACGGAATTCACCCGCCGGCGGCTCGATCCGCACCCAGAGTCCCGCGTGGCGTCCTGCGGCGATCCGTACCTCGTCGATCACCTGCACGCGTTCGCCCGCTTCGAGGCTCACCTGTGCGACATGCCGTAGGTCGTTGAGTTGCGATCCCACCCGCGAGACAGCGCCGTTGGTCACAATCACGCCGACGCTTCGACCGGGTGCGAGTTCCTTCGGGGCATCGCCGATGACAGAGACCGCATCGACATCACACGCCCGCAGCCAGCTGAAGCTGCCCTCCGCGGGCCGCACGGCGACGTAGCCCGATGGATCGACGGCCCAGACTTCGACCGCCGTGCCGGCGACGAGTCGCTCGGTGGGATAGAAGTCGTCGCTAGGACCCGCGCGGAGATAGGTGTGGTCGGCTGTGACCCTGACGGTAGCGGGAAAGGGGCCGGGCTGTTCGCCGACGGCTGCGGCCGCAGCGCACACGAGCGCTGGAATGATCGCCACGAAACAGCGGAACGTGCTGCAGATGACCACGCATTTCATCCCTGAAAAACAGGCGCGTAGACGAGGCTTGGGCACCTCGTCTACGCGCTGCAAGGGGCCGCACCGAAGCGAACCCTCGAAGGGTCTTGTAGACCACCCGAGGCCGAGGCTCAAGCCGCGATTTTTGCCGCGCGAGAAGGCCGGGAAAGAGGGCCCTGCCAGCCTCCCAGACACCCCACCTTCGTGGTGTTTTGCCCGCGGCGGGGCGATCCAGGAAGACTACGGCGACGGTGCCGCCCATGCTAGCGAAGCCAGCGCCAGCACCCGATTAGGACATGGAGCCTCCCGCTCGCGGACCACGCAAACGCAGATTCCTCTCGCTTGCGGTTCGGGCTTCCATGGAAACCCCTCCGCTCCCCATCCAAGCCCGGTCATCATCCAAGCCCGCAGCGCAAGCAAGCGAATGGCCCGTGCGATCACCAGCGGTCGACCGGGCGATCGAGGATCTCGCGGAGCAGGATCACCTGCCGGACCGTGGCGGGACTGCGAAGCAGATGCATAAGCTCCTCGGCCTGCGTCGGCGGCAACGTCCGTGCTGCGCCACCGGCCTGCGGCTCATCCTGCGCGATCGCTCCTCTCAGATGCGTCAGCTCATGTGAGAAGGCATCCTTGACGTGCCGGGTCACCGACTCGCTCTGTGGCTGTTGCGGCTGCGTGGCGGTCTCGATCGTTCGGACTGCGGCCTCGCGCGGCACTGCGACCTTCTTCTGATCTCGTTCCCCTTTGCCGGGTGCCGTGACCCGCGGTGTCTGCGGACCACGGCGGTCGGCATCGACGCGTCGCTCTGGTCGCGGCGGCTGCTGCGGCCGCGAGGCCTCCACCGGCTTGCTCTTCTTGACCGTGGGCTGATTGGTCGACGGCTGATCAACCCGAGGCTGCCGCTTCTTTTCGCCGGTCGCCTCGCGGAGAAACTCCTCGATCTGCTTCTCAAGATCGCTCCGCGGATCGGCAGCATCATCGGCCACCGGCTGCGGTTGCCGTGGCCGGTCGCGGGCCGGATCGAAGCGTGGCCGCGGCGGCGGTGGAGGTTGCTGCGGCCGCCCGCCCCCCTGCAGTCGGCGCACCACCGCGAACACCTGCGACACAATCCAGAACGCGACGAACAGAAACGGCAGCAACGCCTCGAGCCAGTCGAACCCGGCGGCAAACAGCACGCAGGTGGCAAGGGGACTCTGCATCATTGCACCGAGGCTGTGCCGGGCGTCGTGCCGGTGGCGATCGTCCGCCGCATGTCGGTATCGGCCTGGAGGTTCCGCAGCTTGTAATAATCGAAAATGCCGAGCTGTCCGGAGGTGAGCGACTCGGCGACCGCCTTGGGCACGGCCGACTCCGCCTCGACGAGCGCCGCCCTGCTCTCCTCGATGCTGGCGATCATCTCCTGCTCCTTGGCAACGGCCATTGCCCGGCGGCCCTCGGCGTTGGCGCGGGCCACGCGGGTGTCGGCCTCGGCCTGGTCGGCCTGCAGCCGGGCGCCGATATTCGAGCCGACGTCGATGTCGGCAATGTCGATCGAGACGATCTCGAAGGCAGTGTTGGAATCGAGCCGGCGAGCGAGCACGGTCTTCGAGATCATGTCGGGATTCTCGAGCACATCGGTGTGTCGCTCCGCCGCACCGATCGCCGACACGATGCCCTCGCCGACCCGCGCGATGATCGTCTCCTCCATGGCCCCGCCGATCAGCTGGTTGAGGTTCGTGCGAACGGTTACGCGGGCTCTTACCTTCAACTGCACGCCGTTCTTCGCGACAGCGTCGAGTGTTTCCCGTCCGCTATTCTTGCCCGGGCAGTCGATCACCTTCGGATACACACTCGTCTGCACCGCCTCGCGGACGTCGCGGCCGGCCAGGTCGATGGCGGTGGCAAGCTTCCAGTCGAGTTCCTTGATCTTCGCCTTGTTGGCGGCGATCAGCGCCTGCACGACCAGCGGCACGCGACCGCCGGCGAGATAGTGGGCCTCGAGTGCCTGCTTGGTGATGCCGCTTGCATCCCCGAGCCCCGCCTGCACCGCCATGATCTTGCTCCGCACGATCACCGTCGGGCTGACCTTCTTGAAGCTCATCGCCACCAGGTCGAAGAGCCCGATCCCGGCGCTCGATGCATACGACTGCAGCCAGAGCCGCAGGTATCTCGCGAGCATCGCGAAAACCATCAGGAAGGCAAAAATTCCCAGGCCGATCAGGATCAGGGGCAGCATCGGGGACGCTCCAAAGGACAAGGCGGAACTTCCTGTAGCGTTGTTCCGGGGCCGGTGGCGGTCAACCAGGAAAATGGGGACGGGAGCTATTTTCCTAGTTCATGCGGAAGAGAGCGACCTCGCAGGTGGAAAATAGCTCCCGTCCCCATTTTCCTTCATCCGGAAGAGGGCGACGTCGGAGGTAGAAAATAGCTCCCGTCCCTATTTTTCCCCAGCGGGTTCGAGACCGTCGAATTCAAACTCCTCAAGCGTCGGGGAGAGGGCCGAACCACCACCGGCGGCCGTATTTTCCGGTGCTGCCCCTGCGACCGGTGGAATCGGCGGCACCGGCGCCGCCGCTCGCTGCTCCGCAGGCCTTACGACCAGTGCGGTGCCCTGCACGCCGACCGCCTCGATGGCGGTCCCGGCGTCGATCGGCCCCCCTTCGCTCATGGCCTCGACCGTTTCACCTACGATCTCCACGCGGCCCCACGGCAGCAGCTCGCTCACGGTCCGCCCGGAGTGCCCGACCAGATCCCGAATATGCCGCCGCCGCTCCAGATCCGGCAACACATCCGCGGCTTCGGGGGCGGGTGGCAGCACGCGTCTTCCCAGCGGCGTCTCAGGAAACCAGCGAAACGCCAACGCTAACACCGCCGGCACCGCCAGCACGACCACGGCCACCGCCGCCATGCCAGCGGTGGCCCCCTGCTCCAGAAACGCCGTCGCGACGGCGGCAACGAGCGCGGCAATGCTCACGAAGCCGAGGATGCCACCCGATGGCACGAACACCTCGAGCACCATCACGCCGAGGCCCAAGAGCAAGAGCGTGAGGACCCACAGCAGCGTGGTCATGTCGGCGCACTCGGCCGCACGAGCGGCTGCACGAGCACGCGTCCACCGCGGACCTCGACCACGTGGACGGGCGTGCCTGGCTCCACGAGCGAGCCAGCGCTGGTCACCTCGCGTACGCGGCCATCGATCCGTGCCTTGCCCGCGGGGGCAAGCCTCGTGGTCGTCGTGCCTTCCATGCCGAGGAGCGCCTCGAGCCCCTCCTCCTCGAGCGTGTCGTCCGCCGCAGCCGGCGGCTCGAGCAAGACGTTTCGCAGCACGGGCGTGGACGGCAGCCACCGTCTCAGGAGTACGCCCAGAAGCGACACGCCCACGGCGGCCCCCAGGATTCCCAGGAGCGACCACTGCAGCTGCCGGATCTGATAGTCGTTCGTCGGGAGCACGAACGACTGGCTCGCCAGCACGAGCGATGCAATCAGGAGCACGCCCCCGCCGAGACCGAGCACGCCAAAGCCCGGCAGCACGAAGATCTCGGCCGCGAGGCAGAAGAGCCCGGCCAGAAACAGCATCACCTCCAGCCAGCCGCTCGTGCCGTGCAGATATTGGCTCCAGAAGTAGACGATGAACGCCACCATCGACACGAAGCCGCCGAGGCCGAAGCCGGGTGTGTGCAGTTCGATGTAGAGTCCGGCGCCGCCGATCAGGAGGAGCAGCCACGCCAGCCCGGGGCTTGCCAGCGCGTCGAGCAGCCGATCGGCCCAGCCCGGCTCGGAGAGCGCGATGTCGCCGGTGAGACCGTAGGCCTTCACCAGCCCGTCAAAGCCATCCACGACGTGGGTCGCCAGCCCGAGCGATTCGGCCGAGCGGCCGGTGAGCTGGATCGGACCAGTGCCGACCTTCGCCCCGACGGTCCACGAGTCGCGGTCGTCCCTCGCAGCCAGTTCCTCCCCCGAGAAGTATTCGACGCGGCCGGTTGCCTGCTGGGTCGCCTGCTCCACGATGATGCCGGGCAAGACCACCGCCACAGGCAGCGACCACGATCGTTCCCGCTGCTTGGCCACGCCTTCCCGCCACGATGCCGCTATGGCTGTGGCCTGTCGGCCGCCGATGGCAGCATCTCCCTCGCCCCCAAGCACGGCGTCGGGATGCATCACGAGTTCGTCGCAGGCCAGCGCCACCAGCGCCGCATCCCCACGCGCCTGCCTGGGCACATAGGCCACCGTCCGCACACGCGCCGGATCGAGGGCGGCCAGACGATTGGCGAGCACGAGGCTCTGCTCGGGACTGCCGCCGGCCGAGTCGACACGGAGGCAGAGGAAGTTGACGCCGTCGCCAAGGGCCCGCTCGATCTGCTGCCGGGCCCGCGCCACGGAGTCGGCGGTGACCGGCCCGGCGAGCACGACCTGCGCCGCCTTCCAGCCGCCGTCGAGCGATGGATCGATGGCAAGCGCAGGTTCATCGACACCCAGGCTCCGCGCCAGTTCGGCCGGCGTCTTCGCGAGCATCCGCACGAAGCCGAGTTCACGGGCCCGGCGGCCAGTCAGGGCCAGCGGTACGGGCGTGAGTTCCTCAACGTCGAGCACCACAGACTTCTGCCTGATCGCCGCCACGTCCCCAGCCGCCACGAACTGCTCGCCGTCGTCGGTGGAGACGCGTGTCACTGTGGCTGCCGGATCGAGCAGCGCCACCGCCACGGCCGGCGGCACCGCCCGTCGCCGAGTCGCGATCTGCACGTAGGCCGCCCGTATCGCGTCGTCCACCGCCGGCTCATCGACGTTGGCCGGGCCGAGCACGGCGTCGGCCGCCATCACGATCTCCTCGCATGCCAGTGCCACGAGCACGGCGTGGCCGGTGGCACCGGCGGGCAGAAAAGCCACCGTCTTGATGCCGGCGAGCCGGCCATCGCAGAGAAACCGCGCCAGTTCGAGCGATCGACCAAAATCACTCCCCCCGCTCCGTCCGTCCTCAGCCGGATCGAACCGGAGCACCAGCACGCCCCGTTCGTTGCCGCGCTTGAGCCGATCGAGTTGCCGCAGGATGGCCGCTTCCACCTGGGTGTCCCGCGTGCCGGTGATCGGCAGCCTCAGTTCGACGGCGACGGCCTCCACCGCGACGGCGGCCCGGCCAGGCACGAAGGCCGCTACCAGCGCGGCGGCGCACACAAGCCATGCCTGGCAGCAGTGAAAGGCCACGAGTTGGATCGGGCAAACCGCCCGGCGGTGACGCATCGCTAGCCTCGAGAGCGCTGGGCCGAGGGGAACACCCACGAATTCTAAGACCGTGCGGCGGGGAGTCAAAAAGTTCCCACGCTGTTATATAGTGGACACCCATGAACACTCCCCAACAGACAGCCGCCGCCTCTCCCGTGATCCGCGAACTCATCGGCCTGGTCGAGGCCAAGGCCTTGAAACGTGGCACATTCCGTCTCGCCTCCGGCCGCGAAGCGAGCTTTTATCTCGACGCCAAGCAGGTGGTGCTCGACGCCCACGGGGCGATGCTCGTCGGCCGAGCGATCCTCGAACGCCTGCGGTCGCTCGGTCCCCTCCCGGCGGCAGTGGGCGGCATGTCGATCGGCGCCGACCCGATCACCAGCGCCGTGATCACGATGGCGGGCGTCGAGGGGCTGCCGCTCAAGGGATTCATGGTCCGCAAGGAGCCGAAGGACCACGGCACGAAGAAGTACGTGGAGGGGCCTGTGGAGCCGGGCCAACGGGTGGTGATCGTGGAGGACGTGACCACAACGGGCGGCTCGTCGCTGCTCGCGATCGACCGGGTGCATGAGTTCGGCCTCGTTGTCGAACGGGTGGTGACAGTGATCGACCGGCTTGCCGGAGCGAAGGACGCGTTTGCAGCCCGCGGCATACCGCTTGAGTCGCTCGTGACCATCCGCGACCTTGGGCTAGAGCCGGAGTGACCGACCCCCGCCATCCAAGCCCGCCGCACATTCCCTCGCTCGCGCTTCGGGCTTTCATGGGAACGGGGCGAACCCTCCGTCATCCAAGCCCGCAGCGCGAGCAAGTGCATCCGGCTGGCCATGCCCATCATTTGCACCGGCATGCCTGGCAGCCGTAGGCTGATTGTCATGAGGACACGCGACTCCCTACGCCGTCTGACACTCGTTGGCATCCTGGCCGCGGGCGTGTGTGTCACAGCGTCGACGGTCCGCGCAGCCGGCCAGACCTCCGCCGCCGAGATCGACGCGCTCGTCGAAACGCTCGGCGCCGCAGACTACGCGGAGCGTGAGGCCGCCGCCGCACAGCTCAATGCCCTCGGCGCAGCGGCGGTCGATCCACTGCTGGCCGCCGCGGAAGTGAGCGACGACCTCGAGATCGCGCTGCGGGCTCGCTGGCTCGTCGACACGATTCCTCTCGACACCGAACGCGACCCGCCAGAGGTCTCGAAGCTGCTCGACAAGTTCAAGCGGAAGAGTTTCGCTGAACGTGTACAGGTGATGCACAGGCTCCTGCGGGTCGATGACGACGGCGGCATCGAAGCCCTCGCCCGCATCGTGCGGCTCGATCGCTCACCGCTGGGCTCCCGCGTGGCGGCCGCCCTGCTTGCCCGCGAGTGGCAACCGAACGACCCGGCCTGGGGCGGCATGCGCAGCCGTATCGCTGCGGGTCTCGGCGCCAGTACGCGACCGGCGGCGGCCTTCCTGCGGTCTGTGGTGGCGTTCTCATCCGCAGACTCTGGTCCCACGCGGGAACAGCCCCTGGCCGAAGCCGCCGCGGTCCTCACGCAACTCGCAGGCCCGATTGCCGATGGAGCCAGCGGCGAGGCGGCAGGCGTTGGCGGACCGGGGCGTGCCGGCGATGCGTCAACGTCAAGCACGATCAGCGAGACCACGCTGCGGATCTTCCAGCGGTGCCGGATCCAGATGCTGCTTGCGGCGGACAAACGCGATGACGCCATGCTCGAGTCTCGACGGCTGCTGCAGGCCTGTTTTGATTCGGTGAACAATAAAGATGCGACCACCGCGGCTGAGGAGGCGGCTGGGATGCTGGTCTGGCTCGTCGAGCGTGGGCTGCCGGAGGCGGTCGACCTGCTCGCGGCCGATCGTCCTGAACTCATTCGTACAGACGCCCTGGTGGGCTACGCCGCGGCGGTCGCCGAGAAGGCCCGCCACCACGACGCCCAGGCCGACACGCTCGCCGCGGCGGCCTTCGCGCAGACCGCCGGCACCAATGCCGAGTTCGTCGACCGCCTGCAGACGGCGATCCTGCTCTCGAAGTGGGGCGCGACCAACTGGGCCAACCGCGAATACGCGGCGCTCGTCGACAATCCGCAGACGCCCGCCGCCCAGTATGCGCTCGCCGCGATCATGTATGCGGAGTTCCTGCACGACCAGGAGCGGGAGGACGAGGCCGCCGTCTGTCTCCGTCGCCTGCTAGAGGGCCGCAAGGGCAAGGGGGATGGCAAGAACGACGGAAAGGGGGACGGCGGCGACCCGATTCTGCAGCAGGTGGGCCGCGACCCGCGGTCGATCCGGTCGCGGATGCACTACTTTGAATCGTGTGCGGCCGCCCTTCGTGGCGATGCCGCCGCCCGTCGCAAGGCGATCGACGATTCGTTGCGGGCCTATGCGAAGGATGTCGACGCCCTGATCGGCCTCTACACGCTGCCCGACAACACGCCCGTCCAGAAGGCCGAGGCGGTGGCGCGAATCCGGCGGGCCCTGGAGCAGATCGAGAACGAGATTCAGGCCGTTCCCGACGACACGAATGGCTACAACGAGTATGCGTGGCTCGTGGCCAACACGGAGGGCGATCTCCAGAAGGCCACCCGTTATTCCAAGATGTCGCTCGTGAAGAGTTTCGACAGTTCGAGCTACCTGGACACGCTGGCCCACTGTCAGGCGGCGGCGGGCAACAAGGCCGCCGCGGTGCGGACGCAGTCGTTGGCCTTGCGGCAGGAGCCACACAACCGCACGATCCGCAAGAATCTCGCCCGCTTCCAGGAGAAGTGAGGCTGCGATCTCCCCATGCACACCCATCATCTCACGCTGCCCGACGTCCGCCTCACTGTTCACACCCGTGGCCGTGGGCGACCCATGCTCTTCCTCCATGCCTTTCCGCTCGACCATCGCATGTGGGCGGCGCAGGAACCGCTGGCCGAACACCTTCGGCTCATCCTGCCCGACCAGCGCGGCTTCGGCGGCAGCCACGCGGCCGGCGGCCCGACGAGCATCGAGCAGTTGGCCGACGACGCGGTGGCGATCCTCGACGCACTTCACGTGGACGAGCCGGCGATCGTCTGTGGCTGTTCAATGGGCGGCTACGTCGCCCAGCATGTCGCGATCTGTCATCCGGAGCGGGTCCACTCGCTCGTGCTCGTCGACACGAAGCTTGAGGCCGATACGCCCGAGGCGCGGGCGGCGCGGGCCGATCTGGCCGGCAGCGTGCGGCGGCTTGGCACGGAGATCGTGGCCGAGGCGATGGTCCCCCGGCTCCTCGCACCAGTGACCGAGGCGAACGAGATGCCACGGCGCCGCGAGATCGAGGCCCTGCTCCGCGGCCTGATCAACGAGCAGCCCGTGAGCACGATCGTCGCGGCGCTCTCGGCGCTCGCCGCGCGGCCCGACATGACCGAGGCGATGCGGAACTGCTGTCTGCCCACGCTGCTGGTCGTGGGTGCCGACGATCAGATCACACCCCCTGAATGCCTCATCCGCGCCGAGGAGATCATTCCGGAGGCCCGGCTCTTGATCGTGCCCCATACGGGCCATATGACGCCGCTGGAAACGCCAAGCGTCTTCAACGCGGCGGTGCTTGAGTTTCTGCGGGAGGCGGCGGCTCTTGATCATTGAAGGGCGGGCCCATTCCTGGCCCAGGCCCACGCGGCCGGGGCGGACCGGGCGGCCCCTGCCAACGCTCCGGGGGGGGCGGCTGCCGAAAGTCAGGCGGCCCCGGCTGGAACTCGGGTGGAGGTCGGCGGCGCTTGTCCCGTTCGCGTTCGTAAAACGGCCGCATGGGATCTCGGCCGTCCTGACGCGGCTCCTGCCGAGAGTCCATCCGCGTGTAACGGTCAAGCCACTCGAGCCGATCCTCGGCGGTGAGATCGATGACGTCGCGACGGTCGGCCGGATCACGGAGCTGCACCCACAAGTGCCAGACTCGCGCCGCCTCGAGAAGCTGCTCGCGACCAGGATTCGCCAGCGCCCGCCCAAGCGCCACCAGCTCGCTGCGTTCGGCCCCGGGCAGGCGTTGAAACCTCTCGGCCAATCGTTCCAACTGCCGCCGCGCGGCGTCTGGCATCTGCAGCACTTCTTCCCGCCGCGCTACCAGCGTCTCGCGGTTCACGGTGACCTCGCCGGCCGCACGCAGCGCCGCGATCGCCGCATCGAATTCCTCCGCATCCTCGCGGACGTCGGCCTTCGACTGCGACGGCGGCGGCCGCCGTGGCGGGGGGTAGCCACCCTTGGCCACAGCCTCCAGAAAGCCCACCGATCCCGCCTCACGGAGCAGGTCAAGGTGTTGCACGACCGGCAGGCTGGCGAGGATGGCCGACTCGGGGGAGGGCGCGGTGGCCCGACCCACGGCGATTCCGGCAAGAAGCGACGCCAGCACGATCGCCGCGCCGGGAAGCCAATGCCGGACGGGTGGCCATGCCGCGGCCTCGGCGGGCCTGCCGCCGCGGGCAGTCGTGGCCCCGCTGCCTGTTCGGGACATCATCTCCCCGGCCGGCACGGCCGCCATCTCAATGGTGGTGGCCATCATGTCTGGAGAGGCCTCTGCCGCGGGCAGCACATCGAGCAGATCCCAGACGTCCGCAAGCGCCAGCGAGGGATCGGTGGCGTCGGCGTCGTTGCCGGATGGAGGCGACGCCTCCCGCGGCGACGGTGTATCCCCCGCAGGCTGCGTCATGGCTGTTCCCCCTGCATGTAAGGCGCGATCGCCTCGCGGAGCTGGTCCCGAGCGCGAAACAAGAGCGACTTCACGGCCGGCACGGTGAGGTCCATGGCCGCTGCGATCTCCTCATAGGAACACTGCTCGAATTTCGCCAGCAGCACGGCCATTCGCTGCCGCTCGTTGAGCGTGCCGAGCGCCTGCTGCACGACGGCCTGTAATTCGGTGCGGTCAGCGAGGCGTGCCGGCATCAGCCCGCTGGCATCGACCGCGATCTGCTCCAGGCCGATTGCGCTCGACGAGGCCGACACGTTGTTGGGCACGCCATATTCACGCCGCCGATACGACCGCTGTCGCAGATCGCTGGCGACGTTGTTGGCGATCGTATGGATCCAGGTGGTGAATTTGGCAGTGGGCTGGTAGTGCGTCCGAGCTCGGTAGACCCGCAAAAACACCTCCTGCGTGAGGTCTTCGGCGGTGGCGTGATCGCCGGTGTGATGCAGGAAAAGGGTGACCAGCCGGCTCTGCCAGAGGCCCATCAGCTGTTCGAAGGCCGCGGCATCACCGTCGCGGACGCGGAGCATGAGTTCGGTGGAGAGATCGCCGGCAGCCGTCTCGCTGACCATGGAACAACACCCCGAACCAAGCCCGCCCGGCGAGCTGATCGTGCCGAGGCCACGGGTGGCTCGACACGCAGGACAGAAAGTCGAGTGGAGCGGAGGAGGATCGAACTCCCAACCTCGGCATTGCGAACGCCGCGCTCTCCCAGTTGAGCTACCGCCCCGTTTGTATGGGGTCCACGAACAGATTCCCGCGAGAAACGTGATCGTATGGCACGCGGCCGGGGCTGTCCAGCGGGCGGGCGGGCGACGCTCCCCGTGGCCACGAGGTTTCACCTTGTGGAATCCGGCCCGAAGTCGTGGGCAAGTTCAAAACCGCCCCCACATGGGACAGACAACCCGCCCCTTCGCGTACCCCATGCGCTACAATCGGGCGTGGCCCCGTCCCGTCCGCGCACTATGCGTTTGCCCATGCACGTTCCCCCGATCGTCGTCCGCGGTGCCCGCGAGCACAACCTCCGCGATGTGACGGTCGGCCTGCCCCGTGGCCGGCTCGTCTGCTTGACCGGCGTGAGCGGGTCGGGCAAGTCGAGCCTCGCCTTCGACACACTCTACGCCGAGGGGCAGCGGCGCTACGTCGAGAGTCTCTCCACTTTCGCCCGGCAGTTTCTCGGCCAGTTGCCGCGGCCGGATGTCGACAGCGTCACTGGCCTCTCTCCTTCGATCTCGATCGCACAGAAATCGGCCGGCCACAATCCCCGGTCGACCGTCGCCACGATGACGGAGATCCACGACTTTCTCCGCGTACTCTATGCGCGGATCGGCACGGCCCACTGTCCGGAGTGCGACAGTGTGCTCGAGGCCCAGCCCCGCGACCAGATCGTGGAGCGGATTCTCGCGGCCCGTAAGGACGAGCGCGTGATGATCCTCGCACCGCTGGTCCGCGAGGCGAAGGGTGAGCATCGCGATCTGTTTACCGATCTCGTGCGGCAGGGATTCACGAGGGCCCGTGTCGATGGCCAGATCTGCCGCGTCGAGGATCCACCCGCGCTTGAAAAACTCCTCAAGCATTCGATCGACGTCGTCGTTGACCGGTTGATTCCATCGGAGGCGACGCGGAGCCGGATCGCCGAGGCGGTGGAACTGGCCCTACGAACCGGCGGCGGCCAGGTGATCGTCGCCGGGGAAAATGGGGACGGGAGCGATTTTTCCAAAAAAGGGACGGGAGCCATTTCTCGCGCGGAAAAATCGCTCCCGTCCCCATTTTCTGATCTCATCCTCTCGAGCCGGTATGCCTGCGTGCAGTGTGGCGTGAGCTACTCGACGCCCGAGCCGCAGCTCTTCAGCTTTAATAGCCCCCAGGGCGCCTGCCCGACCTGCGATGGCCTGGGCGACATCTACGGCGTCGATCCCACGAAGCTCGTGACGGCGCCGGAAAAGTCGCTCCGCAAGGGGGCGATCGGCGTGCTCGGCAGTTTTCGCGACATGCCGCGGTGGCTGAGGCGGCTGCTCACCGGCGTGGCGGCCCATGCCGAGGCAAAGCGAAAATTTCCCGACGGCACGCTGCTTGACACGCCCTGGCAGGACCTCACGTCGCTCCAGAAAAAAATCTGGCTCAATGGCACGGGCCTGGAGGAGATCACACTCTCCTGGCGGCGCGGCCGGGCCGAACGTGGCGGAAAGACGAAGTTCGAGGGAATCCTCGCGCTCTTGGCCAACCGTTGGCGCAACGCCAAGAGCGGCATCATCCGGCGGATGCTCGAGAAACTGATGAGCGTGACGCCCTGCCACGACTGTATGGGGGCGCGACTCTCGCATCAGGCGCGGGCGGTCAGGATCGAGACGAAGTCGAAGCCGTGGACCAAAGGCAATCGCCAACTCTCTCTCGATCGCCTCTGTGCCCTGCCGATCGCCACGGCACGGGAGTTTCTTTCAGACCTCGTCCTCGACGACACGCAGGCCCTGATCGCCGTCGAACTGCTGAAGGAGATCCGTTCGCGGCTGGCGTTCCTCGACCAGGTCGGCCTCGGCTACCTCTCGCTCGAACGCAAGGCGCCCACCCTCTCCGGCGGCGAGAGCCAGCGGATCAGACTCGCCGCGCAGATCGGCTCCGGCCTCTCGGGCGTGCTCTACGTACTCGACGAGCCGTCGATCGGCCTGCATGCCCGCGACAACGTCAAGCTGCTCGGCGCCTTGGAGGCCCTCCGCGACAAGGGCAACACGGTGATCGTGGTCGAGCACGACGAAGACACGATCCGCGCGGCCGACTGGGTCGTCGATTTCGGTCCCGGCCCGGGCAAGCGGGGCGGTGAGGTGGTGGCGGCCGGCACGCCCGCCGACGTGGCCCAGAGCGATCGCAGCATCACCGGCAGCTTTCTGGCAGGCCGCGACGCGATCGAGGTGCCGGCCACGCGGCGGAAGCCCACGGGCAAGTCGCTCCTGCTCAAGGGCGTGCGACACAACAACCTCACCGGCATCGACGTCGAGATCCCGCTGGGCCAGCTCGTCTGCGTGACGGGCGTGTCGGGGAGCGGCAAGAGTTCGCTCGTGGGCGACGTGCTCGAGCCCGAGCTGCGGCGGCGGCTGGCCGGCGGGAGCGACACCGACGTAGACGAAAGTGGCAACAGCGGCACGAGTGGTCCCGTCGGCACATTCACCGCGATCGAGGGGGCAGAGCATCTCGACAAGGTGATCGTGATCGACCAGTCGCCGATCGGACGCACCCCGCGGAGCAACCCCGCGACGTATGTGAAGGTCTGGGACGACATCCGCAAGCTGTTCACGATGCTGCCCGATGCGAAGAAGCGAGGCTGGAAGGCGGGCCGCTTCAGCTTCAACGTGGCGGGCGGCCGGTGCGAGGCCTGCGAGGGCAACGGCTCGACCCGGCTCGACATGGATTTCCTGGCGGATGTCTGGGTGACCTGCGAGCAGTGCGGCGGAGCGCGGTTCGCCAAAGATACGCTCGAAATCCGCTGGAAGGGGAAGAACGTCGCCGAACTGTTGAACATGGAGATCGGCGAGGCGCGGGAGCTCTTCGCCGACGCCCCCGACATCGCCCGCAAGCTCGAGACCCTCTGCGACGTCGGTCTCGACTATCTCCATCTCGGCCAGCCTTCGCCCACGCTCTCCGGCGGCGAGGCCCAGCGGGTGAAGCTCTCGCGAGAGCTGGCCAAGCGGTCTACCGGCAAGACGCTCTACATCCTCGACGAGCCGACGACGGGCCTGCACATGGCCGACGTGCGGCAGCTGCTCACCGTCTTGGAGCGGCTGGTGGACGCGGGCAACACGGTGCTCGTGGTGGAGCACAACCTCGACGTCGTGAAGCGGGCCGATCACGTGATCGATCTGGGGCCGGAAGGGGGCGCTGGCGGCGGCCAGATCGTGGTCGCCGGCACGCCGGAGCAGGTGGCCCGCGTGAAGGCATCGCACACCGGACTGGCCCTGAAATCCATGCTGGCGGCCGGCAAGTCGCGGGCAGACGGCGTGCAGAAGCCGCCCGCGCGTCGCAAAAAGCCCGCCACGGCGACCGCGCTCGCCAAGGCCGAGCGTGCCAAGCTGTCGCAGATCGAAAAGGCGTCGATCGATCCCGGCCCGCCGCAGATCACGATCCGCGGCGCGGCGCAGCACAACCTGAAATCGGTCGATGCCGACATCCCTCGCGGCGCAATGACGGTCTGCTGCGGCCCGAGCGGCTCGGGGAAAACCTCGCTCGCCTTCGACACGCTCTATGCCGAGGGGCAGCGAAGGTATGTCGAGAGTCTTT
>CAMBSN010000062.1 GCA_945870505.1 Candidatus Kuenenia stuttgartensis | reverse complement strand
CTGATGCGTCTCTATGCCGAACTGTTCGTTTTGCTGCCGAAGACCCAAGCGGATGGGGTGGGATTTGAACCCACGAGCCGCTTACGCGACTGCCGGTTTTCAAGACCGGTGCATTCAACCGCTCTGCCACCCATCCCAATCGGCCGAGGCCTCCGGCCCCTGCCACCAGCGGGAAAGTCTATCGGATCACCGCGGGCAATGGGGGTGGCTTTGACTGTTTTCCTGGGGTTTCCTACAGTTTCTGCTCACCCGAACACCTGAAAGGAACATTCTCCATGGGCGGCATCAACAACCGGATGAAGGAAATCAAGCGGCGTCGGCACCGCAGGCAGAAGCTTGTGAAGATGCAGACGAAGCTCAAGAAGGCAACCACCAGCGAGAAGCTCGTGATGGCCGATAAGCTCCGCCGGATGACCACCGGCGCCGACGTCCTGATCGCGAGGATGGGTCTCGAGGATCGCAAGCGCGGCTGAGCCTCAGGGCTCGAGTTTGAAGTCGAACCCGTCCTGGACGAAATCGACCTTCACCCGGCTACCTTCCGGGAACTTGCCAGAGAGCAACTCCCGGGCAAGTTCATTTTGGAGCTGCTGCTGGATCACGCGCTTCAGCGGACGGGCCCCGTACATCGGGTCGTAGCCGAGCCGAGCGATTTCGTCGACCGCCGCCTCCGTGCAGTCGATCGTGATGCCGGCTTTCGCCGCCTGGTCTACCAGCCGCTTGACCTGGATCATGACGATCCGCCGGATGTGCTTCTGGTCGAGTGGGTGGAAGACGATGGTCTCGTCGATGCGGTTGAGAAACTCGGGCAGGAACCGGGCTTGCAGTGCCTCCCGCACCGCGTCGCGAACCTCCTGCTCGCTGCCCCCCTCCTTCGTAATCTGCTGGATCGCCTGGCTGCCGACATTGCTGGTCATCACCACGATGGTGTTGGTGAAGTCGACGGTGTGGCCGAGGCTGTCGCTGAGCCGGCCGTCGTCGAGCACCTGCAAGAGGACGTTGAACACGTCGCGGTGGGCCTTCTCCATTTCGTCCAGCAAGACCACTGAATAGGGCCGCCGCCTGACCGCCTCGGTGAGCCGGCCGCCCTCCTCGTAGCCCACGTAGCCCGGTGGTGCGCCGATCAGGCGGGCGACCGTGTGCTTCTCCATGTATTCGCTCATGTCGATGCGAATCATGGCGTTTTCATCGTCAAACAGCACTTCGGCCAGAGCCTTGCAGAGCTCGGTCTTTCCGACCCCGGTGGGCCCCAGGAAGATGAACGACCCGATCGGCCGATTGGGATCCTGAAGCCCGGCCCGGCTGCGACGGACGGCGTCGCTGACCGCCTCGACCGCCTCATCCTGGCCGATCACCCGCTGGTGGAGTCGGTCCTCGAGCACGAGCAGCTTCGCCCGCTCGCTCTCCACGAGCCTGGTCACGGGAATGCCGGTCCACGCGCTCACCACCTCGGCGATCTCCTCGGGGCCGACTTCACGGCGGAGCAGCCGCTTCGCGTTGGTCTTTCCCGCCTCCTTGGCGTGATCCTTGTCGGTTCCCTCCTGCTCGAGCCGCTGCTGCAAGGTCTTTCGCTTCACGTCGAGTTCGTAGAGGCTCTGGTACATCTCCTCGCCGACCGGCTGGCCCGACGCCTGTCGCTCCTTGATAGCGACGCCGGCTTGGTCGAAGGCGAGCTGCACGTCGTTGAGCTGGTTGCGAAGTTCCTGAGCGCTTCCCACGCCCATCTTCTCGGCCTCCCACTGCTGGCGGAGGTCGGCAAGGGTCTTGCGGAGGCCCGTTGACTCTTGCTCGATCTCCTTGAGCCGCTCCTTGGCGTGTTCCTCGGTCTCCTCCGCGAGCTGACGGGCGGCGAGCTCGAGTTGCACGAGCCGCCGCTGAACCTCATCGATCTCGCTGGGCACGCTTTGGAGCTCCATCGCGATCCGGCTGGTCGCCTCGTCCATGAGGTCGATCGCCTTGTCCGGCAGGAAGCGGTCGGCGATGTAGCGATGCGAGAGTTCGGCGGCCGCGACCAGGGCCGAGTCCTTTATTTTCACGCCCTTGTGGTGAGCCTCGTAGCGGGGCTTGAGGCCGCGGAGGATGGCGATCGTGTCTTCCACGCTCGGCTCGCCCACCATGACGGGCTGGAACCGGCGCTCCAGGGCGGCGTCTTTTTCGATGTGTTTTCGATACTCGTCGAGCGTGGTCGCGCCGATGCACCGCAGTTCCCCGCGGGCCAGCGCCGGCTTGAGCAGGTTGGCGGCATCAGACCCGCCCTCCGCCGCCCCCGCGCCGATCACGGTGTGGAGCTCGTCGATGAAGAGGACGACGTTGCCAGCGGCCGCCTCGACCTCGCGAAGGATCGCCTTGAGCCGGTCTTCGAACTCACCGCGGTATTTCGTGCCGGCGATCAGCGCGCCAAGGTCGAGAGCCACCACCCGCCGTCCGCGTAGATTATCGGGCACATCGGCCTGCACGATCCGCAGCGCCAGCCCTTCCGCGATCGCCGTTTTGCCCACGCCGGGCTCGCCGATGAGCACGGGATTGTTCTTGGTGCGGCGGGAGAGCACCTGGATTACCCGACGGATTTCGGCGTCGCGGCCGATCACGGGATCGAGCTTGCCTTGGCTGGCCCTTTTCGTGAGATCGATGCCGTACTTCTCGAGCGCCTGAAACTTCTCCTCGGGATTCTGGTCGGTCACCCGCGACTGGCCGCGGACCGCCTGCAGCCCGGCGAGCAGTTCCTTCTCGCCGATCGCCGCCAGTTGGAGAAGATTTTTCGCCTTCGACGGCACCTTGGCGAGGGCCAGGAGCAGGTGGTCGGTGGAGACGAACTCGTCCTTCATCTGGTGCGACTCGGTCGTGGCCGCCTCGAAAACCTTGATCATCTCCTGATCAGGCTGCGGCTGAACGCCACCCGACACCTTCGGCTGGTGTGAGAGTTCCGCTTCGACAATCCGCTCGAGATGGCCGCGGTCGGCGCCGATCTTCTCCAGCAGCGGCCGGACGATCCCCTCCCGTTCGCTGAGCAGAGCCTGCAGCAGGTGCACCGGTGTGACCTGCGGGTTACCGCGGCTCCCGGCGAGTTCTACCGCTGCCTGAACGGCTTCCTGGGCCTTGATCGTGAACTTGTCAAAGCGGAACGCCATCGTTTGGTCTCCACAACCTGGGGACGCAATGCACGGCGATACCTTGCTCCCCGCGAGGGAGAGTCAGGATGTCACCTGATGTGAGGATCGCGGTTAGGCGTCCTTCTTGACTTCAAACTCGGCATCGATGGTGTCGTCAGACGCAGCGCCGGCCGGTGCCGTTCCGCCGCCGGCCGCTCCGCCATCCCGCTGCACCGTCTCGTAGAGCACCTTCGACAGGGCGTGCGCCGCCTGCTCGAGCGCGTCGTGCGCCGAGGTGATGGCGTCGACGTCCTCGCCCTTGGCCGTCTCACGGGCCTTGGCGATGGCCGCCTCCAGCGGAGCCTTGTCGGAGGCGGAGAGCTTCGCCTCGTTCTCCTTGATCGCTTTCTCGGTCTGGAAGCAGAGCGCCTCGGCCCGGTTGCGGGCCTCGGCCAGCCGATACTTCCGCTTGTCATCCTCGGCGTGGCTCTCGGCATCCTTCCGCATCCGCTCGATCTCCGACTCGTTGAGACCGCTCGACTGCTCGATGCGGACCGTTTGCTCCTTGTTGGAGCCGAGATCCTTCGCACTCACCGAAAGAATGCCGTTGGCGTCGATGTCGAACTTCACCTCGATCTGCGGCGTGCCACGCGGGGACGGCGGAATCCCTTCCAGGTTGAACTGGCCGAGAAGCCGGTTGTCACGGGCCATTGGCCGTTCGCCCTGAAACACGCTCACCGTCACCGCCGTTTGGTTGTCGGCGGCGGTGCTGAAGACCTGCTTCCGCTCGGTCGGCACGGTCGTGTTTCGCTCGACAAGCTTCGTAAAGATGCCCCCCTCCGTCTCGATGCCGAGTGAGAGCGGGGTGACGTCGAGCAGGAGCACGTCCTGCACCTCGCCGCCGAGCACGCCTCCCTGGATTGCGGCGCCGAGTGCCACGACCTCGTCGGGGTTCACGCCCTTGTGGGATTCCTTGCCGAAGAGCTTTCGGACCAACTCCTGCACCTTGGGGATGCGGGTCGAACCGCCGACCAAAACCACTTCGTCGATGTCCTTCGGATCGAGCTTCGCGTCCTTGAGTGCCTGAACCACCGGGCCGCGGCAGCGCTCGACGAGGGCGTCGCACATCTGCTCGAACTGGGCCCGCGTGATCGTCATCTGCAGGTGCTTCGGGCCGCTGGCGTCGGCCGTGATGAACGGCAGGTTGATGTCGGTGCTCTGGGCGGTGGAGAGTTCCTTCTTGGCCTTTTCGCAGGCCTCCTGGAGCCGCTGCAGGGCCATTGTGTCCTTGCGGAGGTCGATTCCCTGTTCGTTCTTGAACTGGTCGGCGACGTGATCGATCAGGGTCTTGTCGAAGTCGTCGCCGCCGAGGTGCGTGTCACCGTTGGTGCTGATCACGCGAAACACGCCATCGGCAACCTCCAGCACCGACACGTCGAATGTGCCGCCGCCGAGGTCGAACACGACGATTTTTTCTTGGGCCTTCTTCTCAAGGCCGTAGGCGAGCGCGGCAGCCGTGGGCTCGTTGATGATTCGCATCACCTCGAGGCCCGCGATCACACCGGCATCCTTCGTGGCCTGCCGCTGGGCGTCGTTGAAGTAGGCGGGGACGGTGATCACGGCCTTGTTGACCTTGTGGCCAAGGTAGGCCTCGGCCGACTCCTTGAGGGCGCGGAGCACCTTCGCCGACACCTCGGGAGGCGTGAACTCCTTGTCTCCCGCCCGCACCTTCACGTAGTCCTCGGGACCGCCGACGACTTCGTAGGGCACCATCTTCTCCTCGCCGCCGACCTCGTTGTGCCGCCGGCCCATGAATCGCTTGATTGAGTAGATCGTCCGCTTGGGGTTGGTGACGGCCTGCCGGCGGGCGATGTCGCCCACCAGGGTCTCGCCCTTGTCGTTGAAGGCGACCACGCTCGGGGTGAGCCGATTGCCTTCCTTGTTCGCGATCACCTTGGGCTCCTTGCCCTCCATCACCGCGACCACCGAGTTGGTGGTGCCCAGGTCGATACCGATGATCTTTTCGCCCTGCTTGGTTGCCATGGTTACGGTCCCCTTTTTGGTGTGCGGTCGTGTTGCGGAAGCCTCCGGCCCGGGGGTCACCCGAGCCAGCCTTGGCCGTCCGGCCTCGTGACCTATGGAAATGCAAAGCCCGTGCCATGCTCCGGGGTGCCGCGCCCCACATTCCAGGCGACCCTAGCGACCGGCGAAAAATTGGCGAATCGGCCGTATTTACGTCGATCGGCCCCACGGTACAGTTGTGGAGGTCGCTTCCGGCATCAACCGGAGGGTCTGCCATTTTGGCCGTCTGAGGTCGTCCGCTCGCCATGGCTCACTCCGGTACACCGCGGGATTCGGCAGCCGACGGCGGCAGAAAGCCGAGCCTGTCGCAACTCCGTTCCCAGATCGACAAGCTCGATCGCCAGCTCGTCAGCCTGATGAACGAGCGGGCGGAGTTCGCCCGGCAGATCGGTCACGTCAAGCAGTCGACGGGGCAGCAGACGTATGACCCGTCCCGCGAGGAGACGGTGCTCGAGCGGGTGGCCAGCGCTAACGACGGCCCGCTCTCCAACGAAAGTGTGAAGGCGGTTTTTCGCGAGCTGATCTCCGGCTCGCGGGCCATCGAGCAGCACCTCCGCGTGGCGCACCTCGGACCGGCGTGGACCTACAGCCATCTCGCGGCGCTACACCGCTTTGGCAGTGCCGTCGACTTCGTGCCGGTGGCCAGCATCTCGGCGGCATTCGAGGAAGTGCAGGCCGGTCATTCCCACTATGGGGTGGTGCCGCTCGAAAACTCCACCGACGGACGGATCGCCGACACCCTCGACAACCTCTCGCGGCTGCCCGTGAAGATCTGCGCTGAGGTCCCCCTGCGGATTCACCACACCCTCCTGGCAACGTGCGATCGCTCAGCCGTCAAGGAGGTCTATAGCCGTCCTCAGGCGCTGTCGCAGTGTCGTAACTGGCTGGCCCGCCACCTGCCCGCCGCCCGACTGGTTGAGGTGACGAGCACGAGCGCGGCCGCCGAGATGGCCGCCCAGCGGCCGGATGCCGCCGCGATTGCCAGTCGCCAGGCGGGCGTCCACTACGGCCTCTCCGTGCTGGCGGAGAATATCGAGGACATCGCCGGCAACACGACGCGGTTCGCCGTGATCGGCCACGCCGACTCGAGCCGCACCGGGAAGGACAAGACCTCGCTGATGTTCGAGATCGAGCACAAGCCCGGCGGTCTCGCCGATGCCCTGGCGATCCCGAAGCGGCAGAAGCTCAACCTCACCTGGATCGAATCGTTCCCCATGCCGGGAGAGGTGGGCGGCTACATCTTCTTCGTGGAGCTCGAGGGCCACCGCAGCGACCTCCGCCTGCGGCGGGCGATCGCCTCGCTCGAGAAGCGGTGCAAGCGGGTCGTCGTGCTCGGCTCTTACGCCGCGGCCGCTCCGGTGGGCTGACGCCCCGGCGAGGGGCCGCTACGCTTTGGGGGCTCGCACGCCCCCCTTTCACCTCTTTGGAGTCCGCGCATGTCCCGCAGGAAGATCGTCGCCGGCAACTGGAAGATGAACCTCGACCGCGCGAAGGCCAAGGAACTAGCCGCCGCCGTCGCCGCTCGGGTCGCCGAGGCCGGTGCGACCGAACTGGTGCTCTGCCCCCCGGCGGTCTACCTCGAAACGGTTGGCGCGACGCTCGCGGCCGCGAAGTCGGCCGTGGCCCTCGGGGGCCAGAACATGCACGACAAGGCGAGCGGTGCCTTCACCGGCGAAGTCGCCCCAGCGATGCTCCTCGACTTCGGCTGCCGCTACGTGATCCTTGGCCACTCCGAACGGCGGACGCTGTTCGGCGAGACCGACGCCATCGTAAACGCCAAGACAAAGGCGGCGCTTGCGGCGGGGCTGATCCCGATCGTGTGCGTCGGCGAAACACTCGAGGAGCGGGAGGCAGGCCGCACGAGCGACGTGGTGGCCACTCAGGTGAGGGGCTCGCTCGCCGGTCTCTCGCCGGCCGACCTGGAGAAGACGGTCGTCGCCTACGAGCCCGTGTGGGCGATTGGCACCGGGAAGGTGGCCACGCCGCAGCAGGCCCAGGAGGTGCACGCCCTGATCCGTGGCCTCCTCGGAGGGCTTGCGTCGCCAGCCGTGGCCGACAAGGTTCGCATCCAGTACGGCGGCAGCGTCAAGCCCGACAACGCGGCCGATCTCGCGGTGCAACCCGACATCGACGGTGCCCTCGTCGGTGGAGCGAGTCTCAAGGCGGACGACTTTCTCGGAATCGCCAAGGCCTTCGGCGGCTGACCAGGTGCCGAGAACGATGAACGGGGCTGAAACGGCGCTGGGGTAGCCTCTCCCGCGGCGTTGGGCTACTCTTTCAACTCGGTTTTATGCCCATCGGTGTTCGGAGCCCCTCGCGTCCATGACCTCGCTCGTTCGTTTCGGCCTCGGCTTTCTGCTCGTCTTCTCCGCCCTGTTTCTGATCGCGCTGGTGCTCATCCAGCGCGGCCGGGGCGGCGGCCTTGCCGGAGCATTCGGAGGCGCGGGTGGTCAGAGCGCCTTTGGCACGAAGGCGGGTGACGTGTTTACGCGGATCACCGTGATCGTGGCGGCCTGCTGGATTCTGCTGTGCATCCTCGCGATCAATCTGCTCGGTCGAAGCGAGTCGCTCTTCAATCCGACCCTCGGCACCGCAGCCGGCCAGGCTGTTCCAGCCCAGTCAACGATCCCGCCGGCAGGTGGGCCAGTCACCACGCCCGCTGCCGCAGTTCCAGCCACGGATGCCTCGCAGGCCCAACCGGCCGCGACGCCGGCTAACGAGCCGGCCGCGACGTCGCCCAGCGAGGCTCCCGCGGAGCCGGCCGCTCCCGCCGCCAACGACGCGAAGTGACGCAATGGCCCTGAGCATGACGGGCTGTGGCGAGGGCGTCGCCACCGAGGGTGGCAGCACCTGCCGCGTCGAACTCCGGGGCGTCAACAACCGGCATTTCAAACTCTCGCTTCGTGCCCGCGACACCCTCGCAGCGCTCGAACCCCGAATCGAGGCTGCCGTGCGCGGCCGTGTCCGTCGTGGCACCGTGCAGGCGACCGTCGATCTTTTGGGCGCCGCCGCCATCCCCGCCCGGCGACTCGACAAGGCCCAACTCGCAGCCTATCTCGACGATCTCGCCGACTTCTGCGCCACGCACGACCTGCCGCTTCCCAAGTCAGTAGACGGCCTGCTCGGGCTTCCCGGACTGTTGGTTGACGAGCCGGCCGAATCGACGTCGGTGGATCGTCTCTGGCCGCTGCTGTCGCAGGCACTGGCAGCCGCCCTTGATCGCTACGACCAGATGCGGCGGGCCGAGGGTGACGCGCTCGCCAGCGACATGCGGTCGTCGTGCCGTGAGATCGCCCAGCTGGCGGACGGCATCCGCGACCGCGTGCCCGGCGTGGTGGCCGCCCATCGTGACCGCCTGCGGGAGCGCGTCGCGAGGTTGCTCGATGATCGGGCAGCGGCGGTGTCGGAGGGCGACGTGGCGCGGGAGGTGGCGCTGATGGCCGACCGGACCGACGTCGCCGAGGAACTCGTGCGACTGGCGAGCCACGTCGCCCAGTTTGACCGGCTGCTCGACGAGGAGTCACCGGGGCGGGCGCTCGATTTCCTCGCCCAGGAGATGGGCCGGGAGGCCAACACCGTCGCATCCAAGTCGCTGGACGTGGGCATCGCCCACGCCGTGGTGGAGATCAAGACCCGGATTGAGCGGCTTCGCGAGCAGGCCCAAAACGTCGAGTGAGGGGCCGTTCGGCAACGCCGCTTTTCAAGGCGTTGCGGGCTGCGGTACAACATCGGGATGGAAGACCGGCCGGGCAAACTCGTCGTGATCTCGGGCCCGTCCGGGGTGGGCAAGACGACGCTGCTCCGGCGGTTGCTCGCCGACCTGCCGACCCTCATGCCGAGCGTCTCCGCCACCACGCGGCCCCCGCGGGCCGGCGAATGCGACGGCATCGACTACCACTTCATCCCGCTCGACGAGTTCGAGCGGCGGCGGGCCGTCGGCGAGTTCCTGGAGTGCTGCCAGGTGTATGGCCGGCAGCACTGGTACGGCACGCTGGTGGCTGAGGTGGCCCCCCGTCTTGCGGCTGGAAAATGGGTCGTGCTCGAGATCGACGTAGAGGGTACACTCTCCATTCTCGCTCGTTATCCGCAGGCGATCACCATTTTCGTCGAGCCCGCCCATCCCGACCAGCTGCTTGAGCGTCTCAAGGCAAGGGGCACGGAGTCGCCCGACGCTATGGCCCGCCGGCTGGAGGTGGCGCGACGTGAACTGCACGAAGCCCACCGCTACAAGCACCGAGTCGTCAACGAGAACGTCGAGCTCGCGCTGGCGGAGATCGAGCGAGTCCTGGCGGCTGAAGGATTCCATCACACCGCCGTCAGTCACGCCCCAAGCCCCACCCGCTGAGCCCCCCAACCCGACCCCTGAGTCGATTCACCGAGGAGACCAGTCCATGATCGATGACCTGCGCGAGGAAGAGATCGTCAACAAGGTCGGAGGCCGCTTCAAGCTTTCGACGCTGATCCAGAAGCGGCTCGTGGCGCTGAATGCCGGCGGCCGACCGCTCGTCGACGTAGACACCGACGACAAGATGCAGATCGTCATCGAGGAGATCAAGCAGGACAAGATCTTCCTCGACACGTCGCTCAACCTCCGCATCACCGGTGAGTCGACCGAGGCCGGTGGCCCGCTCGACTTCGACCCGACCGTCCTGTGAGCCTGGCCGGCCGCGAGATCGTGGTCGGCGTGTCTGGTGGCATCGCGGCCTACAAGGCTGCTGCGCTGACGAGCCTCCTCGTCCAGCGCGGTGCCGGTGTGACGGCCGTGCTCACGTCGGCCGCGCGACGGTTCGTGGGAACTGCGACGTTCGCGGCGCTCACCGGCCGTCCCGTGGCGAGCCGCACGTTCGATCCAACTGCCTACCCGCTCGGCGCTCATATCGAACTCGCCGCCCGGGCCGAGATCGTCGTGGTCGCGCCGGCTACGGCCGACTTCCTCGCCAAGGCCGCCCACGGGTCGGCCGACGACCTGCTCTCCACGCTCGCGCTCTGCGCGGAGTGCCCCGTGCTCGTGGCGCCGGCGATGAACGCGGCGATGTGGAGCAAACCTGCGGTCCAGCGCAACGTGCGTCAGGTCGAGGCCGATGGGCTGGGCATCGTGGCCCCGGGAACGGGCTGGCTCTCGTGCCGCCAGCAGGGAGCGGGGCGAATGGCCGAGCCCGATGAGATTGTAGCGGCCATCGAGTCGGTTCTTGCGGCCGCTCCGCGGCGGCCCTGACATCGCCTCCTGAGGCAGCCATGGCAAGGATCCTGCTCACCGCCGGTCCCACGCGAGCCTACATCGACGACGTTCGCTTTCTCACGAATGCGTCGAGCGGCCGGATGGCGGCCGCGATCGCCCAGGCGGCACTGGCGGCCGGCCATCAGGTGACGATCGTCAGCGGACCCGTCCAACTCCGCTATCCGACGGCGGCTCGCGTCATCCCGGTGATCACCACGCGGGAGATGCTCGACGCGTCGCTGGCGGAGTTGCCCGCGGTGGAGGGTGTCGTCGCCGCTGCCGCCCCCTGCGACTTCGAACCGGTTCGCCGCGTGGCCGGCAAGATCCCTCGGCAGGGAGACGGCCTGTCGCTCAAACTCGCCCCCACCGCCGATGTGATCGCAACCCTGGCGAGGAGGTCGAAAACTCGGCAGTGGTTTGTCGCCTTCGCTCTTGAGCCGGGTGCCGATCCGCGACGAGCGTTCCAGAAAATAGAGGCGAAACGGTGCGATCTGATCGTCGTCAACGACGTGACCGCCATCGAGGGAACGAGAACCGCCGTGACGGTCTACGACCGCAGCCACGCCGCGGTGGGCTCCAAGGCTGGTACCAAGCGGGCGGTCGCGACGTGGCTCATCCGTCTGTTCGCGACGCGGCTGATGAGCTAGCCGACATCGCGACGGGGTAGCGTTCTGACCTGCGGCCACCCTATAAATCCTACGTCTGCAACCCGCACGCGGAGCCCGTCATGGTGAAGGTCGCAATCCTCGGTGCCACTGGATACACCGCCCTCGAGGCGATCAAGATCCTTCTCCGGCATCCTCAGGCGGAGATCGTCGCGGTCACCAGCCGCCAAGAAGGCAACACGCCCGTCTCGAGCGTCCATCCGAGTCTCGTCGGCCGGCTCGACCTGCCGCTGGAGGACCTCTCGACTGATGAGGTGGGGAAGCGAGCCGACTGCGTCTTTGGGTGCCTCCCGCACTGTGCCAGTGCCGAGATTCTTCCGAAGGTGCTCGCAGCCGGAGCGAAGGTGGTGGACTTCAGCGCCGATTACCGACTCGATGATGCCGCCACCTACCTGGAGTGGTATGGCCACGAGCACCCCGATGCGAAGCGGCTTGGTACGACGGTCTACGGTCTGCCGGAGTTGTTTCGCGAGCAAATCCGCCGGCAGTCCCTCGTGGCGAATCCTGGCTGCTATTCGACGTCGGCGATCCTGCCGCTCGCCCCCCTGCTGAAGAGCGGCCTGTTCGAATCAGACGACATCATCATCGACTCCAAGAGTGGTGTGAGTGGCGCCGGCCGGCAGCCAAAAATGATGACGCACTTTCCGGAGTGCAACGAGAGCATGTCGGCCTACAACGTCGGTCGGCACCGGCACACGCCTGAGATCGAGCAGGTGATCGCCCGACACGCGGGCGTCCGTCCGGCCGTGATCTTCACGCCGCAGTTGGCTCCGATGGACCGAGGCATCCTCTCGACGATCTATATTCGTCCGAGGAAAAAGCTCGCCGAGGGAGACGTGATGAACCTTCTTCGGGAAGCCTACGAAGGAGAGAGATTTGTCCGCGTCGTAGACCACCTGCCCGGCACGAAGGATACGGTCGACACGAACTTCTGCGACATCACCGCTCGCGTGGTCCGCGACCGCGTGCTCCTGATCAGCTGCCTCGACAACCTCGTGAAGGGGGCGGCGGGGGCGGCGGTGCAAAACTTCAATGTCCTCTTCGACCTCCCCGAGACCATGGGGCTGCTCTGACCATGTCCATCGCCGACACTCCCGTCACCTACCCGATTCCCCCCCTGCCCCGCGGCTGGCGGATGGCGGCCGTCCATGCCGGAATCAAGCGAAACGCGTCCCGCGAGGATGTGACACTCGTGGCCAGCGATCGGCCCGCAACGGCGGCCGGCGTGTACACCACAAACCTCGTGTTTGCAGCACCCGTGGCCCTCGACCGCTCCCGAACGCCCGGCACCGGTTTTCGCGGCGTCGTGATCAACTCGGGCAATGCGAATGCCTGCACCGGAGCCCGCGGCCTCGACGACGCGAAGCAGATGGCGGCTCTCGCGGGCCACGAACTCGGGGCGCAGGGGGAGCAGATGCTCGTGCTCTCCACCGGAATCATTGGTGAGTTTCTCCCGATGGCGACCGTGGAGAAGGGCATCAAGGCCGCCGCCGCTCATCTCTCCGATGACGAGGAGGCGGCCCTGAAGGCGGCGCGAGGGATGATGACCACCGACACCCGCCCGAAGCTGGCCGGTGGCACGTTTACGGCCGACGAAGTGGGCTGCACCGTGTTTGGGATGGCGAAGGGCGCCGCGATGATCGGACCGAGGCTCGCCACGATGCTCGGCATCGTGGTGACCGACGCCGCGATCGCTCCTGCCGACGCCCAACGGCTGCTTGCCGCCGCGGCGGAGGAAACATTCAACTGTGTGAGTGTGGACGGCCACATGAGCACCAACGACACCGTGCTGTTGCTGGCCAATGGAGCGGCCGGAGGCCCACTGCTCGCCGGCGCGGGCCTGGAGGCGTTTGGCCGCACGCTCCATTCGGTCTGCGAGTTTCTCGCCCGGGAGATGGCGGACGACGGCGAGGGGGCCACGCATGTGATGCGGATCGAGGTGACGGGTGCGGCGAGTCGAGACGCCGCCCGACAGATCGCCCGCACGATCGCCGACAGCCCGCTGGTCAAGACGGCGGTGCACGGTGCCGACCCGAACTGGGGGCGGATCGTGTCGGCGGCCGGCTACTCGGGGATCGTGTTCGATCCGGCGCAGGTGGTGCTGCGCGTCAACCGCACGCTGCTGTTCGAGGCGGGCTCTCCTGTGCCGTTCGACGCCGATGCCGTCTCGGCTTCGATCAGGGACCACCGCGAGACGTTGATCGATCTCGTCGTGGGTTCCGGCCCCGGCCGCATTCGCTTCTATTCAAGCGACCTGACGGCGGAGTACGTCCACCTCAACGCCGATTACCATACGTGATACAGCGTGCGTCGCGGGGCAACCCGAGCTGGCCCCTGGCGGGCACCGTCGCCGTCCTGGCGGCGGCTGGTGAGCGTGCGAGGCCATGGATGACGAGCAGACTCGGCAGCCCCGCAAAACACCCGCGATTTCCGGCCGCCCTTCCCCTACAATCTCCCATCTTGACGCAGGCGGACCGAAAGGGTTTGCTCTGCACGTCCCCCGAAGACCCCGAGTGCCCGCCGATGCCCGCCCTCTCGCTCCCATCCGCTCCCCTGGCCGACACGGTTCTACCGCTCGTTGGATTCGTTGTGCCCGCGTGGCCCGCCACCCTCCCGGTGGTCGGCGCACCCGCTACCGACCATGTCTCCGCCGCCGGCGATCCCGATGCCGAGGAAGAAGAGGAACTCGGCGATGAGGAGGACCTGGCGGTCGGGCAGCCGGCGTCCGATGAAGACTCGACGTTCGACGACTTTGACGATGAGTTCGACGACGACTTCGAGGAGGAGGAAAACGACCCCGACTGGGATCATCCCGACGAAGGCGACCCCCCGCCGCCTCCCTCGAAGGGAACCGGCCGGAAGAAGTAGCGATCTCGCGTTCACCCGAGGGTTCGATCGATGTCCGGTCTCGACACACCTCATTCCGCCCCCGACGACCCAAATGCGGGTTCCGGGAAGGTCCGTGGCCGCGTCCGTACCCGACAGCCGTCCGCCTGGTTCGGTACGCTCGGCCAACTCGATTTTGACATCGACTTCTTCGAGAAACTCCTCGCCAGAGCACCCGAGTCGATCGAGGCTCTTCGCGTGCTTGCCGAACTCGTCAGTAAGAAGGGCCTCGTCACTCGCGCGGTTGATCTCGATCGCCGGATCGTCGATCTCCAGCCCGACGACTTCTTGGCCCGCTACAACCTCGCCTGCTCGCTCGCGCGTGCGGGAAGCGCCGACGACGCGATCGACGCCCTCTCGCGAGCGATCCTTCTCGGCTACGACGATCTCGATCACATGGAGACGGATCGCGACCTCGAGTCGCTCCGATCCCATCCGGATTTTCTCGCCCTGCTCGGCGAGTGACGGCGGCGGGGCCGAGCTCGGCCGGCTCCTGCTAGAATCCGTCGGCCCAACAGCCACACGAGGAGCACGCATGCTCGACCAGTTCGACAAGATCACCGAAGCGGCCACGTTCATCTCGACGAAGTGGAGCCTGGCGCCGAAGGTCGGCATCATTCTTGGCAGTGGCCTTGGTGGCGTGGCGGCAGCGCTTACTGACAAGGTCGCGATCCCTTACGACCAGATCCCACACTTCGCCCGATCCACGGCGCACGGTCATTCCGGCCAGCTCGTCTGCGGGAAGCTGGAAGAGGTGCCGGTCGTGGTCATGGAAGGCCGCCAGCACGCGTACGAGGGCTATCCCCTCCAGCAGATCACGTTTCCGGTTCGTGTGCTCAAGCGGCTCGGTGCCGAACTGCTGATCGTGACCAATGCCTGTGGCGGCATGAATCCGCAGTACCGCTCGGGCGATCTGATGGTGATCGAAGACCACATCAACCTGCTGGGCGACAACCCGCTGATCGGCATCAACGACGAGCGGCTTGGCCCACGGTTTCCCGACATGTCAGCGCCGTATCCAGCGACGTTCATCGACGATGCGCTCGCCGTCGCCCGTCGCGAGAACTTCGTCGCGCATAAGGGCGTCTATGTGGCGGTGACTGGGCCCAACCTCGAGACTCGGGCGGAGTATCGATTTCTGCGTACGATCGGTGCCGATGTCGTGGGGATGTCAACCGTGCCCGAGGTCGTGGTTGCCGTCCATACGGGGATGAAGGTGCTGGGTATCTCGGTGATCACCGACATGTGCCTTCCTGACGCGCTGGAAGTGGCCACGGTCGATCACATTCTCGCCACCGCTCGGTCGGCTGAGCCAAAGCTGCGGGCGATCATCGTGTCGGCGGTCCGTAACGCAGGCCGCGCGGAGTGACGCACGGACGCCGTCCGGCGTCCGTTTCGGCACGATTTTCGGGTCATTGGCCATCCGGCCGGATGGCCAGCTGGCCAATACCGTCGGAAGTCGTTGGGCGACTAGTATTTGTGAGATCCTTGGGAACTCGTCGCGTCTCCGACCGGGGGGCGACGGTGGCGGGGGGCTAGCTGTGCAGCTGTCGCTCCCGAGTTCCATGGTCGCGGAGCGAGAGTCCCCATGACACACCACATCGAGTATCGACCAAGCGGGCGTTGCCCGCGGCAGGCGACGGGTTTCACGCTCGTGGAGTTGCTGGTCGTGATCGCGATCATCGCCACGTTGATCGGCCTGCTGCTGCCGGCCGTGCAGTCCGCCCGCGAGGCCGCCAGACGCAGCGCATGCTCAAACAACATGAAGCAGATCGGTCTCGGACTTCATTCGCATCTGTCGGCGAAGAAGAAGTTCCCGGCGGGATACATCTTTGAAAAGGCTGACACTCCCACAGCCGAAACGCGAGTGCCTGCATGGGGATGGGCCGCGTTCATTCTGCCCTACATGGAGCAGTCGCAACTCTACGACGCCCTTGGCGCACTTCGGCCTGAGGGCGCGATTCCGCGGACCAAGCTCAGGTCTGTCATGAGTAGTGCTCTCTTAAAGCAAAAGATCTCCACATACCGCTGCGCCTCGGACGCCGCCCCCGACGTGATCACAAGCTCGATGCCGCTTCCCATGACCAGCGGCAATACAGTGCCGAACGCCCCCCGCTTCACCTACATCTACGACGTTGCGGCATCGAACTATGTGGGGAGTTGCGGCTACGAGAGTGCGACCACGTCGGTTGCCATGTCAAGAAACAACGGGGTGTCCCCTCCTTCAGACTGCACCACTGACACGCGGCAGTTTTACGCGCGCCCCAGTTGCTCGCGTGATCCCGATGGAATCTTCTTCGGAATGCCTGATTCTTCATTAGGTCTTTCGCCGCAGAAAATAAGTGACGGCTTCAGCAAGACCTTTGCCGTGAGCGAACGCGGCTGGCCGTTTGGTGCGGCCAACTGGGCTGGCAATGGGATCACAACCAGAACGGATCATGAGGGTCCTTATCGCACCCTCTATATCAACGAGAAAATCAACGTTCTGCCGACCTCGTCCACCGATGTGAACTACGCCAAATACATCGGGAGCACTCATCCGGGCGGCGTGAACATGATGTTTGCGGATGGCTCTGTATTGTTTATCTCGGAGAATCTGGACCAAACAGTGATGCAGTTCTCTGCTGACCGTGACGATGGAGTCGTCTACACCGCACCATGAAAACATTTTCTCGTCGGCAGGCTGGAGTGAGCCTCATAGCATCGGGCGTTCTCATGGTTGGGTGTGGCGATCCCTCTTCGGTCGCCGAAGTCACCGGCACGATTACATCCGGCGGGAAGCCTGTGAGCGGTGTCTCGGTGCAGCTTGTTCCGAAGGACGGAAAATCGCCTCTTGGCAGAGGATCTGCTGATGAGTCGGGCCGCTACACGATCGGCCGAGCGATGGGAAAAAAGGGATGTGCGGCGGGAACCTACTCCGTGCGACTCTCTGAACAGGATCCCGGTTCCCAGTTGCTGAATATTCCTGAAGAAATGTCGACGAAGTCCACCCTCACGTTCGACGTGAAGCCGGGTCGAAACACCTTCGACATCGAGATTCCCGGCCCGAAGTCTCCTTCCCAAAAGAAGTAGCAGGCTCGTTCGCTCTGCAACTGGGTGTTGGCCAGCAGGCATACGCATCTGTTCGTCGAGGTAATGACCCCACGGCATTGGGCGTAGGCAGTGCGCGGCCAGTAGCACAGGATGGCATCCTGTGCCTCATGCACCGCAGGTTGAAAACCTGCGCTACGGGAGTTCAGACCGTCCGACGACGGCGGGTGGCGGCAAGAGCTACGCCGCCTAGGCACGCGAGCAGCGCGAGCCCCGACGGCTCTGGCACCGCGGCCACGGCCCCAGCGTTCCCGGCCGGGGTGTTGTAGTTCCCGGTGTCGTAGAGGCCGGTGCCGAAGAACTCGGAGGCGTCGAGGACGTCCACCACGCCGTCGTAGTTGAAGTCGCCCTCCAGCCAGGTCGCCGGGAGCCCGGTGTCGTACTTGCCGAACGTGAGGAAGTTGCCCGCGTCGAGGACGTCGACCACCCAGTCGATGTTGGTGTCGCCGGGCGCTGCAAAGGCCGCCGTCACAGAGCCGTCGCCGTTGTCGAGCCAGCCGACGGACCGCGGGGTGCCGGAGGCCAAATCAGAGGCCGCCACGCTCGAGGTGATGCCAGTCGTGCCGGTCCAGGAGCCGTCGCCGCGGCCCGCCAGGATCGCCGTCACGAGTTCGGTGGGAGTCAGGCCGCTGGCCACCGTCACCAGGCCGTTGCCCAGGTCCACCAGGCCGCCGGCATTGGGGGCGAGGCCGCCCACCGTGGTCTGCAGATAGGGCGCAAGCGACACCGTGCCACCGGCGACCGGGATGACCTTGCTCGAGGCCAGCGCCGCGGCGTTGGCGAGTTGCAGTGTGCCCTGCTGCACAGTCGTGGAGCCCGTGAGCGTGTTGGCGGCAGTGATCACCAGCGTGCCGCCACCCGTCTTCACCAGCGGTAGGCTGCCGGAGAGCGTCGGATAGCCGGCCTGCGTCTGCGTCTGTGTCGTGCCACTGCCCACGTTGATCGTGATCGCCCCGAGGATCGTCGAGCCGGTGTAGGTGAGGCGGAGGGCCTTGTTCGTGTCTACGAGGTCGAGCTGCCAGTTCGCCTGGTCTTCGGGCCGGAGCGTGAAGGTGCTCGCCATGGTGATCGCGCCGCCGCCGGTGCCCGTGTCCATGAGGGTGAAGGTGGTGCCGCTTGTGATGCTCGATCCGGTGTAGTTCACATCGAGGTAGCCCTGTGCCAGCGTTGCCCCGGCCCCCGTGATGTTGATCGTCGAGACGCCGCTTTCGTCGAACGAGTAGTTGATCACGCCGCTGTTGGGCACGGTGCCCGAAATCGTTGCCGTGAAGTCCATTTTTATCGTTGCGATGTTGATCGTCGCCTGCGAGCCGATCACAGACAGAATGGAACTGCCTTCCCCAGTTCCCGGACCAAACGCGAGCGAACTCGCCACCGTCGCCGGTTGCCCGAGATCGACCACGGCGCTGCCGCTGATCCGCAGTTCGGCGCGACTCGTGCCCGAGGCCATCGGCTGATTGGCGCGGTGGAGCACGACATTGCCACCCGGCTGGAGGCCGCCGGTCGTAGAGAACAGGCCGCCGCTGATGTCGTAGAGTCCGTTGCCCGCACCGGCTGCGCTTCTGAAGGTGCCGAGTCGCATCTCGCCCGAGCTCATGTAGAACGTGCCGCCGCTCTGTTGAAACACGCCGCGCCCACCAACGTAGCCCGAGCCGATCACCATCGTCCGCGTGTTGCCTGGGGCAGCGGTCGGTGCCTGAAGCGTGCCCGACGTCATCGTCAGCGAGCCGATCTTGCCGTCCGAATCGGCGATGAACAGATCGGTCAGGTCGCAGAAGACGCGACCGTCATTCGCGGCGGTGGAGTTGATCGTGCCGATGTAGCTCGCGTCATTTCCGCTGTAGCCGTTGTCCCAGTTGCCCATCCACAGGCCCCACGTCTCACCGTTGATCGTCGTCCCGGATGTTGTGCCGAGATACGTGCTGGGCGTTTGAGCCACCGCGGGCGAACTGACGAAAACTGCAACAGCCGCGATCACGCATGCGGCAAGGGGAGCTCCAGTTTTCATCGCCATAGTCCTCAAGAGGTGACCTGTTTTCATCCGGCTTCACGAGAGGCGACGCGTACCCCGCGACGACCTCCAAAAAGCATCGTAATCGCTCTTTGCATCGATCCGCATCAAGAAGAATTTATGAGCCCGAAAATTTCTAGTGGAGCGTGACGGCGGGCATGCCCCCAATGGAGGGTCTCGGTAATGGCGGCGGATATTCGTGGATTGCGTGATGAAACTTTGCCGTGAATCTGGCATGATGGGGTCATGGTTTGGCGACCCGTTGCGGGTTGCTGTCACGCACGCGGGAGGAATCGGTCATGCGGTGGCGAATGACGTGGGCCAAT
>CAMBSN010000061.1 GCA_945870505.1 Candidatus Kuenenia stuttgartensis | reverse complement strand
GCGATCACGTTGGTGAGCTTGCGGCCGAACCGCGGCACGTAGCCAACCTCGTTGATCCGCGTGAGCACCCGCTCCCTGGTCGCATCCTCCACGTCGGGGTGGTTGTTGAGCACCCGCGACACCGTGGCCGGCGACAGATTCAGTTGCTTGGCGATCGCTCGCACGCTGGGCATGGCCCCTCCCCTCAGTTCGACCGCGTTCCAGGGCGAGACTCGCCTTCGGGACGCATCCGAAACTGTTTCATTTGAGATCGTATGCCTGTCGCCAAACCCCGTCAACCTCTGGAAACCAACGCGGTCAAAAATGACATCCCGCCTCCAGCTCTTTTGCGGTGGCTGCGGATGAAATGAAGGGTCGAGCGATCCTGCCTCGGCCACCTCGACAGACCGCTGGTCGGCCTGCCGAACCGTTTCGCTCGTCCGCAACTGTTCCGGCGTGCAAACAAAAACGCATCGCCGGACGGCCGGCGATGCGATTCGTTGAGTCGTCGTAAACCTGGCCGCGACGACCGCGGCAGCACAGTTCCCCGCCCGGGGCCAGGGGGATATTGGCCCCGGGGCAGGGAACCAGCGGGGTTTTAGGCGTTGGCCCGACGGATCCGCCGCCGCAGGCTGGCAGCCGCACAGCCGCCGAAGGCGAGCAGGGCGTAGGTCGAGGGCTCCGGCACGCCCGTGATGGTGACGCCCACGCTGCCGTTGCTCGCCGCGTTCACCGGGTTGGCGTTCAGGCCGTTCATGCTGAATCCGACCTGCAGCAACTTGCCCTGATAGAGCGCGAGGTTCGACGTCACGATAAACGGCCCAGATGCCGGGAGCGTGACCGAGTCGTTCAGCACGGTTGCATAGTTATTCGACGGATCGAGCACCTTGATAAAAGCCTTGGCGGTGTAGAGCGAGGTGTTGAGGTTATTCGAGGTCACGTTCCCGCTGAGCGTATACGAGGGAACCGCGATGGAGGCCGTCTCCTCATACGTGTTGGCGTCCATCCACTTGTTTCCCAGCGGCCCCGGGGTCACGCCACCATCGGTGCTGTCCGTCCAGAAGGCACGGTCGGCGTCGCTCCCCGTCAATGAGTTGGTGTAGGTGTTGTAGTTCGGCTCGAGCACGAGCTGGTCGCCGACGATGGTGCCGGAGCTCGAGTTCGAGACCGTCGTCTTCAGGTCCGACACACCCCACGCTGAACCGAAGACGTACGACCCCTGCGATCCGGATGCATTGTTGAACACGTTCATAAAGCCGGTCCAGTTGCCGGCCGACACGCTACTGGCGTGCATCGCTGAAACCGCGACAAGAGCTAGAAATGCGACCGGCCGAAAGAAACGTGCACACGAAATAGCCATGAGAAACCCCCTGAAAACATCTAGGAAAAGTGCCGCAGTGGCGGCGTGCCGCAAGGCACGATCCCCCGACCACTTCGACATTCCTGAGGGGTTGCAAGCCGCGTGCCAAATCTCATCGAAATTGTGAGACCGTCGTCCTAAATCACCACCAAAGGACTTGCAAGATGTTTCCTGGCATCGACTTACGACAAGAACGTCGATCTCACTTCGTACTCTGAAAAACAGGTTTCCTGGAACTGTTTCACACACTGTTTCGCAATTGTTTCGAAATCGTTTCGAACGGATTTCGCAGAAATGGCGAAACGCTTTCGCAGAAATTGCGAAAGTCCTCTCGTCCGGTGTTCGCAACCCTCGCCCTCGTCCGCCGTTGCAAGGCCATGAGCAATACTTTTCCACGCTTCCGCCTCGCTTGCCCGCCCATCACTGGGAAAGAGGAGCATAGGTGAGCGTCGTGGATCATCAGGACATGCACGTTTGTCGGGTCGTTGGGGCTCCGAGGCGATTTCACGGGCGCCGGTCCGGGGCTGCCCATGCCATGTCGCCGGACGTTCGCTGCGGCCATCCTGGCCTCCGCTCTTTGCATGCTGGCTGCGCTTCGCCATCCATGGCTCTGCTGGCCAGCAAGCCCGGCTCCATTGGCACGGGCAGCCGCGGACCTATCCGTTTGGTGGGACGACACATGGAGCTGGTGCTGCAGGCGGGTGCGGAGGGATTGCTTACGGTAGGGGTGCTAATCGCGAGCGTCCTTTTCGCCGCGACACCGGCCGTCGCCCACCCGTGGCATCGTCATCGAGCCGAAGAGCCGACTGAAAACAACAGCCCGACTGCGAATACCGCCCAGGAAAGCGCTCCCTTTCGCCTCACCGCCGCCAAGAAGCCCGCGGCCGCGACGACGATCGACATCGCCGATGCGTTCGCCCCGTTCGAGAAACGCGGCGACATCAAGACGCGCCGCGATGATCGCTGGTTCTTCGTCGAGTCAAACGGCGTCCCGGATCACCCGCTGATGATCGGCATCCGCTCCTGGCAGCAGCAGGTGCCGCTGCCGCAGAAATACGTCGGCGACAACGCCTGGCAGATCCCGGTGCATCCCGTGCCGGCCGCGAATCCCGCGACCACGAAGGACCGGTTCCTCCGCGGTGCGATTGCCGTCGCCGTGAACGGCATCCCGATCTTCAACCCGCTCAACAACCGCGGCGAAGATGCCCTGGCCATCGGGGAACTCGACGACTACGGCGGCCACTGCGGCCGGGCCGATGACTACCACTACCACGTCGCGCCGGTGCACCTCGAGAAGGTCGTTGGCAAGGGTAAGCCTGTCGCCTACGCGCTCGACGGCTATCCCATCTACGGCTACACGGAGCCCGACGGCTCGCCGGTGAAAGGCCTCGACTCGTTGGGCGGCCACGAGGACGAGCAGGGCAACTACCACTACCACGCCACCAAGGCGTATCCGTATCTCAACGGCGGGTTTCACGGCGAGGTGACCGAACGCGAGGGCCAGGTCGACCCGCAGCCCCGGGCACAGGGCGTCCGCGAAGCGCTGCAGCCGCTCCGCGGGGCCACGATCGTCGGCTTCGAGACAACCGAAGCGGCTTCGCGGAAGCTCACCTACGAGGTGAGTGGCCGAAAGAGCACTGTCGAATACACCGTCAAGGACAACGGCGCGGCCACGTTCACGTTCACCGATCCACAGGGCCGCTCGACCACCGAGACCTACGAGCCGCGTCAGCGCGGCCCCGGCGGAGCAGGAGGTCGCAGGCAGGGCGGGCCAGGTGGCCCTGGTGGTGGCCGGGGGCCGGGTGGCCGCGGCCCGGCCGGGCCGGAGGGTGGACCACCTCGTCGGCCACGGCCCGGTGAGGACCGTCCGCCCCCGCCACCCCGCGATGGTCGTCCTCCGCGGGCTGACGAAACACCGGCACCGAAGACGGCTGCGTCCGTGGCGGCGAACCCCAAGGCTGGTGGCCTGGTGGTGACGAGCCCTGCGATCGCCTCCAATGGCAAACTCCCCGTTGAGTTCACCTGCGACGGCGCTGGCATCTCACCGCCGATCGAATGGAAGCCGGGGCCGAAGGGGACTGCCTGCTACGCCCTCGCACTCTGGCACGAGGCGCCCGATCGAGTGAAGAGCTACTGGGTTGTCCACGGCATCCCGGCCTCGGCGACGTCGCTGCCGAAGGGGTCGCGATCGGTCGGCACCACCGGCGTCAACGACAAGGGCCGCGCGGAATACGACCCGATGTGTTCGAAGGGGCCGGGTGTAAAGCAGTATCACATCACCGTCTACGCCCTGTCGGCTCCGCCACAACTGCCGGCCGGCGGCGTCACCCGAGACGCCCTCATCGCAGCGATTGGAAAAACGACGCTCGCCGAAGGCACACTGACCTTCAGCTACGAACGGACGTCGCCATGATCGCGGTCCGCGGCCCGCTCGTGCTCGGGCTGCTCGCTCTGGCGGGGCTGATCTCGTCTCACTCCGCCGCGGCGATCCCGCGCTAGGCAAAACCCACGTACGACCAGCAGGCCGGTCGGCTTTCACCATGCTCCGCACAAGCCCAACGCCGTGAGGCATGGGGCAGCCACCATACGACGCTGCGTTCTGCGTGATTTGCCCGCGGCCTTACGGCCGGTCGGCTTTATGCGCCACGGACTCACGCGTTGCCTTGCGACCTCGCAAGCCCATCCACGAACGAGTGGTTTTCCTTTGGCAGGCGGCCTTGGCGTGACGTAGACTAAGTTCCTTGGCGGATTCACCTTTCTCTCGCCGACATGCTCAAAACGCTGCGGACTCTCCTGATCGCACTCGCTGCCGCGTCTCCGCTCTTGTCGGGGCTGCAACTGGTCGCGGCCGATCCGTTCCCGCCGACCGTCCTCCGATCCTCCGATGGAACGCCGCTCAACGGCAGCCGTGAGGATGACGCGGGAACCCTCGCTGAGCAGTGCGAGGAGGATGACACCGAACAGGAGCAGTGCCGGGTTCTGCCGATAGGCCCCGCATCCGCGTCCGCGGCGCGTGAGGACGATGCGGTACGACTTGCCGCGGTGTCCACCGGCTCCCTGGCCGAGATCTCGAGGCCCCGCCTCCATCTCTCTCGCGGCCCTCCCTCCTGCCGCTGATGAGCCTGCCCTAGGGCCATGCCTGCCCATAGGCGTAGGAGTGTTCGTCCGTGGCCTGCATGCATCGGACGACGCAGCGCGCAACCGTTGCGTTCCATCCAACATCCCCCTGCCCGTCTTCGGTTCATTCCGCCCTCCTATGTCCAACTCCGACCGTCACGAATCGCTCGAACAGATGATCGCTGCGGCGGTACGGTTTCTGCCACCGCAGGGGCCGATCGATTCGTTCGTGGCACTGAATCCGCTGCAGGGCTTCGAGAACCTGCCTTTCGAGGAGGCAGTGGTGCGGGCGGGCCGCCTCTACCGGGCCCAGCCGTTTCTCCCCGAAGCGGCATATCGGGAGGAACTCGCCCGTGAGCGGATTCGCGTGGCAGACGTCGAGGCGGTGCTCGCCGCCGACCTCGGCGATCGCGCCGCATCTCCCCTCGCCGGCGGCCGCACCACGCTGGCTCAGTTGCATCGCCAGCTGCTGCTGCACGGCGTGAAGCTGGAGAATGATTCTGCGGTCCGCTGGACGCTCACCGAGAGCGACGCGATCGAGCAGCTTCGCGACGACCTCGAGCCCCACGTTCGGGCCCGGCTGCTCGAATCCGCGTCGGTGGCCGGTCACACGACTCCAGGACGCGCCGCCCTCGTCGCCAGCGAACTCTGGCACGCCTGCGTCGAAGCGACGTCGGGCAATCGACCAGCGGTAGGGTTTGTGCAGCCGCCCGTAAGGCACCGCGACCTCATCCTCGCCGTGCGGCCAACGCTCGATACCGATGCCGTCGTGCACCCGCTCCTGATCCGGATGGTGGCCGCCTATCTCGACCAGGGCGTCGCCGCGTGGCCCATGCCCGACCGGGATCAAGGCATGCTGGCCGCGATCGCCGGGGTGTATGCAGGACAGTTCGGCCCCGTCGAGCCGTGGAGCTGCCGCCTGCCGGAGCGGTTACGGACGATTCGCGCCGCATGCGACGCGGGACGACCAGGCCGCATCACCGCCCTCGATGTGATCGAGCAGGAACTCGTGCACCTCGGCGTGCCCGAATCCGCCTGGGCCGACACCGTCACCGAGACGCTCGTAGCCCTTCGTGGCTGGGCCGGAATGATTCGCCAGCTCGAGGATCGGCCCGATCGCGCCCCCGTCAAGGCCCTGCCAGTGCGGGTGGTCGACTTCCTCGCCCTGCGGCTCGTGCTCGACCGCGTTGCCGTCGAGTGGGCTGCCACGCAACTTGGGCCTCGCGACAACAGCGCGGCCCGGAACGTCACTGACCAACTCGGCAGGCTGTGGACCGAGCTTCGCGACCGGCACCCTCTCCGTCGCGGACCCGGCAGCTTGTCGCGGGCGTTCCTCCTGCACCAGGTGTCGCAGCTCCTCGGGCTTTCGGCCGCCGACATACGCGGACTCGCCGACAACGAGGTGGTGGAACTCGAGCACGCGATCGCCGCCTTCGATCAGATCGTCCGCCGCCGTCTGTTCCACCTCGCCTACGAGCGGCGGCATCGAATCGAGGTACTCGACGCGGTTACCGCACACCGTCGATTCCTGCCGCCGTTACCCTCCGAGGTGCCGCGGGTGCAGGCGGTGTTCTGCATCGATGATCGCTGCGAGTCGTTTCGCCGTGGCATCGAGGAGTTCGCCCCCGACGTCCAGACCTTCGGTGCAGCCGGCTTCTTCGCGGTGCCGATGTACTTCCGCGGAATCGACGACTGGCATGCGGTGCCGCTCTGCCCGATCGTGATCCGGCCGGGCCACACGGTCACCGAGGTACCCGAGGAGCAGGCGCTCGCCGATCACCATCTCCGGCAGACCGTCCGCAGGTCGTTGGGCCGGCTGCGAGGCGGCGTCTCCCAGGGCAGCCAGTCACTCCTCCGAGGCGGCCTGCTCACGTCGGTGGGCGGGGCGATCGCGGCGATCCCGCTCGTGGCCCGCGTGGCTTTTCCCCGGCTCACGTCGCACCTCGCCTCCTGGGCGGCGGAGTTTAGCCGGCGCCGCATCACCACGCGGCTCGAACTCGCACGCCACAAGAAAGGGCGGCTGCCCGATGGCACGCTGCCGGGGTTCGACGTCGGTGAGATGGCGGCGATCGTCCGCCGCCTGCTGGAAGACATCGGTCTGACCGCACGGTTCGCCCGGCTGGTGGCAATCATCGGACACGGTTCCACGAGCCTCAACAACCCACACGAGAGTGCCTACGACTGCGGCGCCTGCGGCGGTGGCCGCGGCGGCCCCAACGCGCGGGCCTTCGCCCAGATGGCGAACTCCCCGGAAGTCCGTGCGGCGCTCGCCCGCGCGGGCCTCACTATGCCGAACGACGTCGTCTTCGTGGCAGGTATGCAGGACACCTGCACGAGTTCGGTCATCTGGTACGACGTTGAACGGATTCCTTCCACGCACCTCGAGGAGTTCGAGTCGTTCCGCCGGCTCTGCGTCGAGGCGGGGCGGCTCGATGCCCAGGAGCGCTGCCGGAGATTTGATTCGGTACCAACTGACGTGACCGCCGGCGAGGCGCTCCGCCGGGTGCAGGGCCGCGCGGCCGACCTCGCCCAGGTGCGGCCGGAATACGGGCACGCAAGTAACGCGGTCTGCGTGGTGGGCCGCCGGCGGCTGACCCGTGGCCTGTTCCTCGACCGCCGCTCGTTCCTCGTCTCCTATGATCCCGATGCCGACGCGGCCGGCCCGGTCCTCGAGCGGACGCTGGCAGCAGTCGGGCCGGTCTGCGGCGGCATCAACCTCGCCTATCTGTTCTCGAGGGTCGATCCGCTCGTCTACGGAGCGGGCAGCAAGCTCCCCCACAACATCACCGGCCTGATCGGCGTGATGGACGGTCACGCGAGCGACTTGCGGACGGGCCTTCCCTTTCAGGGCGTGGACATTCACGAACCGGTCCGACTGCTGATGGTCGTCGAGGCACCGCAGGAACGGATCAAGGATGTGGTCGACCGTCTTCCCTCCGTGAAGAATCTGTTCGTGAAGCAGTGGATCCAACTCGTGGCGCTCGACCCCGCCACGGGCAAACTGGCACTTCAGGATTCCCGCGACGACACGATCTCCTTCACGCCCCACACGACGGAGTCTGATTCGATTCCCGTGGCTGCATCATCGGTCGCCTGGTATCGAGGCCACCGCGGCAACGTGCGGCCGGCGCGGCTGCTGGCAGACGCGGCTGGCCGACGGCAGGAGGCTACGGTGACATGACGCTCGACGCGCTCACGCTTCATCCCGTCTCGGCCCTGGTCGCGTGGCAGCTCATTGCCCCGGCGGCGGCGCTGGCGACGATCGGCCTGCCCACCCTCATCGGTCGCTCGCTGACGGAGCGGGCCACGACTCGCGTGGTGGCCTTCGCGTTTTCCTCGTGCTTCGTAGCCGCGCTGGCGGTGCTGGTCGCCCTGGCCAACAGTTCGTTCGCCACTCGGGTGGTGCATCTCGGCAGGCTCTTCGCGGTGGGGCACCACACCGCGAGCATTGATCTCGTGGCCGACGGGCTGTCGATCCCGTACGTCTGCTTCTCGACCGGCCTCTGCAGTCTCGTCAACGCGTTCGCCGGTAAATACCTTCACCGTGAACCGGGTTTTACGCGGTTCTTCATCCTGCTGGCGTTGTTCGGTACTGGCATGAACCTGATGGTACTGGCCGGCAGCATCGACGTCTTGTTCGCGGGCTGGGAGTTTCTCGGCATCTCGTCAGCCTTGCTCATCGGCTTCTTCCACGAGCGGCGCAACGCCGTCGATGCAGCCCTCCGGGCTTTCGTCACCTACCGCATCTGCGACGTTGGCCTGTTCGGGGCGAGCGTCGTGATCCACCGGGCCACCGGCAACGGCGACTTCGCCTCGCTCTTCTCGGGCGACTGGCCGCACGCCACCTGCCTCGTCACCAGCCCGACGGCCGTCGCGATCACTCTGCTGTTTGCCTTCGCGGCCCTTGGAAAGAGCGCCCAGGTTCCGTTTTCCGGCTGGCTGCCCCGTGCCATGGAGGGTCCCACTCCATCCAGCGCGATCTTCTACGGCGCGCTCTCGATTCACGCCGGCGCCTACGTGCTGCTGCGGTGCGAGTCGTTGCTCGATGCGGCCCCGCTCACCGCCTGGCTGCTCGTGGCGGTCGGGATTGGGACGGCGTTGCATGCGGCGGTCGTCGGCAGCGTGCAGACCGACCTCAAGAGCATGCTCGCCTACTCGTCGATGACACAGGCTGGCATCATCCTTGCCGAGATTGGCTTCGGCTACCGGCTTCTGCCGCTGGTGCACGTTGTCAGCCACGCGATCCTTCGCAGCCTCCAGATCCTCCGGTCACCCTCGGCGATGCACGACCGACACGAACTCGCTGCGGCCCTCGGCGGCCACCCGGGGCCGTCATCGTGGTCGCTCGTGCGGCTGCTGCCCCGTCGTCTCAGCCGACACCTCTATCATCTGGCCCTGGAGCGCGGTTTCGAGGAAACGGTGGTCTCACGGTTCGTGGTCAGGCCGCTGCTCAAGGCCCTCATCATGGCCGACGGGATCGAGCGGCGTTGGATCGCAGCCCTTGGCGGCCACGCTGGAGATGGCGGCCGCCGCGACCACGACGGAGGTATGCCGTGATCGTTGCGTCATCCACCTGCGTGGCAGCCGTCGCCACCTGCGTCGTGGCGCCGCTCGTCGGAGCCGCGATCCTGCGGCTCAGCGAGCGGCGACTCGACCCACGGCTGGTCGCGATCGCCGCGATCGGCACCTCGCTGGTGGCCGCGATGACGGCGGCGACCTGGTGGCACCTCGGTGCCGGCGTGCCGATCCTTCTCGGCCATCGGCTCGCCGGAGGCGACCTTGTGCACGTGGACGGCTTGACGGCGCTCCTGCTGCCATACGTGGCGGTCGTCGACCTCGCGATCGTGCTCGTCGCACCGCGGCGGGCTTTCGCGTCGGCCGGCGTCCGGCGGCTCTTGTTCGGTGCGACTGTTACGTTCGCCACGCTCTCCACCTCGCACCCCGCCGCTTTGACGGTCCTCTGGGCCGCCTCGATCGTCGCCACCACGACGACGATCCGGAGCACGGTGGGTGGCCGAGCGACGGCGCGGATCTACGGTCGCATGATGGCCGTGGCGATCGCCTGCATGGCGGTGGGCACGGCGCTGCTCGTGGCGGATCCCCCGTGGATCGCCGGCAGTGGAGCGACGGGTGCCAGTGGTGGCTGGCTCGTCGCGCTGGCGGTGATGATCCGGAAGGGGTTGATTCCCTTCCACTCCTAGTATCCGGCCCTGTTTTCGGGTGCGTCGCTGGCCACGGCCCTGGCGGTGACAATGCCACAGGTCGCCACCTACACGGCCGCACGGCTGCTCGTCGGACACGCCGATGGGGTGCCGCACGAACTCGTCGTGCTGGCCAACGCCGCTCTCCTCACCGCCGCCTACGGTGCGGCGCTCGCCGTCGTGCAACGAGACGTCCGCGGCCTGGTGGGAATGCTCGCCATGAGCCAGTCGGCGATGGTGTTCGCGGGGCTCTCCGGCACCGTCGCCGCGGAACTCTGCGGAGCGCTCGCCGTTTGGGTGTCGAGCGGCTTGGCGCTCACGGGGATCGGGCTGGTCGCCTGGGCGCTGGAGAGCCGCGGGGGGGCAATCTCGATCGAAACGCTGCAGGGCCGCTTTGCCGACGCCCCGGCGCTCGCAGGATTCTTTCTGCTCTTCGGACTCGCCGCCCTCGGCTTCCCTGGGACGCTCTCGTTCGTGGCCGACGACCTGATCATCGCGGGCAGCCTGGACGACCACGTGCATGCCGGCGTACTCGTGATCCTGACGACCGTGTTCGCGGCGATCGCCGTGATGCGTGGCTGGTTTCGAGTGTTCGGAGGTCCCGTCACCGTGGATGCGCCCCGCCACTCGATCCTGCCCCGCGAGCGAATCGCCTTCACCGCCCTCCTCGCTATTCTCTTCGGACTGGGTCTCTGGCCCGGCCCCTTCGTCCACTCGCTTGAGCGGGTCGCGGAATCGCTGCTCGCCTCACGGCACCAACCCGCCACGACGGTTCCTCTGGAAAAACGCCCATGACTGGTTTCGACCTCAACACCACCACAGCACCTCCGGGCGAAACACCCCGCGGCACCGTGGCCGGATTCGCCACCTATCTCAAGCCGGACGCCACGAGCGGCTTTCTGGTGTTCCTGATCGCTCTGCCGCTCTGCCTTGGCATCTCGTTGGCGAGCGGCTTTCCCCCCGTCGCCGGCGTGTTCACCGCGGTCGTGGGTGCAATCGTCACGAGTTTCATCAGCAATTCAGAACTCACCATCAAGGGGCCGGCCGCCGGCATGATCGTGATCGTGCTCGGGGCGATGCAGTCGTTTGGATTCACGGCCGGCGCCGATCCCGAGGCCGACCTCCGCGCCTATCGGATGGCGATCGCGGTGGGCTGTGTGGCGGGCATGATGCAGGTGGCCTTCGGCCTGCTGCGGGCCGGGGCGCTGAGCGAGTTTTTCCCGACGGCGGTTGTCCATGGAATGCTGGCCGCCATCGGCTTCATCATCTGCCTCAAGCAGCTTCCCGTGGTGTTCGGCCAGAAGGCGAAGGGGGAGCCACTCGAGATCCTGCAGGAACTTCCCGAGAAGATTCTGCACCTCAATCCTGCAATTACGGCGATCGGACTGGTGAGCCTGGCCATCCTCTTCGGTTGGCCGGCGATCCGCGGCCGGCTGCGGCCCGCGTGGCTGAGGTTCGTGCCGGCACAGCTCCTCGTCCTCGCCGTCGCGGTGCCGCTCGGTCGCTGGTTCGACCTCGCCCGCGAACACTACTACACGTTCGCCGGCCATGAGTATCCCGTGGGCGAGTCGTTTCTCGTCAACGTGCCCGGCAACCTGCTCGCGGCGGTGACCACGCCCGACTTCTCGGTCTTCACGCGGCCCGAAACGCAAATCTCGGGCCTCTGGTGGGTGCTGATGTTCGCCCTCGTCGGCAGTGTTGAGTCGCTGCTCTCGGCGAAGGCCATCGATCTCCTCGATCCCTGGAAGCGAAAGACCGACATGAACCGCGACCTGCTCGCGGTGGGTGTGGCCAACGTGGCGGCTGCGTCGATTGGCGGCCTGCCGATGATCTCGGAGATCGTCCGCAGCAAGTCGAACATCGACAATGGCGCCCGCACGCGGTTCGCTGACTTCTGGCACGGCGTGTTTCTGCTGGCGGCGGTGGCGTTGGCCCCCAGCCTGATCCACATGATCCCACTCTCGGCCCTGGCCGCGATGCTGGTCTACACCGGATTCCGACTGGCATCGCCGCAGGAATTTATCAACGTCTTCAAGATCGGCTCCGAGCAGCTCCTGATCTTTGTGGCGACGATCATCGGGGTGCTCACCACCGATCTCTTGATCGGCGTGGGCATCGGCATCGCGCTGAAGTTCGTCATCCACGCAGTCAACGGCGTGCCGGTCGGCTCGTTCTTTAAGCCCTTCCTCAAGGTGTCGCAGATCGATGACCAGACGGTGCAGATCGATGCCAGCGGGTCGGCGGTGTTCAGCAACTGGATCCCGTTCCGCCGCCAGATCGAGCAGCTCGGCCTCGTGCAGCACCACAACGTGATCGTCAATCTCGCCGGGACCGAATTGGTGGATTCGAGCGTCATGGAAAAACTTCATGCCCTGGCGCTCGACTTCCAGCAGGCCGGACTGTCGCTCGACGTCGTCGGTCTGGAGGCGCACCGCCAACTCTCCGGCCACCCGCTCGCCACGAGGAAACGGGTAACGGTGCCGATGCGCCGAATCACCGTGGTAGGACCGGCCGCGAGTGAGCCGCGGCTCATAGCCATGGCGCGAGATCACGGTGCCTCCGGATACACCGCCGTTCCCTGCCATGGAGGAGGCCGTCGGGACTCGAATGGCGAGCGACGGCCGCTCGTGCGGTTCGAGACGATCGTCCACGCCGATGTCGCTGGCCGCATCCTCGACGCCCTCCGCGAGTCGGCATTCGCGGAGGACCGGATGACCGCTTGGATCGAACCCGTCGACGTGCTCCGCCTGGAACAGTTTTGATTCCGCGGCTCCTCCGTCAGGAAGTCCAGTCGCGTGGGCGATGGAGATGGCCCCATGCGATAATCCCGCGTGGAGGCTCGTCGTGGCTCAGAGCGTGCGAAAGCGGGTGCGATTGAGCGGCGTCGTGCAGGGCGTCGGCTTCCGGCCCTTCATCTGGCGGCGGGCCACGCGGCTGGCGCTTGCCGGCTGGGTGGAAAACGACGCCATGGGGGTGACCGCGGAGGTCGAGGGGCCAGCGGGGGCGGTGAACACATTCCTGGATGACCTTGTCGCCGCGGCACCACCACTGGCTCGCGTGACGCACGTCGAAGTGCATGACGTGCCCCAAGACTCGCTGGCGCCAACAGGATTCGCGATCCTGGCGAGCACGGCAGGAGGTCAGCGGACGGCCCACGTGCCGCCAGACATCGCTCCCTGCCCGGCCTGCCTCGCGGAACTGGCTGATCCCAGCGACCGGCGGCATCGCTATCCGTTTGTGAACTGCACCGACTGCGGCCCGCGGTTCACGATCGTCGAGGGCCTGCCCTACGATCGCGGCCGCACGACGATGCGCGGCTTCGCGATGTGCCCGCAGTGCGCGGCGGAGTATGAGAATCCCGGCGACCGCCGGTTTCACGCCGAGCCGGTGGCCTGCCCGACGTGCGGCCCGACCACGTGGTACGCCGCCGTTGCCGATGGCCCGATCCCGGTGTCGCGGCCCGCAGCGAGGATCGTCGGGGATGCCGCGGGCCCGGCTGGCGACGCCGCTCTCGAGGCCGCCCGCGACCTGCTCCGCCGCGGCGGGATCGTCGCCATCAAAGGCGTCGGCGGCTTCCACATCGCCTGCGACGCCACGAATGCCGCCGCCGTAACGCTGCTCCGCGAGCGGAAGGGCCGGGTCGAAAAGCCGCTGGCCGTGATGGTGGCCGATGGTGGCGTGGCAAGCAGGATTGCCGTGGTCGGTGAACAGGAGCGGCGGCTGCTCGAAGGCCGCGAACGGCCCGTGGTGCTCCTCCGCAGGCAGCCGCACCGCCCCGAAACTGGGCCGCAACTCGCCGACGGGGTCGCCCCCGGCATCGACGTTGTGGGGGTGATGCTGCCGCCGACGCCGCTGCACCAGCTGCTCTGCTCTGGATTGCCGCCACTGGTGATGACCTCCGGCAACCTCGCCGAGGAGCCGATCGCCCACGCCGATGCCGACGCTACCGTGCGGCTCGCGCCGCTCGTGGATGCATTCCTCCTCCACGACCGGCCGATCCACGTGCCGTGCGACGACTCGGTGATCCGCTGCATCGCCGGCGGGGTGACGCCGATCCGTCGCTCCCGTGGTTACGCGCCCCTACCGATCCGACTTGCCGGCGGCGGTCCCGCCGTGCTGGCGGTCGGCGGCGAACTCAAGGCGGCAGTTTGCGTGGCCCGCGACGACGTGGCCGTGATGGGCCAACACGTCGGCGACGTCGCCACGCTCGAGACACTCGATGCCCTCGACCGTACCGCCGCCCACCTTCTGAGCCTGTTCGATGTTGTCCCGGAGTCGGTGGTGGCCGACCTGCACCCGGGCTACCTCTCGGCCGACTGGGCGGTGCGGTTCGCCGCGAGCCGCGGCATCCCGCTCGTGCGGGTGCAGCACCACGAGGCGCACGTGGCGGCATTGCTCGCCGAGCATGGGCATTCCATCGCCGCAGCTCCCGCAGGATTCATCGGCGTCTGCTTCGACGGCACGGGCTACGGCCGCGACGGCACGATCCAGGGGGGCGAGTTTCTCGTGGTCGCTGGAGGCGAGTTCTCCCGCGCCGCCCACGTGAAGACGTTTTCGCTGCTTGGGGGCGACGCCGCGGTCCGCCATCCGTGGCGGACGGCGCTCGCCGTGCTGCATGCCGCTGGGCTCAGCTGGCACGATGACCTGCCGGTGGCTGCGGCCGCGTCGCCTGCCGATCGCGGGCTTCTGCGGCGGCAACTCGAGTGCGGCCTCAACTGCCCAACCACCTCCAGCATGGGGCGGCTGTTCGACGCCGTCGCCGCCCTCGTCGGCCTCGCTCCCTCGGTCACCTACGAGGCCGAGGCCGCTCTCAAGCTCGAATCGCTGGCAGCGGAAGCCGTGTGGCCCGGCGCCGCGCTCGCCCCGTACGCCATCGTGGCCCCCTGGGGCCACGCTCCGCTGATGATCGACTGGCGAGACATGGTCACGGCGATCATCGAGGCGGTCCGCAGAGCCGTGCCAGTCACCGACATCGCCGCCGGCTTCCATGCCGCGACCGCCCAGATGGTCGTCGATACCTGCGTGCTACTCCGCGACCAAGGCGCGGGCAACGTCGTGGGGCTTACCGGCGGCGTGTTCCAAAACGCCCTGCTCGTTGAGCGGTCGCTCGAAGCCCTGCATGCCGGCGGCTTCGAGGTGCTCACGCATCACGCCGTGCCCCCCAACGACGGCGGCCTCGCCCTCGGCCAGGTGGTGCTCGGTCGGGCACTGCTCGCCCACGGAAGGTAATGCCGCCTACCCTGAACCATCGCGAGTGAAAACGGTGACAGCCACCTTTTGCCGGTCGCCGTAGGCGACACGGCCCCGGCCAAAGGCCGGGGTCTCGAGACAAAAGGTGGCTGTCACCGTTTTCGGCTGGCGCTACCAGCACTTGCCCGATTCTCCTATGGCCGGGATGGCGGCGATCCTGGCGATGAGCGTGGCAGGATAGAGGATCCCGCACAGTCCCTCGAGCGCCGCCACGGCACATGGCCAGGATCCGATTGGGGTCATGTCGCCGAATCCGGCCGTGGTGAGCGTGGAAAAACTGAGCCACACAAAGTCAACCCAACGAAGCGAGCGGCTGCCCTCAAGTTCCGCCGAGAGCCGGTAGACACCCAATCCCGACGCCGCGACGGCGCCGTGGGCGGCGGTAAACATGAATCCCAGCATCACGAAGCTGGCCGCGCCACAGAGGATGCGCTGGGACGGACGCATCTCCTCGGTGAAGGCGTAGTGCATGCTCAGGTAGACCGACGCGGCGTACGCGGCCACGAGGGCCATCACCACCGGCATCCTGGTCTCGATGGTGATCTCGGGATTCCACTGCGCCCAGAGGACGGCCGGGGCTCCGATCAGGCCTATCGCCAGAGGCAGCCGGCGATACCCGAGCATCACCAGGTTCACGAGCGCCACCGCGAGCGCAGCCAGCGTGAACTGGAGCGGCGCAGACCGATCGCCGTGGTCGAACAGCGGGACCAGCAGCACCAGGAGGATCTGGCTGAGGAACATCAGCAGTCCGTGATAGGGCGCTGCCGTGGCCTCCCGCTGCCAGAGCGAACGAGCACGAGAACCGGCGGGCGAGAGTTTTCGATTCATCGTGCAGTCGTCGTCAGACGGATCGTCGAGGGGGTGGCGGCGTGCCATCTACGAGGGCCCGCCGCCGCTCGGCGAGATACGCGAGCCACGCATCGAGCCCCGCGCCGGTCTTCGCCGAGGTTTCAAACACCCGCATGCCGGGCCGCACCGCCTCGATGTTGACCAGGGCCTTCGCCCGGTCGAACTCGCAGGCCGCAGCGAGGTCGATCTTCGTGATCGCGGCCACGTCGGCCGTGTTGAAGAGACCGGGATACTTGAGTGGCTTGTCCTCCCCCTCGGTCACCGAGAGCAGCGCGAGGCGGACCGACTCGCCGAGGTCCCAACTCGTGGGGCAGACGAGATTGCCGACGTTCTCGATGAAGAGGTAGCGAAGCGACGCGATGTCCCAGCCCTCGAGATGCTTCTCCACCATGTCGGCCTCGAGGTGGCAGAGGCCGTGGGTCATGATCTGGCGGACGGGAGCGCCGCTCTCAGCCAGCCGCCGGGCGTCGTTATCGGTCTCGAGATCGCCCACCACCGCCGCGCAGGGTTCCCCGCGGGCCAGGAGCCTCGCAAGCGCTTGCTTCAGAAACGCCGTCTTGCCGGTACCGGGGCTCGACACCATGTTTACCACGAGCACGCCGGCCCGCACGAACCGCTCCCGCATCTCGCGGGCGAGTTCGTCGTTCTTCTTCAGGATCTTCGTGCGGACCTCGAGGATCCGGGGCTCGATCACGCGGGTGTTCTCCGGGCGGGGCGAACGTGCCTCAGATTATCCTACCCTTCGCCGCCTCGACCGCCGCCGCATCACCCGCCAACTCAACCGATTCGAGATCAAGTTCCCGGCCTGCACGGATGTCGCCGCTGGGAGTGCCGCACTCGGGGCAAGCGAACTTCTGAATGCCGGGGAGCGTGACCTCTCGACCGCAGGCCGCGCACCAGATCACCACCGGCACGGTCACAACCCGGAGTTCAGCGTTGGCGAGAGGTGTCTCCTCCCGAACGAGGTTGAAGCTGAACCGCAGGGCGTCTTCGTGCACGCACGACAGCGCCCCGATCTTCAGCGTGACGGCGGCCACCCGCCCGCCCCCGGCGGAGCACACCTGCTCGACCACGAGTTCGACGACCCGGCTCGCGATCGAGAGTTCGTGCATGGTGAAGCCCCAAACACGGCGACAGACTCTTTTCGCCACTCAGCCTGTGGAAATGATTCGCCGCCGACGGCATGAAGTCTAATACTGGTTCTCGATGAGCGAGCCCTTGCGCATCCCTTTACCCAAGCCCCACGCCGTGAGGCGTGGGGCGAACTACCAACAGACGCCGTGTTCAGCGTGGTTCGCCCGCGGCCTCACGGCCGGTCGGCTTTCACTCGCCGAACGCTTTCCGTGGCCCCCCTCACAAGCGTAAAGTTGACGCTGTCGCATGGGGGCGACACTCGCGGCAGGTGATCGCAGGCCCGCCCGAGCATGCTCGTCCGCGTGATGGCCCGGGCCACGTGGCCCGCTGCTACGACTCCTGCCTCGTGTGCACCGTGCACACCTATGATGGCCAGACCGGCCTCGAACTGGTGAAGTTCCACAGCAACGAAATGAGGTAAGCCTTGAAGGTGCTCGTGATCGGCTGTGGGAATCTGCTCCGCGGAGATGATGCCGCTGGGCCGTTGCTCGTGCAGCGGATGTGGGACCGCGGTCTCCCCGACGGGGTGCGGTGCGCCGACGGCGGCACCGGCGGCATGGACGTGGCCTTCCAGATGCGGGGCGTGCCGCGGGTGATCTTGATCGACGCCTGCTCATCAGGGAGCGAGCCGGGCACGCTCTTCGAGGTGCCGGGCCACGAGGTTGAAAACCTTCCCCCGCTCAGCGGCATCAACCTCCACGCCTTCCGCTGGGACCACGCGATCGCCTTCGGCCACTGGCTGCTCAAGGACGAGTACCCCGAGAACGTCACTGCCTATCTGATCGAGGGGGAGCGATACGAGATTGGCGAGGGGCTGTCGCCGGCGGTGGACAAGGCGGTCGATCGCCTCGTTGATCTGCTGCTAGAAAAACTCAAGCCACAGTCGGCGGCGGCCCTCTTCGAACGCGGCGACCACCCTGGCCTCCTCCAGGAGAGCACCAGCACTATCGATTGTCGTCTTCATGTTGATCACCATATTCATGCTGCTAGAGTTGGGTTAAGCGGCTAAAAAGCACCGCGCCGTCACAGCAACACATCGTCTCTGCAACGGCCATTTCCCCAGATCTCCGCATGGCTGACCTTCCGAACAACCCCGAACTCGAGGCCGTGGCGAACCGCGTCGACCGCGGGATCGGTGACGTTGCCTCACTGGAGTCGGACGCCCGTGACGGCAGATCATCTCAGCGCCCCCCGCCGCGTCTGGCTCGACGGCGAACGGCTCTTCGTCTGTGATTCGGGCAACAATCGCGTGCTGCTCTGGCAGCGAGGAGGTGGCTGATGTGTCTGGCGGTTCCCGGACAAGTCGAGTCGATTCGAGAGGAACATGGCACCTGGATGGGCCGCGTCAACTTCGGCGGTGTCGTCAAAGACGTCTGCCTCGCCTACCTGCCTGACATCGCCGTCGGCGACTACACGATCGTCCATGTGGGCTTCGCGATCTCGAAGATCGACGAGGCCTCGGCCCTGGCCACGCTCAAGACGTTCGAGGAACTTGGCCTTCTGGAGGAGGGACTCGCCGAACTGCGGGAGGGCGAAGTCGCCGGCGAGCCACCACGATGAAGCACCTCGCCGAATACCGCGACGCGGAGAAGGCGAAGCGGCTCGCCGCCGAGATCCACCGGGTGGCGACGCGGCCATGGGCCATCATGGAGGTCTGCGGCGGGCAGACCCACTCGATCATTCGAAACGGCGTGGACCAGCTGCTGCCGCCCAAAGTCGAGTTGATCCATGGTCCGGGCTGCCCGGTCTGCGTGACGCCGCTGGAGACGATCGATCGGGCGCTCGCGATCGCGGTGAAGCCCGGGGTGATCTTCTGCTCGTTTGGCGACATGCTCCGTGTGCCGGGATCGCGAGACAACCTCTTCGCCGTGAAGGCCGCGGGGGGCGACGTCCGCGTCGTTTACTCACCACTCGACGCCGTGAAACTCGCGCACGCCCAGCCCGACCGCGAGGTGGTGTTCCTCGCCATCGGCTTCGAAACGACGGCTCCGGCCAACGCAATGGCGGTGAAGCTCGCCCGACAGCAGGGCCTGAAAAACTTTTCGATGCTGGTTTCGCACGTCCTCGTGCCTCCGGCGATCGAGGCGATCATGCGGTCCCCCGGCAATCGCGTGAACGCGTTTCTCGCGGCGGGCCACGTCTGCAGCGTGATGGGAACCTGGCAGTATCCACCGATCGCTGAGCGATTCCGTGTACCCATCGTGGTCACGGGCTTCGAGCCGCTCGACCTCCTCGAGGGAATCCGCCGCACGGTGATGCAGCTTGAGCAGGGCCGCCACGAGGTGGAAAACGCCTACGCCCGCGTGGTCACGGAGCGGGGCAACGAGCCGGCGCAAGCCGTGGTGGCGGAGGTGTTTGCCCCGGTTGATCGGTCCTGGCGGGGGATCGGCGTGATCCCGGCAAGCGGCTGGCGGCTCACCGATGCCTATCGCGACTTCGACGCCGAGGTCCGCTTCGGGGTCACCGACGTGACGGCCGTGGAGTCGCCGCTCTGCAAGAGCGGTGAAGTCTTGCGGGGCACTGGTTGGGCTTGAGCGAGGGCGCCTGCGCCGCCTACTACCACTTCGGACGATTCAGTTGATGGGGAGTCATACGGCTCCCACATGATCCTGAGACGCACACGAAGCTCGGGGCTGCCC
>CAMBSN010000060.1 GCA_945870505.1 Candidatus Kuenenia stuttgartensis | reverse complement strand
CGCCCCCCATCCAGAGCATGATCGCGGCCTTGTGCCGCTTCTTCATGTCGGTCGCGTTGGCGAGGATCGAGTTGGTGAAGGCGGTGGCCGGCGCCGCCAGCGCCGCGGCGCCGGCGAGGTGGTTGAGAAAGTGCCGACGGCTCATGCCGTCTGGAAGGTCGATGAATCGCGACATGGTTCGACTCCCTGCGAGAGTTCCAAGGCTGCTGCCCCGACTCCGTGATGCCTTCAGTATCGTCTTTCGCCGTTCCTGCCGCCAGTTCGAGGCCGGCACGATGGCCGGGCCGCTCAGTGATGGGCGAGGGGCTGCCCATGCCCTCTCGCCGGACGTTCGTCTCGGCCCTCCAGGCCTCGACTCACTGCATGTCCGCTGCGCTTCGCCATCCTGGCTGCGCTTGCTCCCATAGCCCGCTCGAGGGCACGGGCAGCCCCTCGCAGCCTCTCGTAGCACAGGTTTTCAACCTGAGTGTGCTCTCGGTTCGCATTGAGCGAACAGCATCAACACTCTCAACCGATTCCTGGTCTCTCGTGAATCATTCCATGGAGGCGGCGGGGTCGGTGCGAGGATGGCGAGCGTCGGCTATCCTGCCGTTGGCGAGCCAACTCGTACCGACCCCGCCGCCGGCTTTGGCTCATACGGCCCGCCGCGCGACAGCCCGCCCGGACGGCAGGCGCTCACTTCCAGGATGCACCGGCCACGAGGGCGGTGCATCCGTAAAGCCACTCAGTGTTTGATGATGAACTCGTTCGAGTTCAGGACGGCCCACCAGACGTCCTGCAAGGCGCCGATCACATCGCCCTTGCGAGCCGCCACCATTCGATTGGCGACGGCCAGTTCAGAACTTGACGGCTTCCGGGCCAGAGCTGCCAGGTAGAGGGTCTCGATCTTCGCGGTATTGCTCAGCGGGCCCGACGCCACCCTGTCGAGGAATCCTCCCTTCCCGATGTTGGTCGCGTCTTTGATCATGTCGCCGTTGAACATCATCAGCACCTGCGGAATCGAGCCGTTGAAGGTGGTCGCATCATCACCCTCGTCGGTGCCAAAGGCAATTACGAACTGCGAGAGCCACGCATCCTTCTTTTTGGCCGCCTCCTCACCACGGGCGGCCTGGTCGGCCTCGGTCGCGGTGAGCAGCGACTCGTAGAGTTCCTCGGCCTGCATCTGCCGCAGATAGAAGTGCGTGAACTTCGGCTTCTCGCCGAGCGCCGGATCGTCGTTTTTGTTCGCGGCGGCCGTCCGGCTCGAAAGCGCGTACGGCTTCGAGAGCACGATCCAGCGGACCAACTCCCTCAGGTCGAAACTCTGCTCGCGAAACATCTCCGCCAGGGCGTCGAGCAACTCCGGATGCGACGGCGGGTTGTGCTCGCCCATGTCGTCGATCGGCTTCGTGAATCCGTAGCCGAGGAAATGCCCCCACATGCGACTCACGATCGCCTTTGCGAAGAACGGGCTTGCCTTGATCAGTTTCGCGAGTTCGCGGCGGCGCTCGACGCCATACGGTGTGCCGTCCTCCATCGTCGCCGGCAGGTAGCCGCTCTTCGAGATCTCGGTCCCGTCGATGAACACCGGATAGGCCACCTTCATGAGGCCGTTGCGGAGTTCGTAGTAGAGCTCCGCTTCCTCGGGATTTTTCCCTTCGCCGGCAAAATCCTCGTCCACCAGTTCGATCCACTGCACGTCGTCCGTGCCGCCCCGCTTGCGAAGCGCTCGTGCCTGACGGAAGAACGCATTCATCTCCCAGAACTGGTTCTGCTTCCCTTTGTTGAACGGGTGGTTATGACACTGCGTGCACTGCACCTGCAGTCCTAGAAAGATCTGCGCGGTCTTCGCCGTTGCCTGGACACCATTCTCGACGCCCATCTCCTCCATCTTGCCGCTGAGGAAGTTGGTCGCCCCGTTGAAGCCGTCCACATCCCTACGGTTGGCGTTCGCCCCCGTTGCAGTGACGAGTTCCTCCATGAAGCGGTCGTAGGGAATGTTCTTCGAGAACGCCCGCCGCAGATACTGCCGCATGCCAGGGCGATTCACCCGCTCGTTTGCCACGTCGCGGCCGATCAGCACGGTCGTCCAGACGTCGGTCCAGTGCCTCGCATACTCATCGACGTAGTCGTCGCCGAGGAGCCGGGCGACTAGGTCGGCCTTCTTCGTCGGTGCCTTGTCGGCCAGGAACGTCCGCAGTTCATCGACGCTTGGGATCCTGCCGATGAGGTCGAGGTGGACGCGGCGACACCACTCACCGTCCGTGGCTTCCGCCGAGGGCTGGAGACCCGCGTCATTCCAGGCCGCAACGATCTTCTCGTTGATCTCCTTGACCTGCCTGATGCCGTAGTGCTCGCCGGCAGGCCCACCTTCGTGGCCAGCCGCCCAGGCCGTTACCGCCACCACGGCGTAGCCGACAGCAATGAGGCCTCGAAACGCAGGGTGCATAGCGACCTCCGCGGCGGTTGGCAGGGGCTCGATTCCCGGAGGCCAATTCTAGCACCTTGGGCGGTTCACCCCACGCCTTACGGCGTTGGGCTTCCCCAATCGGCCGCGGCAGGCTGATGGAGAACCGGCATCAGGTCGCGACCGGCTTGGCGGCCTCAACCCGCGGCTTCTGCGGCTTGGCCGTCGACTCCTGGCTGACGAACTCCAAGATTGCCCGCGGGCCGGCATCGCCCAGCCGCGGCGTCGCAAGCTTCAGGATCCGCGTGTATCCGCCCGGTCGTTCCACAAACCGCGGCGCGATCTCCTCAAACACGATGCGGGCCGCCTTCTTGTCGCCAAGCAGCTGAATCACCCGGCGCCTGGCCTTGACCGCGGGCGCCATGGCGTGCGCCCACTGCTTCCACTGGTCGCTCGTCCGCCACTGTTTCCAAGCGGTCGAGTCGCGGTCAGCCGACGTCCCAAACTGCCGGGCCTTGTCGGCGGCAGCCAAGCCGTGTTTGGCGATCGTCACGCACCGCTCGACGAGCGGCCTGACCTCCTTTGCCTTGGCAACGGTCGTGATGATGCGGCCAGGGACCTTCGCGGCACCGGGTTCGTCCGCATCAACCTTTTTGCAGGTGAGCATCAGGGCAGACGCGAGGTTCCTCAGAAGGGCCCGCTGGTGTGACGGGCTGCGGCCGAGCACACGGCCTTTGCGACGGTGACGCATGGTAGTTTCCTTCGTGAATGATTTTTCGTGAGGTTACCGGTCCGAAGCTCAGGACGCCGCGCCAGCGGGCACATCCATACCAAGGTGCATGCCGAGTTCGCGGAGTTTCTCCTCGATCTCCTGCAGTGTGGTGTCGCCCAGATTCCTCATTTCGAGCATCTCGTCGCGGCTCCGCGACACGAGTTCGCGTAGCGTTGCGATCCCCGCCTCCTCGAGGCAGTTGCTCGCCCGCAGCGAGAGCCGAAGATCGCCCACCAGCATGCCCAGCCGGCTCTCCAGCGGAGCCTCCACGGCAAACAGGCTGGCGACCCCAGGCAGGGACACCGCCGCGCCCGGCTTGGTGTAGCCGACGAACGGATTGAGGTGCTTGCGAAGAATCTTGGCCGCTTCGACCAACGCCATCTCGGGCGTGACCGTGCCGTCGGTCCAAATCTCCATGGTGAGCTTGTCGTAGTTGGTCTTCTGGCCAACGCGAGTCTCCTCGACCTCATACTTCACCCGCGTGACCGGGCTAAACACCGCATCGACCGGAATGATGCCGATCTCCTGCGAGGCCTGACTTTGCTCACTCGAGGGCACATAACCCCGGCCGTTTTCCACGACCATCTCGAGTTCGAAAGGCACGTCGTCGGTGAGCGTGGCCAGCACGAGATCCTTGTTCACGACCTCAACAGCCTCGTCGGTCTGAATATCAGCCCCAGTAATCGGGCCCTTCGTGCTCTTCTCCACGCGGAGCACGCGGGTCGAATCACTGTGGTTTTTCACCACAAGACTCTTCACCGCGAGCACGATGTCGGTCACATCCTCGAGCACGCCCTTGATGGTCGTGAACTCGTGCAGCGAGCCGGCAAGTTTGATCTGCGTCACGGCGCTTCCCTCCAAGCTGGAAAGCAGCACGCGACGCAGGCTGTTGCCCACCGTCGTGCCGAATCCACGCTCGAACGGCTCCGCAGTGAACTTGCCGTACGTCGACGACAACGTCTTGGGATCGGCCGTGACCGCACCCGGCAGCTCCAGACCACGCCAGCGGATATGCATGCAAAACTCCTTAAATCACTTGGAACAAAGTTCAATGATGAGGTTAGCCTGAACCGGGATCGAGACGTCCTCGGTAGCGGGGAGGCGATCGACACGGCCCTCTGGAATCGGGCCATCGCCCCTCGAGAGAAACTCGGGCACGTCCCTGCGAAACTCCGCAAGCGCCGCATGGACGAGCTGCAGGCTCTTCGCCCGATTCTTCACGCGCAGCAGGTCGCCGGCCTTCACGAGGTAGCTCGGAACGTCGAGTTTCGCGCCGTTGATCGTGATGTGGCCGTGCATCACGAGCTGACGCGCGGCGGCACGGGATGGGGCGAAGCCCAGACGGTGCACCACATTGTCGAGCCGCCGCTCAAGCAGCGACATGAGCGACTCGCCCGTGTTGCCCTTGCCTCGCTCCGCGCGGGAAAAGTACGTGCGGAACTGACGCTCCAGCACGCCGTAGAAGTGCTTGACCTTCTGCTTCTCGCGAAGATGGATGCCGTAGTCGGTCGGCTTGCTGCGACGCTTTTGCACCATACCCGGCGGCGACGGCCGACGCTCGATGGCGCACTTCGGAGTGTCGCAGCGACTTCCTTTGAGAAAGAGCTTCAGGCCGTCGCGGCGGCACAGACGGCAAACAGGTCCGGTGATTCGTCCCATGGGTATCGGCTATTCGAAGAGGAAGGAAGCGAGGTATGAAAAAATGAAAGGAGAGGACGCCAGCGAGGGATCAGACCCGTCGCTTCTTTGGCGGACGGCAGCCGTTATGAGGAAGCGGCGTGACATCCTCGATGCTCTTGACGTTCATGCCCGCGGCCTGCAACGCGGTGATCGCACTCTCACGGCCGCTGCCCGGACCCTTGACGCGGACCTCGAGCTCCTTGACGCCAAACTTGGCGGCCTTTTCGGCAGCCTGCTGGGCAGCACACTGGCCAGCGAAGGGCGTGCCCTTGCGGCTCCCCTTGAAACCGCAGGTTCCACCACTCGCCCAGCAGAGCGTATCGCCCCGAGTGTCGGTGATGGTCACGGTTGTGTTGTTGAAGCTGGCCACGACGTAGGCGATGCCCGCCGTGACACTCTTCTTCTTGGCCTTGGCGACTTTAGACATGATCTATGAATCCGTGGTTCGGGAGACTTGTTCGTGTGCGTGAAATGCGACCGGCAGCAGGACTGAGGACTACTTGAGGTCCTTCACGCCCTTCTTTCCTGCCACCGTCTTCTTCGGTCCTTTTCTCGTGCGGGCGTTGGTGCGGGTCCGCTGGCCTCGGACCGGCAGTCCTCGGCGATGACGTAGGCCGCGGTAGCTGCCGATGTCCTTGAGCCGCGAGATGTTTTGTGCCACCTGACGGCGCAACTGCCCCTCGACCGTGTAGTCCTTGTCCAGCAAGCCGGCAAGCCTGGCGAGTTCGTCCTCGTGCAGATCGCGGGCCTTACCGAGCGGGTCCACGCCCGCCTTGTGGCAGAGTTCCCGTGCGACCCGCTGGCCAACGCCGTAGAGATACTGCAGCGAGTAGATCGTCTTCTTCTCGGAGGGGATGTCGACGCCCATCAGACGCGGCATTGTGTGATTCCCGTTGTGTGTACCCGGCGACTTCTATCGCCGCTGGATTGTCTCGTACCTGTCACGAATCCTGTGCACGCCGTCCGCGATGCGCTTCGGGCTGGCATTTGACGCCAGACCGTGAGCACGTCCCGGCACTCCACTCGGCCCGGTAACCCAGAACGAGGGAGGCTCCAGTCACGATCGCCAGTCACCCCTGCCGCTGCTTGTGCCGGGGGTCAGCACAGACCACGAAGACGACGCCACGGCGCCTGACGATCTTGCACTTTTCACACATCCGACGGACGCTAGCGCGGACCTTCATGGACGAACTCGTGGCAACGGCCAAGGATGGCCTGGAACCGGAAACGGGACTTCGAACCGAGCCACAAACTATAAGTTCGCCGCAGAGGGGTCACAAGGGGGTGGTGAGAATCCTGCGATCTACACGAATTCATGTGCCCCGCCAAGCCAACTGACCTCAGCCGGCAGCCTGAATTGGCTCGAGCCGCTCCCCCGCAGCTGGCGGGGCAGTGAGCACCATCGGCCCGTTCTCCGTGATCGCCACGGTGTGCTCGAAATGGGCGCTGGCCCGGCCGTCTACGGTCGACTGAGTCCAATGATCGGCGAGCGGGCGAACCTTTTTCGAGCCCATATTGACCATCGGCTCAACCGCGATCACCAAACCCGGCTCCAGCTCAAAATCGTGGTTCTTGCGAAATGCCGGTGTGCAGAAGTTGGGGACCTGCGGATCCTCGTGCATGTTCCTTCCGATGCCGTGGCCAACGAAGTTCTCCACCACGGAGAAGCCGTGATCGCGGACGTATCGGGCCATTTCCGTCGCCACGTCGCTCCACCGACTGCGACTGGCCATCAGTTCGATCGCCAACTGCAGCACGCCCGCCGTGCAATCGAGCAACCGCTGGACATCTGGATCGACTTCTCCCACCGGGTGGGTGATCGCCGAGTCGCCGCACCATCCTCCGAGGCTGCAGCCCGTGTCGATGCTCACCACGTCGCCGGGCCGCAACTGCCGCGGTCCTGGAATGCCGTGGACCACCTCGTCGTTCACCGAGATGCAACACACGGCGGGAAAGGGGACCTTGCCGGGAACGCCCTTGAAGAGCGCCACCGCCCCGTGCTCCACAAAGAACTTCTCAACCGCGGTGTCGATCTCGCCCGTGGTAACCCCCGGCTTGACCATCGACCTGGCAACCTGATGCGCGCCCCAGACCACCAGACCGGCCCGGCGCATCAGCGCGATTTCCCGAGGAGACCGAAGATTGACCACGACGAACTCACCTCCAGACCGACCAGCCGGATGACCGTGCAACGCTCTGGAGTATAACGCAGCGCTGACGCCGGGCGACCGCGGTCACCGCGTCCACGCCGCCCGCTCAAAACGCTTCACAGCGGCCCTCACCCGCTCAAAGATCTCGTCGGCTGTCCCCAGGCCGTCGATCGAGGCGAGTTTGCCCTGCCCCGTGTAATAGTCGAGCAGCGGCGCCGTCTGCACCTCAAAGCTCGCAATCCGCTTCGAGAAGACTTCCGGATCATCGTCCTCCCGCTTGCGTGCCAGCATCCGACGCACGAGCTCGTCTCGCGGCACCGCCAACTCGATCACGCCGTCCACGCTCATCGCCCGACGCTCGAGCAGGTCGTCGAGCGTCTCCGCCTGGATCAGCGTGCGGGGAAAGCCGTCGAGGAGGCATCCGGTGCGGCAGTCCGGAGCCTGCAGTCGCCGGCTCACCATGCCGACGATGATCTGGTCGGGCACCAACTGCCCCTGATCCATGTACGATGAAGCCTCGATGCCGGCGGGCGTGCGGCCTCGGACCTCGGCACGAAGCATCTCGCCGGTGGAGAGGTGCGGCACCTTCAGAAGGTCCACCAACCGCTGGCACTGCGTGCCCTTCCCTGCACCCGGTGGCCCGATCAACACGATCCGCATGGCGCAGGTCCAGGTCGTTCTCGAAAGGTGCTGAATCCGCCTGCGGCCGCCACTCGAGCCCACGCGCGTGCCCCGGCCACGACCCGCGCGGTGTGGGCTGCGTTCAGCTCTTTTCGAGCAGACCGCTGTAGTTTCGCATCACAAGGTGGCTGTCGATCTTCTGGACGAGATCAAAGGCCACGCTCACTGCGATCAGGAGCCCCGTCCCGCCGTAGAAGCTCGCGATCTGGGCCGGAATGCCGAGGGCACCTCCGACGATCGTCGGGATGACCGCCACGAGCGACAGGAAGCCCGCGCCAACGTAGGTGATCCGCTCCATCACCCGCTCCAGGTAATCGGCGGTTCGCTTTCCGGGACGGTACCCAGGGATAAAGGCCCCGAAGTTCTTCAGGTTGTCGGCCATCTCCTTCGGGTTGAAGGTGATTGCCGTCCAGAAGTAGCAGAAGAAGTAGATCAGCGCGATGTAGCAGATGTTGTAGAGAAACGACTGCCCCCGCATAAACGAGTCGTGCAGGGTCCGCAGGATGTCGCTCGTGGGAAACGCATTACTTAAGTATTGGAAAAGCAACTGCGGAAACAGCAGCAGCGAACTGGCGAAGATGATCGGCATCACGCCCGCCTGATTCACCCGCAGCGGTAGATACTGGCGGGTGCCTCCATACACGCGACGGCCGCGGACGTGCTTCGCGCTCTGCGTCGGGATTCGCCGCTGCCCCTGGGTCATGAACACCACGCCCGCAACAACACCGACGAAGAGCGCTGCGAGCACGAGCAGCGTCTCGACGCCCATCTTGCCGCCACCACCACCGAGTTCCCAGGTCGTATCGTTCCCGAGTTCCACCAGGGCGCTCGGCATTCCCGCGAGAATGCCGGCCATGATCAGCAGGCTGATGCCGTTGCCGATGCCGAACTCATCGATCTGTTCGCCGAGCCACATCAGGAAGATCGTACCCGCGGTCATCGTCATCACCGCAACGAACTGCCACGACAGCGGGAGCCGACCGTCGACAAGAAACGCCGGCGAAATCAGCGACTGCTCGCCCACACGCTGCGATGCCAGAAACGCCACGTACGCCCAACTCTGCACGACGCAGATCAGCACGGTGGCGTAGCGGGTGTACTCGTTGATCTTCTTGCGGCCCGCCTCGCCCTCCTTCTGCAGTCGCTCGAGCGGTGGCCAGACGGTGCCAAGGAGTTGGAAGATGATCGATGCCGAGATGTACGGCATGATTCCGAGCCCGAAGATCGTGGCCTGCGACAACTGGCTCGCGGAAAACACGGCCACCGTCCGCAGCAGTTCACCGATGCCCCCCGATTCCTTGGAGAACTGGTTCATCACGTTCGCGTCGATGATGGGCAGCGGAACCTGCCATCCCACCCGATAGATCGCCAGGAGCCCAAGCGTCAGAAGGATCTTCTGCCGCAGTTCGGGAATCGTGAAAATAACGCGGAGCTTCTCGAGCACGGAATGGACTCCTCCGAGGAACGCGATGGCCGGAAGCTCATACCCTACCCGGCAACTGGCTTTTTCCGCGATGCCTTCTTGACCTTGCGAACCACAGGGGCGGGGCCGGGCAGTACTGTGATCGTCCCGCCGGCGGCAAGAATCTTCGCCTTCGCTTGCTCACTGAAATGGTGCGCCGACACCTTCAGCGCCTTCGTAATCTCGCCATTACCCAAAATCTTCACCTGCTGCCAAATTCCCTTGGCGAGTCCGGCAGTCCGCAGACTCTCCGGGGAGACCTCGGCGCCAGCCTCGAAGGCCTCACCCAGCGAACCGACGTTGACGGCCTTAACGATCAACCCGAAGGCGTTGTGGAAGCCGCGCTTGGGGATGCGACGGATCAGCGGCGTGCCGCCGCCTTCAAAGACCGACGGAGACGACCAACCGGCGAGTTGCCCTTGACCCTTGTTGCCGCGACCAGCCGTCCGACCGCGGCCGGAGCCGGGGCCTCGGCCCACGCGGAGCCGCTTGGTGTGCTTGTGGATGCCCTTGTTGACGTCGTTGAGTTTCATGGCTGGATGCCTAATGGATGTCCGCGGCTGGCCGGGATGTTCAGGAGAGCGTGATACCGCGGAGCCGTTCGACTTCCGCCTTGGTTCGGAGTTGCTTGAGGGCCTCGAGAGCAGCCTTCACGAGATTCACAGGGTTGGTCGAACCGTGGGCTTTGGTGAGAACGTCACGAATGCCAGCCGACTCACAGACCGCCCGGACCGCAGCGCCGGCGATGATGCCCGTGCCCGGGCCGGCAGGCAGAAGGATCACCTTCGCCGTCTCGTAGCGGCCTTCCACGCGGTGCGGAATGCTGCCGTGCTCGACAGGCACCTCGATCAGATTCTTCATGCCGTCTTTGATCGCCTTCTCGACGGCAGGAGGAACCTCGTTCGCCTTCGCATACCCACACCCGACCTTCCCGCGGCCATTCCCCACGACCACGAGGCCGGCGAAACTGAAGCGGCGACCGCCCTTGACCACCGTGGCGCAACGGCGGACCTTCACAACTTTCTCGACGAACTCGCCGCTGCGGGATTCTTTGCCAGTGGACACGAGGAACTGCCTCCGAAAGTGTGCGAGCTGTCTTGCCTACAAGGGGCGAAACGGGTGCGGGGGTGGATCGATCAGAACTGAAGCCCGGCGGCCCGGGCGGCTTCGGCGAGGACAGCCACGCGGCCGTGGTAGCGGAACGAGCCACGATCAAAGCAGACCTGGCTGACGCCGGCGGCCTTGGCCCGCTCAGCGACGGCCTTGCCGATCGCTTCAGCGGCCTGCTTGTTGCCACCGAAGCCAAGCCCGTCTCTGAGCGCCTTGTCCATCGAACTGGCCGACGCGAGCGTCCGACCGGTCGAATCGTCGACAACCTGCGCGTAGATGTGCTTGTGAGTTCGGAAAATGGTAAGCCTCGGCCGCTCCGTGGTGCCGCGAATCGAGCGACGAACCCGGAACCGGCGACGCTGCCGCTGGCGGAGAATACTGCGAGAATGATCCATAGATGGTGCCTTTACTTCGTGACCGCCTTGCCGGCCTTACGGCGGACCTGCTCATTTTCATAACGAATGCCCTTGCCCTTGTAGGGCTCCGGCTTCCGGAGCGACCGCACCTCGGCTGCAAACTGGCCGACGAGTTGCTTGTCGATCCCCTTGATCGTGATGTGCGTCTGGTCGGGACAGGCGACCGTGAGGCCAGCGGGAATCTCAACCTGCAGTTCGTTGGCGAATCCGACGCGTAGCTGCAGCATGTTCTTCTGGATCGCTGCGAGGTAGCCCACTCCAACGATCTCAAGCTTCTTCTCAAAGCCCTTCGAGACGCCCTCCACCATGTTGGCGGCAAGGGCCCGCGTCAGGCCATGCACCGATCGGGCGATCCGGGCGTCACCGTCGCGCATCACCTTCATGGCGCCGGCGGACGCATCAACCTCGATCGACACCGCCGGATGGAGGTTGTGCTCGAGTTTGCCGAGTGGACCTTCCACCGCAAGCGTGCGGCCCGAGACGGACGCCTTCACGCCCTTCGGAATCGAAACGGGAGCCTTACCAATACGCGACATCGCCTGCCTGACCTTTCCGACTACCAGAGTTCACAGAGGACTTCGCCGCCGAGCTTCTTTTGCCGGGCCTCGCGGTCACTCACCACGCCACTCGACGTCGAGAGGATCGAGATTCCAAGCCCACCAAGCACCGGCCGCAGCCGTGCCGACCTGCTATACACACGACGGCCTGGGGAACTGACCCGGCGAATGTGACGAATCAGCCGCTCGCCGTTCGGTCCGTACTTCAGCTCGAGTTGAAGATGCGGCACAGGATCCGCCTCCACCTCGCGCCAATCCCAGATGAAGCCTTCGCGCTTCAGAACTTCCGCCAGCCCACGCTTCACCTTCGAACTCGGCACGTCGACGGTGGCGCGTTCGACGCGCACCGCGTTACGAATGCGGGTCAGCATGTCGGCGATAGGGTCGGTCATCATATCAGCAGGGCCCTTTGTCTAAATCCAGCCTGAAATCTGGCCAGGAATCTCGCTCGTCTGTCTTTTGGGTTTGGTCGCTCATCCACCTACGGTCCGCCTCGATCACCAGCTCGCCTTCTTGACGCCCGGGATGCAACCCTGGTCCGCCAGTTTCCGGAAACAAATTCGGCAGGTGCCGAACTTCCGGTACACGGCCCGCGGACGGCCGCACAGCATGCAGCGGCGGACAATCCGCGATGAGAACTTGGGCTTTCGCTTCGCCGCGGCGATCTTGGATTTGCTTGCCATGGTTGTTCAGCGTGCTCTGGGAACGTGTTCGTGGATTCCGGGATGGTCCAATTCGTGGTGGTCTGCGGGTTTGGGCGGTGCCGTCAGGCGGCGGCGTCGCCTTCCTTCTTGAGCGGCATGCCCATCGCGAGCAGGAACTGACGGCATGCATCGTCGCTGCGGGCCGTCGTGACAAACGTGATATTCATGCCCTGCGGGCGGGTGTATTTGTCGGGATTGATCTCAGGGAACACCATCTGCTCGGAGAGCCCGAGGCTGTAGTTGCCGTGTCCGTCAAACGCCGTGCTCGACAGTCCGCGGAAGTCGCGAACCCGCGGAAGCGCGACCGACACCAGTCGGTCCAGGAACTCGTACATCCGACGTCCGCGGAGCGTCACCTTGCAGCCGATCGGCAGGTTCTCACGAAGCTTGAACCCGGCGACGGCAGCCTTCGAGAGCGTGGTCACCGGCTTTTGTCCGGTGATCTGCGCCAGCGCCCCGACGGCCTCTTCGAGGAACTTCTTCTCGGTGACGGCAACGCCCACGCCCATGTTCAAGACGATCTTCTCGAGTTTCGGGATCGCGTGCGGGTTGCTCGTGCCGAGAGCCGCGGCCAACTGGGGGCGCACGATGTTTGTGTAGTGGTCGAGCATCCGCGGATTGCCCACGGGTTCTACCGCTGCCGTCTCGGCCGACTTACTCTTCTTCGCCATCGTCTCCGGTCCCTTCTCGATCCCTACGGATAACTCGTCGATACCGTCCTACACACTTACCCCCGACCCGGTCACGCCCCGGCCGGCTTCCGCGCCTTCGCTCGCCGCACTAGCCCGAGGTCAGCGCCGCACTTTCGGCAGACCCTCGTTTTGCCGCCATCGGCAGCGATCTTGGCGCCCAGCCTGCTCGCCTTGCCGCACGCCGTGCAGACCACCAGCACATTCGATGCATCAATCGGCATCTCCTTGCTGAGCCGTCCGCCCTGTGGATTCTTCTGGCTCTTGCGGATGTGCCGATAGACCCGATTGACGCCCTCGACGACGATTCGCCGACGTCCTTCCTTCTCGGGAAGCACCTGCAGCACCTTGGCACGAGTGCCCTTGGCGTTGCCCGTCCGCACCTCAACCGTGTCTCCTGATCGGATCAGCATCACACCACCTCGCTCGCCAGGCTGACGATCTTCATAAAGTTGCGGTCGCGAAGTTCGCGGGCCACAGCCCCGAAGATGCGCGTGCCCTTCGGGTTCTTTTCGTTGTCGATGATCACGCACGCGTTCGCGTCGAACCGCACATAGCTTCCGTCGTCACGACGGGTGGCCTTCTTGCAGCGAACGATGACCGCCTTCACGACCGCCTTCTTCTTGACGTCGCTTCCGGGAATCACGCTCTTGACGCTGCACACAATGATGTCACCAAGTCCGGCGGTCCGCTTGCGGCTACCACCGAGCACCTTGAAGCACATCACTTCCTTAGCGCCTGTGTTGTCCGCGACGTTGAGCCGCGTCTGCATCTGAATCATGTTGTCGACCGTCCTTCCGTCGTGGAGGCGTTTCCGGTGACCGCGGCATTCTCCGCCTTGGCCGCCGTCTCCCTGAGTTGGGTCGCCCGGGCACCGCTTCGCAGCGACGCCACGTCTACGGCAGTGCTCTTCTTCACGATCCGCACCAACTCCCACCTCTTGAGGCGACTCTTCGGCCGGCACTCGATGATCTCGACGAGGTCGCCGTTGTGCGACTCGTCGTTCTCATCGTGCACGTGGCACACGGTGCGACGATGTTGAATCCGCCCATACTTCGGGTGCCGGACGATGCGCGGAATCTCCACCCGCCGCGTCTTGCTCGCGGCGTCGCTCGTGACGGTGCCTGTTTCCACTCGCTTCGGCATGAACTCGTTCCTGGGTTGGCCTCGTGGGTTGTCTCGTCGTGTCGGTCAGTTGCCGCTCTGCGTTCGCTTCTTGAAATCGCGCCGAGTGTCCACTCGGCCCTTCGTCACTGAACGCAACTTCGCTCGACCGGTCGCGGGGTGCTTCTTGGCGTGCTTCTCGTGCTGCGGCGAGGCATCGACGCCGTCGGCTGCACCTTCTGGAACTGCCGGGGTCAGCACCCCTCGCTGGGCGAGGATCGTCTGACACCGGGCGATCGTCCGCCGGAACTTCTTCATCTCCGTGGGCGCCGCCAGTTTCTCAGTCTGCGCCTGGATACGAAGCCGAAACAGCGTTTCGGCTGCATCCTTCCAAACGAGCCTGATCTGCTCGTCGGCCATGTCACGAAGTTCTTTTGACTTGGTCATCTGTGTTCCCTTACATCACCCGTCGCTTCACGAACCGCACTCGAATCGGCATTTTGTGCGCCAAACGCGCCATGCAGATCCGTGCCGCGTCCTCGGTCACGCCGCCAATCTCATAAAGGATCATGCCGGGCTTGATCACCGCAGCCCAATACTCCGGCTCTCCCTTGCCCTTACCCATTCGGGTTTCAAGCGGGATCGACGTGACCGACTTATGGGGGAACACGCGCACGTACAGCCGCCCCTCCGTACGGAGGTACTGCTGGGCCGCAATACGGCCTGCCTCGATAGTCGCCGCGGGAAGCCATCCCGGCTGCTCGGCCTGAAGACCGAAGTCGCCGAAGACAACGCGGTTCCCGCGAGAGGCGTCACCTCTTATACGACCTCTTTGGCTTTTTCGGTGCTTGACCCTCTTGGGCATCAGCGCCATCGCCAGTCTCCTCGTACATGCCTTGGTTGACCCACACCTGAATCCCGATATTGCCCTGCGCCGTGGGAGCCTCGCAGAACCCGTAGTCAATTTTTGCCCGGATCGTAGAGAGCGGCATCGAGCCGGCGATTGCCTTCTCGCACCGCGACATCTCAGCGCCTCCGAGACGGCCAGCCAGCTGGATCTTCACGCCACGCGCTCCAGCGTCCATGGTCGTGTCGAGCGCCCGCTTCAGCGTTCTCCGGAAAGCAGCCCGCTTCGTCAGTTGGTCGGCGATGTCTTCAGCGATCAGCTGGGCCTGGATCTCCGGCCGGCTCACTTCCTCGACCTTCAGATTCACGCGGCGGCCGAGCAGCTGCTGGAGCTCCTCCTGCAGCCGATCGACCTCCTGACCCTTGCGGCCGATGATCACACCGGGCCGGGCACAGTGCAGGATGACCTTGACCTCGTCGCGAGTCCGCTCGATCTCCACTTTCGGAATCGCAGCAGCACGGTACTTCGTCTTGAGGAACTTGCGGACCTTCACGTCCTCGAGGAGGAGATCCTTGAAATCCTTCTTCGACGCGTACCAACGGCTCTTCCAGGGCTCAGTGATGCCCGTGCGAAACCCGGTGGGATGGACTTTCTGACCCATGATTTACTCCCTTACTCCGCCAGCGTCCTGTTCGGCTGCCGTGGCGACCGTATCGAGCGAAACCTTGATGTGCGACATCCGTCGCTTGATCCCAAACGCCATGCCACGAGCCCGCGGACGGATTCTCTTGAACATCGGGCCGCCGTCGATCCGCGCATCAACGACCACCAAGTCGTCCACGCCGGGCGCCTGCTGGTGCTCGGCGTTGCCGAGCGCGCTTTTGATCACCTTCTCGAGCATCCGGGCGCCGCGATGCGGCTGGAACCGGAGGATATCGAGCGCCTCGTCGGCAAACTTGCCGCGAACGAGATCGGCCAGCGCCCGCACCTTGCGGGGGCTGATCCGAGCGTATTTGTGAGTCGCTGTGTAGGCCATGGCTTATTTCGTTGCCGCGGTCACTTCCCCGCGGGCGCCTCCTTCACCTTGCCACCGTGTCCACGGAACGTCCGTGTGGGCGAGAACTCGCCGAGTTTGTGGCCAACCATGTCTTCGGAAACGACCACCTTGATGTGCTGCTTGCCGTTGTGCACCATGAAGGTCAGGCCGATGAACTCGGGCACGATCGTGCAGGACCGCGACCAGGTCTTGATCGGATCCCGCTTGCCGCTGGCAAGTTGGGCCTCGACCTTCTCGAACACGCGAGGGTCGACGTACGGCCCCTTTTTTGCACTGCGTCCCATGGATTACCTCAGCTTCAACTGGCCGTAGCGGCGACTCTTCCGCCGACGGATGATGGCGGCCCCCGACGGCTTGCGGGGCTTCCGCGTACCGCCACCCTTAGCGCTCTTGCCGGTCGGACTGACCGGATGACGACCGCCCTTGGTACGACCTTCACCACCGCCGTGCGGGTGGTCGATCGGGTTCATGGCCGTGCCGCGGACGTGCGGGCGGATGCCCATCCACCGCGAGCGGCCCGCCTTGCCAAGACGGACGTTCATGTGTTCTGAGTTGCCAATGGCGCCGATCGTCGCCCGGCAGGCCGCCGGCACGCGGCGAATCTCGCCCGAGGGCAGCGTGATCTGCGCCCACTGGGCCTCACGGGCAACGAGCACCGCCGACGAACCGGCAGAGCGACAGAGGCGGCCACCACGCCCCTGCTGGAGTTCGATGTTGTGGATCTGCATGCCCAGCGGGATCGCTGACATCGGCAGGCAGTTGCCAACTTCCGGCGGGGCGGTCTCGCCGCTCATCAGCGTCACGCCGACCTTCAGGCCCTCCGGAGCCAGGATGAACCGCTTCTCGCCGTCGGCATAGTGGACGAGCGCCACGCGACAGGTGCGATTCGGGTCGTACTGCACCGAGTGGACCACGCCGGGAATGCCATCCTTGTTGCGACGGAAGTCGATCAGACGATAGTGCTGCATGTGGCCGCCGCCACGATGCCGTGAAGTGATCTTGCCCTGGTTGTTGCGGCCGCCCTTCTTCTTCTTGCGCAGCCGAAGGGCCTTCGGCGCCTCGGCTCCTGCCGTCAGTTCGGCAAAGTCGGAGACGCTGGCGCCGCGGCGACCGGGACTCGTTGGGTTGTAGGTGCGGATGCCCATGATGATGTGTGCTGGAGGAGTGCGGTGCGGCGAATCAGAACAGGTTGATCTTGAAGTCGGGCTTGAGCGTAACGATCGCCTTCTTCCACGCCTTGGTGCTCGTGCGGCGGACGCGGCTTCGCCGCATCTTGCCGACACGGTTTTGCACCGCGACCTTCTCGACCTTGACGTTAAACATCTCCTCGACGGCCCGGCGAATGTCGGCCTTGTTGGCCTCGCCAACGACCTCGAAGGAGTAGGCGTTGTGGCGGTTTGCCCGATGCATGCCCTTCTCGGTCACGAGCGGGCGAACGATCACTTGATGCGGACTGAGCCGCGGCGAAAAAGCCGGAGCGGGAGCGATGGGGACGGACATGACTTACTTCGCCTCCTTCTTCGCGGGGCGGGCAGCGGGCTTCTTTGCCGGCTTCTTCTTCACCGCGGCAGCGGCAGGCTTGTTGGCCTCCACGGCCGAGGCCCGAAATGCGTCGATCGCTGCCCGAGTCATGAGGATCGAGCGAGGACGCAGGATCGACCAGGCATTGAGCTCCGCCACTGGCGAAACCGACACGCCGTCGATGTTGCGGGCGCTCTTCCAAAAAGCCGCATCATGCTTCTCGGGAGCGAAGAGCACCGTCTTCTCGCCGAGGCCCAGTTTCTTGAGCATGCCGGCCACGACGGCAGTCTTGGGCTCACTCACCGCCAACGAGTCGATGAGCTTGACCTCGTCGTCAGCGATCCGCGAGGCAAGCGCCATGCGAGCAGCCTGCTGCAGGGCCTTGCGGGGCATGCGCCAGCCGAAGTCGCGAGGCCGCTTGGCGAAGATGTGGCCACCCCCGCGGCGGGTACCGCTTCGCCGACCACCAGCTCGGGCATTGCCCGTGCCCTTCTGCTTGTAGAGCTTCCGGGTCGAGCCGGCGACCTCGCCACGAGTCTTCGTCTTCTGCGTGCCTTGCCGCTGATTGGCCTGGTACATGACCACAGCATCGTGCAGGAGTTGCTTGCTCACACGAGGAGCGATTTCGGCGGGGTCGATCTCGTACGAGCCGACCTGCTTGCCCGACATGTCGTAGACGGCGATGTTCACTTCCCACCAGCCTTCTTCTTGCCGGTCGGGGCCGCCGGGCCACCGACCTTACGGATCTTGTTGGTCTGCATCACGGTGACATACGAGCCGATCGGCCCGGGAACCGCCCCGCGAATCACAAGGAGATTGTTCTCCTTGTCGATGCGAACAAGCTTCACATTTCGCATCGTCGACCGCTCGTTGCCGTAGCGGCCTGCCATTCGCTTACCCTTGAACACGCGGCCCGGCGAGGTGTTCATGCCCGTGCCACCCTGATGGCGGTGCACCTTCTTCACGCCGTGACTGGCACGCTGACCCTTGAACCCGTGGCGCTTCATCACGCCAGCGGTGCCACGGCCCTTCGTCGTGCCAGTGACGTCCACGAAATCAATGCCCTCGAAGACATCGACGGTCAGCACCTGCCCGACCTCGGCTCCGTCATAGACACCGCGAAGCTCGCGAACGAAACGCTGGGGCTCGCAGCCGGCTTTCGCAACGACAGCCACGCCCCCTTCGGCGCGTCGCTTGGACCGCCGACTGTCAAGCTTCGCCACCTGTCCGCGAAGGCTCTTACTGGCCAGCCGACGCGGCTTATCGAGAAAGCCGATCTGCACGGCCGCATAGCCGTCGCGATCGGGCGAACGGACGAGCATCACGGGGCACGGGCCGGCCTCGATCACGGTGACGGGAACCACGGCACCATCGGCATCGAAAATCTGCGTCATCCCGACCTTGCGGCCCAAGAGCCCCTTGCGGCCGGTTCGATCGGCAGGGCCCTTGCGGCCGTGTTTGCCAGATGTCTTCGTTGATGCAGCCATGATGTTATTTGGTCGCCGTCGCGACACCGCCCCTGCCAACGACCACTTGTGCGGCCGCCGCGGCTCGATGCCCCGCATTCACGCTCGAAGCCGTTGGCTGCAGGAGCGAAGGAAACTCTCGTTTCCAGCCTTACCCGCAACGCCTTCCAAGCATGCCCTTTCGTGCGCTCCTGTGATGAACCTCGTATGACCTTCGACGGCCGTAACCGTCGATACCCTACCTCGAAGAAGCCTTGATCTTGATGTCGACGCCGGCCGGAAGACTGAGTTTGTTCAGCGCCTCGATCGTTTTTGCCGTCGCCTGAATGATGTCGATGACCCGCTTGTGCGTCCGAATCTCGTACTGCTGCCGCGCCTTCTTGTCGACGTGGGGGCTCGAGAGCACCGTGTACCGCTCGATCCGAGTGGGGAGCGGGATGGGGCCGTGCACCTCAGAGTTGGTCCGCTTCGCGGTGTCAACGATCTCCGCCGCGCTCTGGTCGAGCACGGCATGGTCGTAGGCCTCCATGCGGATGCGGATGATTTCCTGTGTCGGCCCGGCCACGGCATTACTCCCAGACGTATCTGTCATCGACAGCACGGGACGGCAACGCGATCCCGGACCATCTGCATCGTTCGATTCGCAGCCGGACTTTCGAATATCCTGAGCGGATATCGCGTCCGGGCCGAAAAGCAGCCTCGCGAGAGGCCCGATTCCAAGCCTGCCCACGCGAAAACCCGGAAAAATCCGAGACCGGCGAGCAGAACTGCGGCGAGGGAGGAAATCTAAATCTGCTTCGGTCACCTGTCAACACGCTTGAATAATCGGGCCACATCCGCTATCCCGCTCCCCTCGGCCGGCTTTCCCCATGAGCACCAGCCACTCGCAGGCACCACTCCTCCTGATGGGGGTTTCTGGCTCCGGAAAGACTGTGATCGGCAGGCTTCTGGCAGACCGACTCGTGATGCCGTTTCTCGACGCCGACGACCTGCATTCAGCTGAAAACGTGAGGAAAATGAGGCTCGGCAGGCCGCTGACCGACACGGATCGGGCTCCATGGCTCCAGGCCGTGGTCGGCGAAATCGCCCGCACG
>CAMBSN010000059.1 GCA_945870505.1 Candidatus Kuenenia stuttgartensis | reverse complement strand
CCGTCGATGCTGGTTTTCAGTACAGCCCGACGTTCAACAACTGGTCGCTGTTTGCGGCAGGCGTGGGCGTGGGCCGGGTCAACTACGGCTCGTCGTCCACGCGGATGGCAGCCAATCAGGCGGTGCAACTCTCGTTCGCCGTGACGCGGTCGGGCACGACCGTGAACCTCACCGTGCAGGCGACGGGCACGCAGATCAACGGCGCCGGCCTCGTGACGCAATCGCTGACGCTCGCAAACGTCGCCGGCTGGTCGCCCGGCGGGCAGAATACGCTCAAGCGGATGACGAGTATCGCTCAGGTGGGTGGCGACAACTTCACGAGCGGATCGCGGATCAGCGGTGTGGCCTGGACGAACGCAGTCATCGGCCTCGACGCGGCTTCAGCCAGCGCGTGGGCCGGCGGCGGTACCCAGAACTACCCGACCTCGCCCGCCGTCGTCTCGGTGAACTATGTGAACGCCGCCAACGAGACCGACGCGATCTCGCTCATCGCGGTACCGGAGCCAACCGGAGCACGACTGCTTGCGATCATGATCCCCGGATTGGTGGGATGGTCGCGGCAGCGGCGCCGGTATAGGCTCGGAGCATCGTTGTCGATCGAGCCGTTTACGGAGTGAATCACATGTCGGGATCTCATGGTGCGTCGCGTCGCGGTTTTCTGTCGGGGTCGCTCTCCGGAGCGGCCGCCCTGACCGGGGGCTTCGTGCCCACGTTCGCCTGGACGACCACCGCGTTTGCCAACGCCGCCGCCAATGACCGTGCGCGGATCGGCTGCATCGGCACCGGCTCGATGGGCACGGGCGACGCGCAGGGCCACGCCCAGTTCGGCGACATCGTCGCCGTGTGCGACGTTGACAACCGCCACGCCGAGCGGTGCCGCAACGACGACAACTCCGGCAAGTGCAAGGCCGATGCCTATCGCGACTACCGCCACGTGCTCGACCGCGACGACATCGACGTCGTGAGCATCGTCACGCCGGACCACTGGCACGTGAAGATCGCGATCGAGGCCCTGCAGGCCGGCAAGCACGTGTTCTGCCAGAAGCCGCTCTCGCTCACGCTCGAGGAAAACCGGCTGGCCCGTGCCGCCGCGGAGAAGTTTCCGAAGCTCCAGTTTTTCATCGGCACGCAGCAGCGGAGCCAGAAGGATCAGTTCCTGCGGGCGGTGAACATGGTCCACAAGGGCCTACTCGGCGACATCAAGAAGGTGACGGTCGGCATCAACGGCAGTCCGACGGGCGGCCCGTTCCCCGTCGCGCAACCGCCGAAGGAACTCGACTGGGAGATGTGGCTCGGCCAGGCTCCGAAGGTCGATTACCGCGAGAGGCGATGCCACTACGAGTTTCGCTGGTGGTACGAATACTCCGGCGGCAAGTTCACCGACTGGGGCGCGCACCACGTGGACATCGCCCAGTGGGCGCTGAAGGAAGACGCGAAAGGCAAGGGCCCCACGAAGATCAACGGCACCGACGCCAAGCATCCCGTGCCCTTCAAGGACGGCTATCCCACGGTGGACGACTGCTACAACACGTCGGATGACTTCGCCGTGAACTGCACGTTCCCCAGCGGCGTCGAGATGGTGGTCACGAGCCGCGGCGACAACGGCATCCTCTTTGAGGGCACGAAGGGGCGGATTTTTGTGAATCGCGAGAAGGTCACCGGAAAGCCCGTTGAAGAGGGCTGGGACAAGGACAAGTTCACCGACGCCGACGTTGTGGCCCTCTATAAGGGCAAGCCCTTCGAGGATCACAAGACAAACTTCTACCGCTGCATCCGCGAAGGCGGCTTGCCGGTGTCAGACGTGTTCAGCCACGTGGTAGCGATGAACACCTGCCATCTCTCGGCGATTGCCGCACGGCTCGGCCGAACGATCACCTGGGATCCGGCGGCGGAAAAGATCATCGGCGACGAGCAGGCGGCGGCGATTGCGGCTCGCACGCCACGGGCCGGCTACGAGATCCCGCGGGTGTAGCGGGATTCCGACGGGCACGGATTCCGAATGGCCTCGGGCGGATCACGCTGGGCGCGGCGTCTGGTGGCGGTTCGTCCCACGCCTCACGGCGTTGGGAAGGCTCAGGGCTCTGTCCTGGCCGCGTCCCACGCCTTACGGCGTTGGGCTTGGATAGGTTTCGTACAAGCCGAAGGCCGTAAGGCCTCGGGCGCATCACGCTGGGGGCGGCGTCTGGTGGCGGTTCGTCCCACGCCTCACGGCGTTGGGAAGGATCAGGGCCCTGTCCTGGCCGCGTCCCACGCCTCACGGCGTTGGGCTTGGACGGCAGTTCAGAAAGCCGAACGGCCGTAAGGCCGCGGGCTTCCCATCACGCTGGGGCTCGTGTTCAAACTGACCCGTCTGAGCGGTCAGCAGCCGGAGGCAGCGCGAGCGACTCCTCGACCGCGGCGGCGACGGATGCGGTGCCTGGCGTCATGACGGGAGTTTCCGGGAGCCGCGGCGCCACTCAATCCGCACCCGCTCCGGCCAGGCGCGGTGAATCGCCGCACCGCGGAGGCCGGCTGTGGTGCAGAGCGTGCGATATTCATCCGGCGTCCGCGCGGCCCGCACCGAGAGCGGCCCGTCCACGCGGACGACCCGCGACGACGAGAGGATCGCTGTGCCAACCACCGCGAGGGTGAGGCCCATGCGGCTGCGAATGAGGTCCGACACGACAACCCCGCATCGCGATGCAGTGCCCATGCTCCCGAGCAGCCTCGCCGCTGTGGCGTCGTCGAGGTGGTGAAGGAAGAGGGAACTGACAGCCACCGCGCACGGCGGGCAGCCGTCGGCCAGCACGTCGCGGACCTCGAATGTCGCTGCGACGCCGGAGCGCGCGGCGAGTGCCCGGGACCGCTCGACGGCCCGCGGGCTGATGTCCACGCCCACGACCCGCACGCTGCGGAGACCGCGGCGGTGCAGCCGCCGGGCAACGTCGAGCGTCACGTCGCCGCCACCGCAGGCCACGTCAACGACGATTGGTTCGTCGGTGTGCGATGCATCACCCGCGAGGATCCGCTCCACCGCCGCGGCGATCCCGCTGGCCGTCCGGGACACGGCGTTGATTCGTGCGAGGGCGCGCAGGGCGTGAACATGGTCGGCCTCCGCGATCGCCGGATCGTCCATCAGTTCCGGCTGTCGCGTCTGTGGGAGCGACCAGGGCATTCAGGGCACCGGCCGCGATGCGGCGAAGGGGGGCGGGAGAAGGCCGCCAGTATAAGAGGAGATCAGCGGATGCGGGCGAGCGGCCAAACGGGCATGCCTGGGTACCCGGGCAGCCGCGTTTGGTGGTCGCGCTCGGCATCGGCCTGCACGAGTTTGCCCCAGTCGGTGGGTGGGACGTGAGCGGGCGCGAGTCGCGGAAGTTCAAGCGGGTCGCCGAGGCGGGGCAGGATCTTCCGCATCGGGCCTGCTCTTTTCCCAACTCAGCCAGCTAGAGATTGGCGATAACCTGCCGAATCTCATCCTGTCCCTGTCCCAGCTTCTTTTGAAGACGGCCCAGAAGTTCGTCTTCCTTGCCCTTGGCATAGATGAGATCGTCCTCGGTCAATTGGGCGTATTTCTGCTTGAGCTTGCCCTTCAACTCGTTCCACTCGCCCTTGAATGTTAGTTCGTTCATGGCTGTCTCCAGTTTCATTGATGGAAGTGATGGAATGGACGGGATGTCTTAGAAAGGCGGGGATGTGACCCGCCGCCCTGCGACCAACGCGATCACGAAAAGAACCAGAAACACGACGAACAGCAGTCTCGCGATGTCAGTCGCCGCTACTGCAATGCCACCAAAACCGAACACACCGGCAATGATGGCCACGATCAAAAACAGGATGGCCCAGCGAAGCATGTGAACACCTCCTTCACCAGAAAGGATGGAAGGCCTTCCGTAGCCGGGAAGCGAATCATTCAGAGGAACGACCATGGTGAGGCCGGTTCCTCTCCCGACCGTAAACCCGATGGTAGGCAGAAGCCGCTTATTCGGAATGAAATCATGCGAATACGGGCCCGAACGCATCGCATCACAGAAGACACTTTCTGCTCACAGCGGAGCGGAGAGCGGCGCGGCGCATGGAGAGGCTCACAGGTGGCACGGTCCTCTGGGACGCGGGCGATCCGGGATGGTGTTTCCACCCAACAGACGGATACGTCCGAGCGAGCGTGCCGGTGCAGGTTCAAAAGGCTGGCCGCGCCGCCCGAAATCCGGGCCGGCTATCGCTTCGGAACGGAGGCCGTATCGTATCTCGGGTGCCGCGCCGGCCGGGAATCGAGGCTGCGGGCTTCATGAGCACGAGATGAGCGCGATGACGGCGCATGGCACGGGTCACGGCAACGAGACGAGGCAGCGGCCTCCGTGGACCCGCCTTTTCCTGCTCAGCCTGATCACGGTGGGAGTGCTCCTGGCGGCCGCGCCGACGATCGTGATGTCGGCGATCAGCATTCTCAGTGTGGAATCGACAACCCCGATCGAGTGGGTGCCCGAGTCGTTCGCCCCACGGGTGGCCTACGACCAGTTCACGCGGGAGTTCGAGAGCGGCGACGTGGTGGTAGCCTCCTGGCCCGGATGCACGGTCGGTGCCCCGGCGATCGACCGCTTCATCGAGGAGGCAACCGGCTCGAATTCGCCGACAGACGCGGCGGGCCGACCGTGGTTTGAATCGGTCGTCTCGGGAGCGGAGGCCTTGGAGCGGCTCGTGCAGCCGCCGCTCGCGCTCGACCGCGAGGCTGCGATCGAGCGGCTGAAGGGGGTGATCATTGGGCCGGATGGCAAGCAGACCTGCGTGGTGATCGGCTTTACCCGCGCGGGGCTCGCGGATCGCCGCCGGGCGACAGCCTGGATCCGCGACACACTTCTGCGGACGGCGACGACGAGTGTTGACGACCTCCACGTCGCCGGCCCGGTGATCGACAACGTGTCGGTAGACGATGCGAGTGCCGAGAGCATGCGAGTCTACGGCGGCCCCGCGGCCCTGCTCATCTTCCTGCTCACGTGGTGGTCGCTGAAGTCGCTGCGATACTCGGTGTTGGTCTTTCTTCTCTCGCTGGCATGCGTCGGGCTCTGCTTCACGTCACTGACGGCCTGGGGAGACCGGATGAACCCAGTTCTGATCGTGATGCCGCTGTTGGTGCTCACGCTCGGCGTGTCGGGGGGCATCCACCTCGTCAACTACCTCGTGGAGGCGCGGCAGCAGGGGCCCGCGGAGGGAGCGGCCCTGCGGGCGGTGAAGACCGGCTGGCTGCCCTGCACGCTCTCCGCGGGTACGACGGCGCTCGGGCTGATCTCGCTCGTCGTCAGCGAACTCGAGCCGATTCGCGTGTTTGGGTTCCACGCGGCCGTGGGAGTGATGGCCACGCTGGCCGTGCTCTTTCTGGTGGTCCCGGGGTTCTTTTCGCGCTGGCCGATCCGGCGACGACTCGATCGGCAACCCGTGGACGACGGCCCGTCGGCGCGGTTTGCCACGTTCACGATCCGCCACTGCTTGACCATCGTTGCTGTTTCGCTCGGGGCCATGGCGGTCGCGGCTGTCGGTGTGCCTGGGATCCGTACGTCGGTGGCGATCGATACGCTGTTCACGCCCGAGACCCGGGTGATCCGCGACTATCGCTGGCTGGAGAAGCACATCGGTCCGCTCGCGCCGGTGGAAGTGGTGCTGCGGTTCGGCGGCACATCGGAGATCCGCCCGGCGGAGCGGCTCGACATGGTGCGCGAAGTGGGGGCGGCGCTCGGCGAACTGCTGGGTGTGACGGGCGTGGTGTCGGCGGCGCTCTTCATGCCGGAGGCGGAGCCGTCGTCGGGCTCGCGCGCGGCGATCCGCAAGGCGGTGATCGCCCGCAGGCTCGAGGCGAATCTTTCCGGCCTTGCGGAGATGCGAATGATTCGTGACGTCAGCGGCGATCAGCTCTGGCGGGTCACCGCCCGCACCTCCGCGCTTGCGGGCATCGACTTCGGCAATTTCCTGAAGATGGTCCGCGACCGCGTGGAGCCGATCGTGGCGGCCCACGGCGGCGTCGCAGAGGGCGTACGGGCCGACTACACCGGCGTGATGCCGTTGATCAACGCGATCCAGAAGACGCTTCTGCACGACCTGTTCACGAGTTTTCTCTCCGCATGCGGGGTGATCTCACTGGTGATGATGGTGGTTGAAGGGGGCGTGGTGGCCGGTGCGGTGGCGATGATCCCCAACGTGTTTCCGATGATCCTCCTCTTTGGGCTGCTGGGATGGACCGGCTCGGCTCTCGACATCGGCAGCGTGATGACAGCGTCGATCGCGCTGGGCATGGCGGTGGATGGCACGTTCCACTTCCTGACGTTCTTTCGCCGTGGCCTGGCGGAGGGCACGGGCGGCACCCAGGCTGCCTCGGTGATGGCCCGCATTGCCGCCGTGCATGCGGCGTTTCGGCATTCGGCGGCGGCCCTCTGTGCCAGCTCGCTGGTGTGCGGGCTTGGAATACTGGCGTTTGCACCAAGCGAGTTTGCCCCCACGCAGCGGTTTGCCTGGATGCTGTCGTTGCTGGTGGCCGCGGCGCTCGTGGGCGACCTCGTGGTGCTGCCCGCCCTCCTCGCCAGCCCGGCGGGCCGGTGGTTCAGGCCCAGCCGGCGGTGACCAGTGCCCGCTGCATCATTCGGTGGTGGGGCTGCGATACCGCAGGTTGCCAACCTGCGGCTACGTGGAGTGGTTTGGCATCCTGCCGCAACGTAGGTGCAGGTTGGTAACCTGCACCTGAACCGGTGGTGGGGCTGCGATACCGCAGGTTGCCAACCTGCGGCTACGTGGCGGTCACGCTTCCGCGCGGGCCTTGATTGCCTTCACCTCGGCCGCCTCGGGCAACGCCTTGTAGTAAGCGTCGAGCGGGTAGCAGCCGCTCCGCAGGCCGTGCCGCGGGGCGGTCGTGCAGTCGGAGAACGTGCGGCAGATCGAGCCGCGCACCAGTGGCGTGCCGGCCAGCGCGTCGGCCGGCAGCGACGGATACGAAAGCACCATTCGGCCGAGGCCCACTGAGTCGATCCAGCCGCGGGCCACCACCGCCTGCGCGGCATGCACGGCGTAGTCTTGGAGATACGTGTAGCCCGAACCGACCAGCGGCAAGTCGGGCACCGCCTCCTTCGCCTGCCGGCAGGCGTCGATCTGCCGCCAGACGCCGATGAGCGGATCTTCCGGCGGCGGGTAGCCGTCGGACGGCGGAAACGCCGCTGGCCGCTGGATATGCGGCACGGTGTAAGGACTGCCCGCGGTGAGGTTCACGGCGCACACGCCGAGATCGCGAAGCACCTTCAAGAGTGCGATCGGCTCGGCGAGGTCGTAGGTAAGCGGGTTCGCTTCATCCACGCCGAAGCCGCAGTCGTAAGGGAGCGAGTCTTCACATGAAAACGGCTCACCGTGGCCGTTCACCATGTGCCAGGGCACCATGTCGAAGAGCGAGAGGCGGACGCCGATCAGCAGCCGCGGGCATTCCGCTTTCACCCGCTCGATGAGCGTGGTGAGCAGCCGTGTGCGACCGGCGAAGTCGCCCCCCCAGCGGCCCGGCCGTCGGCGGGCCGAGAGGAACTCGTGCACGAGGTAGCCGTGGCAGGCCTTGAGGTCCACCATGTCGAAGCCGGCCGCCTCGGCGTCTTTCGCGGCGGCAAGGTAAGCGTCGATCAGCCGCTCGACGTCGGCGTCGGTGAGCAGGCAGGCGTCGTCGCGGGGGTCGACGCCGTGGCGGGCGTCGAGCAGCGGATGGTGGTAGGCGATCCGCGGGACGCGGCCCGAGGCCACCGGCTTGCTGAACCGGCCCGAGTGCGTGAGTTGGAGTGCCACGACGAGGTCGTCGTCACGCCCACACTTCTCGCGATGCGCCGTCTTCACCTCGGTGAGCAGAGCCTTGAATCCGGCGCGGCCGCAGGCCGGCGCGCAGAGCTGGTTGGGATTGGCCCGGCCCTCGGCGAGCACGGCCACTGCTTCCCCCCCCCAGATCAGCTTCGCGCCGCTGAGCCCAAAGTGCCGCCAGCGGCGCAGGAGGATCTCGGTGGGCGCGCCCTCGGGGCTGCCGTCCCAGCCTTCCATCGGATGGATGCACCAGCGGTTGCCGATGGTGCGGCCGCCGAGCACGAGCGGCTCGGCCAACGGCGAGCCCGCGGCGGCGGAGAGCGACACGTCGTCGAGCGGGATCGGCGCGTCGAGCGTGGCAAGGTGGCTGCGGAGTTCGGCCACGGAACGGAATCGGGCGATGCGGGGATAGGACGACATGGGAGCTCCCTGGAGGCGTGATGATCATACGAGACAACCCCAGGAAGCGCAACCGCGTTGGCGGTACGATGGTCCCATGGCGACGTCCGCGCTCGTGATCACCGATGTGCAGAATGACTTTTGCGGGGCTGGTGCGCTGGCCGTGCCCGATGCCGAGGCGATCCTGCCCGTGGTCAACGAGCTCGTGCGGAAGTTTGAGCAGGTCATCTTCACGCAGGATTGGCATCCGCCGGGGCACGTCTCGTTTGCGTCGAGCCATCCCGGTCGGCGGGTGTTTGACCGAATCACGCTTCCCACCGGTGAGCAGATTCTCTGGCCCGACCACTGCGTCGCCGGCACGCCGGGTGCCGCGTTGCATCCCGGACTGCACGTTCCGCCGCATGCCACCGTGCTCCGCAAGGGTGTCCACGAAAGCATCGACAGCTATTCGGCGTTTTTTGAGAACGACGGCACGACGGCAGTTGGCCTCGACGCGCTGCTCCGCGAGGCGGGTGTCCGGGAAGTCGTGCTGGCCGGTCTCGCGACCGACTTCTGCGTGCTCGGCACGGCCCTCGACGCCCGTCGGCTCGGCTACGAGGTCACGGTCGTGGAGGCCGGTTGCCGGGGTATCGACGTCGACGGCTCGCTCGCCGCGGCTTGGAGCCGGATGGCGGCGAAAGGTATTCGCCGGGCGTGAGGCCGCGCCGGCAGTGCCGCGAAGGGCCTTGGACTGCACTCCATCGAACGCTCGTCGTTGGTCAAACGCGTGCGGAAGTGCCGTGGATCGTCCTATCCTTTGACCCTTGCCAAGACACCGCCGTAGCACCTACGCTATACGTATGCCCACCAGAGTCCGCGATCTGATTCAAGCAACTTGAGGTCGACGGTTGGGTGCAGGTTCGACGACGCGGTAGCCACCGACAGTTTCGGCACCCTGCAAAGACGGGTACGGTGACCGTGGCAGGCAAGGAGTCTGCGGATGTGCCTGCTGGCACGCTCAACAGCGTGCTGAAGCATGCGGGCCTCAAGCAGGCGACGCGGGCCGATAGATGTTCCGAGGAGAATGACGCATGAGATATCTCGTGGTGATTGAGGAGTCTGAAACCGGCTTCGGCGCCTACGTTCCGGATCTGCCGGGGTGCGTCGCGGTCGGTGCAACTCGTGATGATGTTAGCCGTCTGATTCACGAAGCCGTTGAGTTCCATCTCGATGGTCTGAGGCAGGATGGCCTTCCGATTCCCGCGGCTCATTCATCTCCGGACGTGGTCGAGATTACCCCGTAAATGGTGAGGCCAGGGTGGAGGGCAGAGCCGTCGGCGGCCTCGCAGACTGTTAGGCGCTACTGGAACTCCACCCGAAAGAGCCGCTTTCCGAGCCGTTTTTCACCGCCGGCGACCAGCCGTCACTCGCCAGACCATTGGAACATGCTGTCGAGCAGGTCGGTCTGCTGAAGCGAGCCGACGTGTCCGTCGCAGTAGAGGGCGCTGAACACGCCCTGGTGCCGTCGAACGGGATAGTGCGTTGTGTCGGAGTCGAGCACGAACGTGCCGTCAGCCTGCTTCCAGGGGCCCCGCGGGGCGGCGATCTTCGAGTTGGCGCAGCCCGGCGTACGGCCGTGGTCCCAGACGATGATCACCTTGGCCGTGCCGTTGCCTCGCGAGATGTCGGGGAGCTTGCGGCCGGTGGGACCGTTCGTCACGTAGTTCATTCCGTAGCTGCACTGGAACCGCCGGCCGTAGGTGGTGCTCGCGGGGTCGAGGTCGAAGCCCTGGGGGCAGGCGAAGATCGCCGGGTTCTGCTCGACGTAGGGCCAGAGAATGCCACGCGGATAGCCACCATCGAGCTGCGTGCAGACGTTCGATCCGGGGCGGTTGTCGTACGGGGCCCACCACTCCTCGTTCGGACCGGTGTAGGTCGTGGCGCTCGTGAGCGAGTTGCAGTCCACGTCGGGTGCTTGGCCCGTGACGGGATCGGCGGTGGTCGATAGGTCGGGGCAGCGGCGGTACCTCGGCAGCGTCCGCTTCGCCTCGTGATAGGCATGGCACGCGATGCCGATCTGCTTCAGGTTGCTCGCGCACTGGGTGCGGGCGGAAGCTGCCCGGGCCGCCTGGATGGCCGGCAGCAGCAGGGCCACGAGCGTGCCGAGAATCGCGATCACGACCAGCAGCTCCACGATCGTGAACCCGGCGGAGCGGTCGTTGCGAATGCGTCTGGTGGGAGAGGTGTGCATCGGCGGTGGCAATCGCGGAGCGGGCCGCGTCGGCATTGGCGACGTCGGCTTCTTCGCCGATACTGTCTGCCATGACAGCCACCATGTCTATCGACCCTGCGTCGCTCATCCGTCCCCGCCGTGTCATCACCGGGATGTCGGCGATCCTCCTGCCGATGAAGGCAGATCTCACGGTCGATTGGGAGGGCTTTGCCGCCCATGTCGCCCGCACCTGGGCCGCCGGGATCACGCCCGCCATCAACATGGACACGGGCTATGTGCAGCTGATCGACGACGCCACCCGCCGCCAGACGCTCACGATCGCTCGCGACGCCGTGGGGCCGAACGGCACACTCGTTGCCGGAGCCTGTGTGGTGGACGAGCCCGGCGCCGCCTTCGACGAGGCGGCCTACGGCACCCAGATCGAGATGATCGTGGCCGCGGCCGCCACGCCCGTGATCTTTCCGTCGTATGGCCTCACCGCCGGTGGCGACGCGGCGATGCTCGCCGGCTACAAGGCCCTCGCCCGCCGGATGCCGTCGTTCATCGGTTTCGAACTCTCCACCGCCTTCGTGCCCTGTGGCCGGATGCTCTCGATTGACGGCTACGCCGAACTGCTCCAGATCCCCAACTGCCTCGGGGCGAAGCACTCGTCGCTCTCGCGGCGGCTGGAGTGGGAGCGGCTCGCGCTGCGCGACCGCGTGCGGCCCGACTTCCACGTGTTCACCGGCAACGATCTCGCCATCGACATGGTCCGCTACGGCAGCGACTGGCTGCTCGGGCTCTCAACCGCCGCGCCTGCCGCCTTCGCGAAGCGCGATCAGTGGTGGGCTGCCGGCGACTCTCGCTTCGACGAACTCGACGACGCCCTGCAGGCCCTCGGCGACTTCGCGTTTCGTCCGCCTGTGCCGGCCTACAAGCACACGATGGCCCAGGCTCTGCACCTCCAGGGGCTGATCGCCACCGACGAACCGCATGCCAAGAGTCTGCGGCGGCCGACGACCGACCGGGAAATCGTCCGCACGATCCTCGACCGGATCGACGCTGCCCTGCACGCCACCTGATCCCACGACGAAAGGAACTCCAGCCATGACCGCCTCGCCCCATGCCCGGATTGCCGAACTCGGCCTCGTGCTGCCTCCCGTGGGCAAGCCGGCCGGCGCCTACAAGCCCTACCTCGTCGTTGACCGAATGGTCTACGTCTCGGGCCACTTGCCACTCCAGGCCGACGGCTCGCTCGTGAAGGGCAAGGTGGGCGCTGAGCTCGATGCCGATGCCGGCAAGGCTGCGGCCCGGCTGACGGGCCTGTCGATCCTGGCCACGCTCGTGGCCAATCTCGGCAGCCTCGACCGCATCGGTCGGGTCGTGAAACTGATGGGCCTGGTGAACTGCCCGGCCGATTTCGTTCAGCACCCGCACGTGATCAACGGCTGCAGCGAACTGTTCGCCGAGGTCTGGGGGCCGGACCACGGCGTGGGCGTGCGAAGCGCGTTTGGCGCGGGCTCGCTGCCGCTGGGCGTGGCCGTCGAGATCGAGGCGGTGTTCGAGCTGGCGTGAGGCCGCGTTGTCCCGTAGCCGCAGGTTGGTAACCTGCGGTACAGCCGCGTTGGTTAGACACAGGTTGCCAACCTGTGCTACGTAGCCGCAGGTTGGTAACCTGCGGTGGAATGACAGTGGTTGGGCACAGGTTGCCAACCTGTGCTACGTGGGCGGCGGCGGCACGCTCGCGATCCAGCCCTCGAGAGGATCGAGGTCGCGCGGGAAGCCGTAGCCGCGCCGCAGCGAGGCGTGGGCTGCTTGGAGGCTGCAGATCGCGGCGTCGAGTAGGTCGCCGGCGCCGTCGGCGATCATCCGCCGCGCGAGTGCGGCGGAAACCTCCAGCCGCACGTCGAGACCGGCTTTGCCGGCGACGAGCGCGTCGAGTATGGCGCGGCGGTTGGCGCGACGTTCAGCCGTTTGCATCGCCGGCGTGTCGCTCTTGTAGGACCTCCGGCAGACCTGTCGCGCCGTATATCCCGGGTAGGCCTCCAGGGCGATCCTCCTGCGGGCTTGGCCGCGGCCCGCCACGCGATGTGCCGGAAACGAAAGCCCCGCGTCGAGCATCCGCCCGATGCCAGCATGCATCATCCAGGCGACCGGCGGGTTGGTCCAGCGCATCGCCGGGCTCGACCCCGCCGGCTTGTCGGCCTGCCGCCAGGCAAACTTGTCGCCGGCGGGGCGGCCCGCGCACCAGCGGCGAAACACGTCGCGGAGCATCTCTCGCTCCTGTCCGCAGTAGAACCGCACGAACTCCCGCCAGTCGGTCGGCCAGCCCTCGTGCTCGATCAGCGTCCGCGACTGACCGAAGGGGAGGTCGAAGCCGCCGAGCCAGTCGCCCGGCTCGCGGAGTAGGTCGTCGAACGCGGCAAGCGTGCGGAGTTCGCGGATCGCGTCGAGGTGGATCACCGCGGTGCGTGGGCCATCCACAAGCCGGCTCATCGCCACGGTGAGCGGCTTTCGCGGTCGCGGCGCCGAGGTGAAGTCGACGCCGACGACAACGCGTTCGCGGCGACCAACTGAGCCGGTCACCCGACAATCACCGTCGGTCGCCTGGCGGGGTCGGCGATCGCCGTGTCGAGCAGATCCACCACGCGGTTGGGGACGTCACCCTGGCCGAAGAGCACGTAGTCGAGGGCCAGTTTCAGGCTCCCGCCCTTGCTCCAGCCGAAGATGATGTCGAGCGGCGCGCCCCCCTTCGTCATCTCCATCGCCACCTGGGTGATCGTGTGCGACACGGACACGACATCGCGGGCCACGATCACAAACCGGGTGCCCTCCTGCCGGGCCGAGATGATCGGCGCGTTTTGGAACTCGCTCACGTCGCCGTAGTGCACTTCCAGGAACACGAGCGGCACGGTCTCGGGGATGCGGTGCTTGCGACGGATCTCGGCTTCCTTCTCCGCGAGCGACCGGCTCCCGGGGCGGTGCGGCACCAGCACGCGGAAGGCGCCTTCCAGAATGATGTCGGTCCAGAGCATCCGGTCGGCAGGATCGGCGAACCGAAACTCCTTGAGCCGCAGTTCGTCGCTGCGCAAGAACCGCGACGTGAACGAGAGCAGCATCACGCAGCCGATGAAGATCGAGGCGATGATGATGCCGTCGGGCCGCTCGATCATGTTGGCGAGCGTGGTGTAGATGAAGACCAGCGTGATCAGCCCGAAGCCCACCCGCTGGCTGTAGAGGGCCAGAGCATGATGAGGCTCAGGCGTCTTCCGCATCTCGTGGAGGAAGGAGGCGATGCAGGCGCTGGTCATCAGCACGAGCACGCCGGTGGCGTAGGCGCCGCCCTGGGCCGAGACGTCGGCCCGGAAGGCGAGCGTTACGATCAGGTTGATGATCGTGAAGGCCAGCACCAGCGGCCGGTAGGCGCTGGCCCAGGTGGGCGCCATGCCGTACCGCGGCAGGTAGCGGGGCACCATGTTGAGCAGGCCGCCCATCGCCGAGGCGCCGGCAAACCAGAGGATCAGGATCGTGCTGATGTCGTAGATCGTGCCAAACACGCTGCCAAAGAGCGGGCAGATCGGGTGCGGGCTCTCGCCGTGGGCGATGTAGGCCAGCGCCCTGTCCATCGCCTTGCCCTTCACCGGTTCGAGGCGAAGCTCTTCGGCGGGAATCAGGGTATTGGTGCCGGTGGCCAGCGACGATCCAATCAGGAAGAACGACATGATCAGGGCCGCCACCAGCATCATCCGCCGCGTGTTGGCGATCCGGGCCTGTTCGTTGTGCGGGTCGGCCTCGGTGCCGCGGACCATGTGGATGTGGAGCACGCCCGTCTCAAAGCCCGAGAGGCCGAGGGCGAGCTTTGGAAACACGAGCACCGCGATTCCCATTGCCACCCACGGTCCCGTTCCGGAGAGTGGGGCATGGCCAAGGTGGTAGTTGCCGGTGGAGATTTCCGTGAACCACTGCTGGAGGAGGGCCGGGTGCGTGACGAGATGGAACACGCTCGCGAGCACCACCACCAACGACAGCCCAAGAAAGGCCGTGCAGATCACCGTGGCCACGCCCACGACCTCGCCGTAGCCCTTGAGAAACATCGCTCCGAGCATGACGAGCAGAAACATCGTGGTGGGCATCTGCCCCTGGAGCCACGTTGGCACGTGGTCTTCGTACAGGGGATTAGAAATGAGATGCGCGGCCGCGTCGGCGGCCGAGAGCGTCTTCGTGATCACAAAGTCGGTGGCGGCAAAGCCGATCAGCACGAGGACGACGAGTTTGGCACCCCAGCCCTTAAACATCCGCTCGATCATGCCGATCGACCCGACCCCGTCGGGCGTCTCGCCGGCCACGTGGCTGTAGATCGGCAGGGCGCCGAAGAGCGTGACGAGCACGAGCACCAGCGTCGCCAGGGGGGCGAGTGTGCCGGCCCCCTCGAAGGCGATCGAGGGCTGGTAGCCCAGGGTGCTGAAGTAATCGACTCCGCACAGGCACATGATCAGCAGCCACGGGTAGTGGCGGTGATCATGGTGAGACTGGCTCAAAGACGGCTCCTGAAAGGTGAGGCAGAAGTATCGGCAACGCCGTAGAAGGCTGCAACTGGGGGCCAGCCGGCAGCGCTTTTCGGGCTGTGGCGCCCGTAACGCATAATAATGGAGGAGCGTTCGTTCGTTTCGTCCATCGAGGCCAGTCGCATGCGTCACGTTTGGGCAGTGCTGATCGCGGTCGCGGCTTCCGCCGTGGTCGCCGCAGCGCCGGTGGCGGTCCTTGATCTGCCGGGGGGCGGCGTGCTGCCGGGCGAGTTGCTGCCTGTGAGAGCCACCGCTGAGGGCGATCGCGAGACACTCGCCTGGCGGTCACCTGCGTTCGCCACGCCGCTCGAGTTTTACCTCGACGACGTCGCCGGCGTGCGCTTCACACCACCGCGGGGCGAGCCGGCGGCAGCGGCCTTTCGCTTCATCCTTCGCGGCGGTGACCTTCTCGACGGTGCGGTTGAGGCGATCGACGCGGAGCATGTGACCGTGACACCGCGCGGGACCGACCGCCCGGTGAGGGTGCGTCGCGAGGTCATCGAGGGCGTGTCGCGGATCGGCAGTCGGATCGCCGGCAGTTACGTCGGGCCGGGTGGCCTGGCGGGCTGGCGGCACGAGCCCGACGGGGTGTGGCGGTCGGAGGCCGGGCACATTACCGCCACGCGGCCGGGGACGGCGATGATCGACGTGGTCGCACCGACGCGGGCGATCTACGACATCGTCGTCTCCTGGCGGCGTCGCCCCGAACTGCGGCTCTCCGCGGCCGCCACCGACCGCCTGGCGGACGAGGGCTACTGGGTCGAGCTGCTCATGCTGCAGAACGGGACGCCCGAGGCGGCGATCATCCGTCGCGAACAGGAACTCGCGGCGGTCGAGCCGCTGCTCGCGGGTGACGCGGCGACCAGGTCGCTCCGCGTGGTCATGTTCGTCGATCAGGAGAAGGGGCGGCTGGCGGCCTACACCGTTGACCGCGGTGTCGCGGGGGCCATCTCCGAGGTGGCGGTGCCACCCTCCTCGCGCGAGCCGTCAGGCCGCTTTCGGATCTCTCTCGGAACCGGCGACGTGTCGCTCGAGAGCTTGCGAGTTGGGCCGTGGACGACCGACGAGCCCGTGCTCGACGTTCGTAGGGCGACGAGTGTCGTCTGTGGGGATGGCCGCACGATCGATGGTGAGATCGTGTCGTACGAGCAGACATCCGGTGAGGTGCTGGTGCGCGTTGCCGCCGGTGACGTGCGGTTGAAGCTTGACGAGATCGAGGAGATCGTCCTGCCCCGCGTTGATCGCGATGCCGAGGTGGCTGACGCGGCGCCCGCCACGGTCCGCGCGGTGCAGGCCAGTGGCGGCACGATTGCGGGCCGTCTGGCCTCCGTCGATGAGCGGTCGCTGCGGCTGCGAGTTGCCGGCATCGATGACGAGGTCGCGATTCCGCTCGGTGATGTGCTCTCGCTCACATCGCTCGTCGCCCGGCCGTCGCCGCGGGAGCTGCCAGGCCGCGTCGGCACGCTGATCGCCGGCGAGGCGAGCCTGAAGGGTTGCCTCGTGGATGGCCGCGAACTCGGTGCGGCGGTCGCCTGGCTGCCGCAGGGAGCAGTGGAAGCTGCGGCGCTCGCGGTGTCTGGCGACGGAGTCGATGCCGTCGTCGAATATGTGCCCCGTGCAAGCCGCGAGCCTGTCGGAGACGCGCAGGTGGAAGTCGGCGGCATCGGCGGCATGGTCAACCAGGACGCCCTGGGCTTCTTCGTCGTGACGATGCTCAGCGAGGACGGCGCCGCGGCCCAAGACGGCAGGCTGCAGCCCGGCGACCGGCTGCTCGCGATCAAGCCGCGGCCCGAAGGGGGATTCGTGCCGACGAAGGGCCACGATGTACAGACCGTGATGAACCTGATGCGGGGCCGCATGGGGTCGCAGGTGGTGCTGCGGGTGGCGGCGGCGGATGGCGAGCCCCGCGACATCGACCTACGGCGGGGCCTGATCTATGTGGCCGGCCGCGACATTCTGGACCAGGCGCTGGCGACGCACGTGCGGCTCGCGTCTCCGGCGGTCGTGAAGCCGGAGGACTCCGTCAACTATCCGTCGCTGGCGATTCTCCGGAGCGGCGACGTGGTGCCGTGCGCGGTGGATGGCATGGATGCGAAAGGGATGCGGATCCGCACGCCCGTCGCCGACGGGGGGGCGAACGACGACATCATGGTCTCCGAGACGCTCGTGCAGGCGGTCGAACTCGATCCCTCCGTGCCGGCCCGAGGAATCGAGAAGCCACGACTCGACCGGCTGCTGATGCTGCCGCGTTCCCAGCGAGTGGCCCCGCCGACGCACATGGTGCGGCTTCGTGATGGCGACTACCTGCGGGGTAGGCTCGAGTCGCTCGACGACACGACGCTCGTGCTCGATGTTCGCGGCGAGATGAAGCGGCTGCCGCGGAACGCGGTCGCCCGCGTGATCTGGCTTCATCCCGAGGAAGACTCCGCAGACGCCCCGCCGCGGGCAGCGGCCCCCGATCCCGTGGGCCTCCTCGTTCAGGGGGTGGCTGAGGGGCGCCGCGTGACGCTCGTGGCCGAGGGGTTGGCCGAGGGGGCGATTCGCGGCACGAGCCCGGCCCTGGGGCCGGGCAGGATCGATCTCAAGGGTGTCGACCGCCTGCTCCTTGGCCGTGCCATCGACGGCGAGGCCGACCAACTGCCCTACCGGCAGTGGAAACTACGGCCAGCCCCGGAGCCGAAGGCCCTTCGCGACGCCGCTGCAGCCAAGTGATCGGCCGCAGCGGCCGATCTTTTTGTGGCCGCCGACCGTAGACTGGAGCATGTGACGGTTGAGCGCCCGTCCGCATGGCGCGAGGGTTGTGGACATGCCGGGAGATCGCGACGAAGGCTTGTCGAGGGAAACCCCGACCCGAAAGCGGTCCGGGGGCGGTCGCCGTCTGCGGTCCCTGGCTGGTTTCGCGGCGATTATGGGCGCCGCCGTGGCGGCATTCCCGGTGGCCGCATACGACGTGGCTGGCTACACCGCCGCCGCCAACAACCGGTTTTCGAGCGGCTTTCCGGCCGCACCGGTGACCAACACCAGCGGTTCGTTCGTCGGCTTGCCATATTCCTGGCTCGGCGTGGGCTGGGCGACGAGCGACCCGACCAAAGGCTTTGGGTTCCTCACGCCGAAGCATTATCTCGTGGCCAGGCACTACGGGGGCGCGGCGACGATCAGCCTCCTTTCTGCCGGCGGCCAGGTCGTGACGGGCACGCAGGCGTCGGTCACCGACACCGGCTACGGATTCACGAATGGAGGCAGGCAGCCAGCCGACATCGCGATCGGCGAACTCACGGCGTCGCTGCCGGCGTCCTACGGACTGCCGCGGTATGGCGTGTTCGACGCCAACTCGTCGTCCACGACCAACTCCACCTACGTCGGCCAGCCGCTCATGGTCTACGGCCGCGGGCCCGATGGCACGCAGAGCCCGCGCATGGGGACGGCGACGGTGAACGGCTGGGCTGTCTCAGGCAGCAACTCCTCCATCACCTCCAACGTCACCACCGGCACGCTCCAGATTGGCGACTCCGGTAGCCCCGACTTCATCCGCTGGACGAACCCGAACGGCGCGGCCGAGATCACGATCATTGGAAACAACGCTGCCACCGACTTCGCCTCCGTCAACGTCTACAACTTCCTGGGCGCCGCGGCGGTGATGAACGCGGTGAACGCGATCACCACGCCCGACGGCTACTCGCTGAAGATCGTCGGCACGCCGACGAACACCTGGGTGGGGAGTTCCAGCACGTCGATCGGCAATCGCGGGGCCTGGGGGCTGTCGCTTCCGTCGCCGGTCCCGTCCGACAAGTACGTCCTGTTCAGCGGCACCTCGGCGGGTAACGGCCGAGCGGTAACGGTTGACACCAATGCCAACCTCCGCGGCCTTTATTTCAAGTCCACCGGCAGCGGCACGCTCGGCTTTACGTTCTCGGGCACGAGCACGCTGACCATCGGACGCGGCGGCATCACCAACTACGACACGTCACGACAGACGATCTCCTCGACGATCGCGCTAGGCTCATCGCAGTATTGGAATGTTGGCCCGGAAGGCGTGACGGCTGCGGCCATCAACACGGGCACCGCCGGCTACCTCCTCGAGATCGACGGCAGCGGCACCGCTCGCTTCACCGGCACGATCTCTGGATCGGGCGGCATCGCCCTCACAGGCCAGCGGCTCGAACTGACCGGGGCGAACAGCTTCACGGGTGGCACGTGGGTGCACGGCGGCACGCTCTCGATGGGCCATGCGTCGGCGCTGGCGGCAAGCCGCGTGAGCGTGGCGAGGGGGGGCACGTTGGCGGTCGCGGCCTATCTCGACACGACCGTCGCCGGCCTCGACCTCGCCGCAGGCGGGCTCGTGGACGTGAGCCATGGCGGGATGACGGTGACGGCGGGGATGTCTGTCCCGAGTCTCGTCTCGGCGCTTCTGGCCGGACGTAATAACGGCCTGTGGAATGGCACGAGCGGGATCACGTCATCGGCGGTGGCGGCCGACGTGGCGGTCGGCCTGGAGCGGGCGGTCGGCTGGCTCGACAACGGCGACGGCTCGGTGTTTTTCGCCTACGCAGCGCCCGGTGACACCAACCTCGATGGGCTCGTCGATGTACTCGATTCCGCCACCTTTACCGATGCCGAGAAGTACGACACGAATCTGCCATCAAGCTGGTTTCAGGGCGACTTCAACTACGACGGCATCGTAGACGTGCTCGACGCGTCGTTTTTCGTGACGACGGGGCTCTACAACGAGGGCTATTACAACCAGCCGCCGCTCGCGTTTGGGACAGGATTGGACGGTTTGACTGCCCCCGTGGTGGCGGTGCCCGAGCCGACCTGCCTCGCAGCGGCGGGCCTGGCAGGGATCATGGTGCTGGCTGCGGCCCGCCGGCGGCGGTGATCCCC
>CAMBSN010000058.1 GCA_945870505.1 Candidatus Kuenenia stuttgartensis | reverse complement strand
GACGTCGCGTTTCTGATTCCCGGCCACTGCACCGGCTGGCGGGCGGTCCATGCGCTGGCCACCGCCTACGGCGATCGCGTCAGCCAGTCTGCGGTTGGCACGTCGTACCGATTCTCTGCCCTCGCCGCCCCGACGCCGAACGACCGTCCTCGCTGATGTGGGTGAGCCCGCGGCCGTCAGTCCCCGGCCATGAAGACGTTGCGCTTAGGGAAGGCGTCGAAGGTCGCGGCCGGTCGGCCAAAGTTCACCGCCAGCACGTCGGCGGGCTGGCCGGCGATCCACTGTGAGAGATTCACGGTCTCGTACATGCCCGAGTTGAACACGATGAGGATGCGAGCCGGATCGGACCCGACGTTCTCCAGCGAGTGGCCGTAGCCCTGCGGAATGTAGCCCACGTCGCCCGCGTCGAGCGTCGCCTCGCGATAGCGGCCCCGTGAGCCGAAGAGGGTCGCCCGAATCCGTCCCGCAAGGAGGTATTGCCACTCGTCGGCATTGGGATGCCAGTGCAGTTCGCGAAGGGCCTTGGGCGCGAGCTCCAGGATCGCGCCGGTCATGGTGGCCGAGATCGGAAAATCCTTCGCCTCAACCCGCCACTCGCGACCGCCGGGAAACGTCTCGAACGGTTTTTGGGAGAGCAGCGAGTGCCTGTGGGAGAGCGGCGGCGGTTGCACGCCGCCGAGGGGCGCAGCCGGGGTCTCGGGCGGCACCGGGCCCTTCGCGAAGTAGACCTCATCCTTTGGGAAGTCGCGGAACGTCGCCTCGGGCACGCCGAGGTTCTTGGCCAGCAGGGCTGGCGGCACGTGGCTGAGCCAGTCGGAGATGCTGAACGTGCCGAACTCCGAGAAGTAGCCGTTGTCGAACACGAGGATCAGTTGGCACGGCTCCTGCCCGAGGCACTGCAGCATGTGGCCGTGGCCGCGGGGGAAATACCAGATGTCACCGGGACCAAAGTCGTCGATTCCGGTGCGGCCCTGAGGATCGACCACGGTGGTCCGCACCCGACCGCTCACGACGAACGCCCACTCAGCGGCCGTCGCGTGCCAGTGCATCTCCCGCATCACGCCCGGCTCGAGCCGCATCGACACGCCGGCGATTCCCTTGGAGATCGGCAACTGTTTCACCGTTGCCTCCTTTCCGTAGCTGCCACCGAGCGTACGGCCCGGTGATTTCTCCAGGGCGAACGTGAACTCGGGGAGCGACTTCTCGGCGAGCAACGGATCGGGCACGTTGTTCATGAACGACGTGTCGCCGGCGACAACGCGCTCGGATGCGCCGAGGAGCCCGGCGGCGCCCGCCAGTGCCGTCATGCCCGCGAGGAAGTCGCGGCGGTCGGTGCCGGGCGCCGGATTCGTGTGATCGGAGGGGTTCATGGGAGGAGGCCTTTCAGGGTGTCGATGCGGGCGCGAATACTCGGGCTCGAATACTATGGACGAGGTCGTGCGAGACCGCCAATTTCGCCTCGCTTTCACCCACTGCCCTGAACACGCCCATCAGGGCTTCGGCAGTCGAGAGTTGCGATGGCCCGGGCTGATCTCGCAGTCAGGAGCGGCTCGCGACGCTGCGTGTTCCTGGACTGACCCAGCACCCGACATGCCCGGCGTTCGGTCACCTCACCGCGGCCGAGCGTGTCACGCACATGCTCGACCGCCTGGCGCCGCTTCGCCGGGCGTATACAATCGGTCGGCATCGTGCGATCGCCGTGGACAGCATGACGCCTCGATCACAAGCCGCGGCACGTCAACCTTCCATGGAATCACGACGAACCGGCGGCGCCGACGCCTTGGTGAGGCTCTCCGGGCTCACGATCGCGCTGCTGCTCGCGGCTCCGGCAGCGGCACAGCCCACGCCCGCCCAGAATGCCGCCGCTTTCGCCGCGAGCGCGGCCATCACCAAGCAGTCGTACCACTGGGACTCGATCTCCGGCGGGGTCCCGCAGGTGGCCACCACGCCCCGCACAACGCTCCCCGGCACCACGTTGACGACGATCACGTGGAATCCCGCGGAGCCGAGCTTCTACCAGGTCAAGACGATCGCTTCCGTTGACGTCCAGTGCACGCTCGTCGCGACGTTCTCCAGACCCTTTGCCACTTGGACCGCTCCCCCGGGCACAGTGACCACACTGTCCCGCACGGGGACCGACAGCACCATCCACTACGTCATGCCGTTCGTCACTGCGGGCGATTCGCTCCGCGACTACCTCAGCAGCACCTACTTCACGGGAAGCTCGGTCCCGTCGCCGCTGGAGACCCAGCATCGAATCCAGCAGGCCCTCGGCCTGCCGACGACGGAGGACAGCGACAGAGGACTGGCGTTTTTCTGGGCCCCGATCGCGAACATCGCACGCCCGGCCTACTCGGCTGACATCGCATCCCAGTTTCCCACGCTTCCCACGTACAGCGACGGAAGCTATCGGGCCGTGACCACCGGAGCCCCGGCTGGGTTCACGTATCTCGACTACAGCGACGACACCAAGACCTACTCCACACTGACGGACTACGTGGAGTGGAACCAGGCCCAGACGACCTATCCGTGGTCCGCCATGGGCTACACCTACAACTGGAACTCCCTCCAGACCAGCAGCACGAGTACCACGCTCGGGTACGATCCGCTGGCCCCGTCGTCACCCTTCGGGCTGTCCGAGTTCATCGTGAGCGCCGGATCGAAGCTTGTGAACGAGGGGTTCGTGCCCAACGCCCAGTTGGGGATCTGGGCGGTGCCGGAGCCCTCGGCATGGGTGATCGCAATCCTCGGACTCACCGGCCTGGGGGCGGCCGTGCGGTCTTGGCCGCGTCGGCAAAGGGCAGTGGCGGCGGTGGACCCCAATGCCCGCAAGGAGGCTCGCAAGAGCCTCGATCGCCGGCAGGCCGTGGACACCACGAGCAATGGCCGAAAACGGTAAACCCCGCCGGAAGACGGCCGAGGGCCTGACCAGGGCAAGTCGTTCGGTCACGAAAGTAGCGGCGACTGGACTTGAACCAGTGACCCCCGGCTTATGAAGCCGGTGCTCTAACCAACTGAGCTACGCCGCCCTGATGCGAGAAATATAACCCGCGGCGGGCGGCGCGTCAGGGGCGTTCGTCAGACCGCCTGTTCGCACGGGTCAGTCCGGCCCTCACGACGATCCTGAATCACCCACGGCGGTGTCAGGCCGCACGTGCCCCGGGGCACAGCGGGCCAGCCAAACCACGCGCGAAATGTATGGTACGCGGGCGAATGGGGCAGCGGGAATGTGTCGAAGATCGCCTGCCAGCCTGCAAACCGGTCCCAGTCGCCCGGTTCCGGAAACACGCCAAAATCGAACGCCGCGCAGATTCGCTGCATGTAGTCGGCCTTCTCAGCGGCCGAGAGCAACGTCTCCGGAGGAAGCGGCAGTTCCGGATACACCGAGTGATCGAGGTGCATGGTGGATGACGTCACAACGGATGCGGGCAGAACACGGTCCGATACCAACGCCGCAGCGCCTCGGCTTCCTGACGCTGCGCAGTCGACTCGATCGTATCTAGAGGCCGCTGCATTTCCAACCGCTCCACCGCATACAAAACCTTCGCAGCAGCGTCCCGCTCCGCGCAACTCGGATTCTTCTCGCGATACAGCGTCCAGCAGTCATCGACGCTCATGAGGCCCCGGTCGCACAGTTGATGGATATCGCGGAGATCTCGGGGAGCGCCACGTTCCACGAGAGCCGTCATCTTCGAGGCGGCATTGTCCCGCAGCGTTTCGATTCGAACCGGCGGCCACGCTGCTTCCACGGGGGCGTCGAGCCACCGGTCACGGGATGCGATCTGGAGAGAAAACACCTTGCGCTGCCCATCGATGAGTTCGAGGCTCGTCGTCTCACCCCAGGACCGCCGGGAGAGCGTGAAGCCGTGCTTCGCGGCCACTGCCTGCATGACGTCGCCGAGGAGCTGATCCGCTGCGGGCGTTGGTCCGGAAGTCCACCAGGCATTAAGATCATGGGTGTCTCGGTAGTTCAAATAGTGGGCCAGGGCCACGCCACCACCCAACACGATGTCCGCCGCTGCTGGATGGCTTGCCAGAAGGTCCAACACCTCTCGGGCGTACACGGAGAGGTTCGTCGGGGGAATCGGCTGGGACGGCGTCACGATAGTTCACCCTTCTCGACGGCGGTGCCGTCCATCGCTGCGGTCAGCGTTTCCGCCGACAGCGTCATCGCGCGGGCGAACCCGGCCACGAACCGGGCCGACGCTGGTTCGATCGCAACGATCGAAAAGTCCCCGAGTTGAAACAGATCGGCGGCCTCGGGGAACTTCCCAAGGTAGGCGACTTTCAGCACCGCGTACTCCCGATGATCGCCCGGAATGAACACCGCCCGCCCCGCAATCGATACTCGCGGCAGCGCCTGCGGCGGCACCTCGTCCGTCTCCGGGGCCATCATCATCAGGCAGACGTCGGGGCTCGACCGCATGTCGCGGGTGTGGGCGGCCAGACCACTCACGTGCACGATCAGTTGTAGCCGGCCGCTTACCGTCGTGGCGGCGAAGGGCACCATCGAGGCGAACGGCCGGCCGTCATGGAGCGTGGCCAAGGCGGCGACGCCGCGGCCGAGCAGCAGCGCCCGCAGAAGTGTCGCGAGCGACGGGTCGAGGTTCATCGGGGTTCTCCATGTCGTGGTGTGGATGAGGCCCTGCCGGGAATCGTCCAGTCCTCGTCAGCGAGCGGCCGCCAGTTCCCGGCACAACGCCTCGAAGTCGCCGAGCCGGTGCTCAACGACCGTTCGGACGATGGCCGGATCGAGTCGCCTGTACTCGTGCGCGGCGACGTTGCGAAAGCCGACCATGCGCCGCATCCGCTCCGCCAGCGGCGGCGACAGCAAGCTCTCGCGCTCCAGGAGCGAGAAGGCGTCGGCGCTGTCGGCCGGAACTCCCAAGCCGAGTCGAGACACCTCGCGACAGGCGGCGTCGATCGCCTGCTCGCAGGCACGCTGCAGGTTCAAGACCACCGCATCGAGCACGATCGGCTCACGAAGGCGGTCGAGGTCGCCCGCCACGTAGTCCCGCACCGCTCGCACGCAACGGTCGATGCTGGCCAGTTTCTGCATCACAACGTCATCGGGCACCGAACTTCTCCTGCATGGCTGCGGTGGCCGCCCGCCGGTTCGCCGCAAAGGCGGCATGGTCAGCAATCGCATGAGTGGTGAAGTAGTCCGCCTCGAGTGTCGGCGGCACGAGGGCCCGGCCTCGCTGCGTGGCCTCGACTCGGAGGAGGCCGCCTGCGCGGCGAAGGTCCACCAGGTCGACGGGGGCCTTCATGAACGCTGCGAGCCGGGACCCCGCGTCGAAGAGCGACACGGGATCGAGCGGTTCATCAAACAGCACCGCGACGTCGATGTCGCTGTCAGGACGACTGCGCCCAGCCGCATGACTCCCGTAGAGCCACGCCCCCAGCAGCCGCCGGCCCGGAAAGGCCGACGAACACTCTCGGCACAGGGCGTCGGCAAGGTGATCGAGTGCGACCATGGCGAACGTGCATGATACCCGGAGAGGCGTCAGCCGGTCCGGCTTGCCGACAGCAAAATCACGGCCCTTTTGCCGTCGGTGAAAAACGGATCCCCGGTCAGGTTGCGTCGCGGGGCATCGGGGGTGCACTGCCCAACGCCGTCCACGTAGCCGGCCGCCTTCACGCGGCCCGCCGCCACGAGATCCTCGATGACGTAGTCTCGCGACTCGTCCACGCCGGGGTCGATCCGGTGCGTGGTCAGGTTCCAGGCCTTCGTCGTGAACCGCACGCCGATGTCGCGGCTCACCTGACCCACCCACACCGGCTGTCCGTCGAACGACAGCGGCGTGAGCCAGAGTCGCAGGTGAATCCGCTCGTTGATCGAGTGCCGCGTTCGCTGCAGGGCGATGTCTTGCACGCGGCCGAAGAGGTGCAGGGCGCTCACCGGCGAGTAGCGGTAACTCGACCCAAGCAGGAATGCCTTCACCGTTTTCCAGCAGGTTTTCAGCGAGATCGTCTCGCTCTCGTCCCATCTCGCGGCAAACGCACCGAGGAGCGTTTCGAACGTGCCGACGAGCACGAGGTTTGCCGGATCGCCCGTCTTCGTGCCGTGGGCGTTGGTGGTGGCCGCCGGCATGGACTCGAGCCTGGGTACGAGATCGTCGGGCGTGCACGGCTCCACGGAGGCTGGCGGGCGGATGGCGGCGAAGTCGCGGTCGAGATAGTCGGCGGCGATGCCGGGCACCGGCATCGTGAACACCAGGTCGATGGGCGGCGCGTTTTCGCCGCTGCCGGGATGCAGCAGTCGGCCGATGCTCTGCCGCAGCGGCTCGAGCGGGGTGAGCCGAACGTGCACCACCTTCGTGCCCAGATCGACCGTCGTGAACACGAAGCCTTCGACGGTCTCTCCCGTCGCGATCGGCCGCAGCCGGAAGCCGTGGCGGTGGAAGACCTTGTCCATGCGGCCGTTTGCCCACCAGGCCGTGAGCAGTTTCAGCGGCACGAGGAGCAGCAGCGGGTAGAAGAGCCAACTCATCGCGCCAAACGCGGAGAGCCGCTTCGTGATCGAGAAGTGGTTGACGCCCGCGGCCTCAAGGGGCGTGAAGTACTTCGGGTCGATCGTCACCGTTTGAAGACGGAGGCTGCCGGGCGACCGGTTCTCGATCCTCAGCCACACCGGCTGGATGCCCCGCTTGGCAACATCGACACCAAACAGGCGTCGGCTCTCTGCGGCGGAGGGCACCGCCACCGTGATCCGCGCTCGTGGCTCTTCCTGAGTCACGGCGCGGTCACGGTATGCGGCGTAGCCCTCGTCGGGCAGATATGGCGTGATCAGCAGACGCCAGAGCCGCCCCCAGAGCGGCACCAAGCTCACGTTATTCAGCCATCTCGCACGAGGCGTGGACGATGGCGTCGATCTTCTCGTCGGAGAGGCCACCGGCGGAGAAGGCGTGATTGGCCTTCACGGTGCCTTCCTTGTAGCAGACCACGGTGAGGTCGGCGTCGGGCGCGATCTTGAGGTTCTCAGGGCCGTCCTTCGCCTGCGTGGGCACGACGAACGCCACTCGCGTGATGCCGTGCTTGGCCACGAAGTCAGCGGCGGCCTTCTTCAGGGCCTCCTCGTCGGTGCCGATCATGTTGACGAACGCCGTCAGCTTGGCTTCCTGGTGCTCCTCGATCTCCTCCTCGAGCTCCTTGACGAACTTTGCCAGTTTCTCGTCAGCTGAGCGGGCGAACACCATCACCACCGGTCGCGAACCCATTTTGCAGCGGTAGCAGAGGGTCTTGCCGTCAGTGACGCCGTCTTCGGCATTGCCGGCCACCTTGGTCACCGTGAAGGCTCCCACCATCTCGCCCACCTGCGGGCCGCTCGTCATCTCGGCCGAGGCCACCGCGGCTGCCGTGACCACCATCGCCATCGCCAGTGCCAGTGCACGCATCGTTCGTCACTCCTTTGTGAGATCCATCGGCCGGAGGCCAAACTGCCCGCGGCGTTCTTGCAGCATTGATGTTACCGCAGATACGATGCCCGTTGCAATTATTCGCCGCATGCGGGGGCCACGGCTTCGGCATGCAGGCTTCACCCTACTTTTTGTCGTGTCTTCTCTTCCGGGAGCATTCGCCATGGCCACCGTCACCGCCCCCCGCCGCGCTGCCGCGCCGCAGATCCGCCAGACGCAGCTGTTCATCGACGGCCAGTGGGTGCCGGCCAAGAGCGGCAAGACGTTCGAGACGATCAACCCGGCTACCGAAGAGGTGATCGCCCAGGTTGCCGAAGGCGATGCCGCCGACGTTGAGCTCGCGGTCCGCGCCGCCCGCAAGGCGTTTGACGAGGGGCCGTGGCCGCGGATGGATGCCCGCGAGCGGGGCCGGATCATGATGCGGCTCTGCGACCTGATCGAGGCGGAGATCGACGAACTGGCCGCGCTTGAGTCACTCGACAACGGCAAGCCCGTGAGCGACGCCCGCACGGGCGACATCCCCCTCGCGATCGACGCCCTCCGCTACTACGCCGGCTGGGCCGACAAGATCCACGGCCAGACGATCCCCGTGAGCGGCAACTACTTCTGCTACACCCGCCGCGAGCCCGTGGGCGTGGCCGGCCAGATCATCCCGTGGAACTTCCCGATCCTGATGGTGGCGTGGAAGTGGGGCCCGGCCCTCGCCGCCGGCTGCACGATCGTGATGAAGCCCGCGGAGCAGACGCCGCTGACGGCTCTGCACATGGCCCGGCTCGCCCAGAAGGCGGGCGTGCCCGACGGTGTGATCAACGTGGTGCCCGGCTTTGGGCCCACGGCTGGCGCCGCGATCGTGAAGCACCCCGGCATCGACAAGGTGGCCTTCACCGGCTCCGGCGAGACGGCGCAGATCATCATGCGGCAGGCGGCCGACCAGCTGAAGCGGCTGACGTTCGAACTCGGCGGCAAGAGCCCCAACATCGTGTTTGCGGATGCCGACCTCGCCGCCGCGGCGGCCGGCGCCCACGTGGGCATCTACCTCAACCAGGGGCAGTGCTGCTGTGCCGGCTCGCGGCTCTTCGTCGAGGACAAAATTCACGGTGAGTTCGTTGAGCGGGTGGTCGAACAGAGTAAGAAGCGGCGCGTGGGCGACCCGTTTGATCCGGGCACGCAGCAGGGGCCGCAGGTGGACAGGGCGCAGTTCGACAAGATCATGGGCTACATCGAGTCGGGCAAGGCGGAGGGGGCGACGTGCGCCGCCGGTGGCCGGCGGGTGGGCGATCGTGGCTTCTTCATCGAGCCGACCGTGTTCACCAACGTGAAAGACGAGATGAAGATCGCTCGTGAGGAGATCTTCGGACCAGTGCTCTCGGTGCTGAAGTTCTCCGATATGGAGGAACTGATCCGCCGAGCCAACGCCACCACCTTCGGCCTTGCCGCCGCGGTCTGGACTCGCGACATCGCCCGGGCCCACGAGGTGGCCAAGCGGCTGCGGGCCGGCACCGTGTGGGTCAACTGCTACGACGTGTTTGACGCGGCGGCTCCGTTCGGTGGCTTCAAGCAGTCGGGATTCGGCCGCGAACTCGGGGAGCGGGGCCTCGATTCCTATCTCGAGACGAAGACGGTGACGGTCAGCCTCGATCCCCCGGGGGCCTGATGCGGACCCGTTGCCTTCTTTGGAGACATCACGTGCGAACCATGCGAACGGCCGTCGCCTGCGGTCTTGGCCTAGTCGTTCTGTTGGGCGTTTCGGCCGCTGCCCGGGCCGAGCAGCCGTGGCGGCCGCTCTTCAACGGCCGTGACCTCGACGGTTGGACCCCGAAGATCCGCGGCGAGAAGTTCGGCGACAACTACGGCGACACGTTCCGCGTCGAGGACGGCGTGCTGAAGGTCGTCTACGACCCCGCGAAGTATCCGACGTTTGGCAACAAGTACGGGCATCTTTTTTACAAGGAGCCCTTCTCCCGGTATCGGCTGCGGATCGAGTATCGGTTCAGGGGCGAGCAGTGCGCGGGAGGCGAGGACTGGGCACTTCGCAACTCGGGTGTGATGATCCATGGCGAAGATCCGGCGGCCATGCCCATCGACAAGGACTTTCCCGCGTCGATCGAGGTGCAGTTTCTCGGCGGTGCTGCCACTGGGGAGCGGACGACCGCCAATCTCTGCACGCCGGGCACCCACGTGGTGATGGACGGCAAGCTGTGCACGCCGCACTGCACGAGCTCAAAGTCGAAGACCTACCGCGGTGATCAGTGGGTGACGGTCGAGATCGAGGTGGACGGCAACGCGAAGATTCGCCACATCATCGACGGCGAGACGGTGCTGGAATACGAGCAGCCGCAGCTTGACCCGAAGGACGCGCGTGCCAAGGAGTCGCTCGCCGCCAGGAATGGCGACAAGCAACTCTCCGGCGGCACAATCTCGCTGCAGTCGGAGAGCCACCCTGTGGAGTTCCGGAAGGTCGAGATCCAACCGCTCGACCCCCCTGCCGCCGCCGGCAACTGACCGACTACGCTGCCACGGCCGGCATCACAGGAGCCACACGATGGGGAGGTTCTTTGGCCGGGTGACCACGGGCGGTGGTTTTCGCGCGGTGATGTACACGCTGAAGAAGTCCCGCGAGGCCGGCGGGCTCTTCGCCTTCTGGAAGGCGATGCGGTCGAAGAACGCCTGCAAGACCTGCGCTCTCGGCATGGGCGGCCAGGCCGGCGGCATGGTCAATGAGGCGGGCCACTTTCCCGAGGTCTGCAAGAAGTCGTTTCAGGCGATGGTGGCCGACATGCAGGGGGGCGTGAAGCCCTCGTTCTTCGAGACCTATTCCCTGCCGCAGCTGCGGGCGTTTTCGCCGCACCAGATGGAGCACGCCGGCCGGCTCGTGCAGCCGGTGATCCTGGAGAAGGGCTCCCAGCACTACCGGCCGATCGACTGGGCCGAGGCGATGGAACGGATCGCCACGAAGCTCAAGGCGACGAAGCCTGCGGAGTCGTTCTTCTACTTCAGCGGCCGCTCGAGCAACGAGGCCGGCTTCTTGCTCCAGCTTCTCGCCCGGCTCTACGGCACCAACCACGTCAACAACTGCTCTTACTACTGCCACCAGGCCAGCGGCGTGGGGCTCACGAGCGTGATCGGCACGAGCGCCGGCACGATCGCGCTCGACGACATGGAGAACGCCGACTGCGTGTTTCTGATCGGCGGCAATCCGGCGAGCAACCACCCGCGGATGATGCGGACGCTGATGATGGTCCGCCGCCGCGGCGGAAAGGTGATCGTGGTCAACCCGATCGTCGAGACCGGCCTTGTCAACTTCTCGGTGCCGAGCGACCCGTGGGCGCTCGTCTTTGGGGCCGAGATCGCCAGCAGCTACGTCCAGCCGCACGTTGGCGGCGACCTGGCGGTCGTCTACGGCGTGATGAAGCGGCTCCGCGAACTCCACGCAGAGCGGCCCCGCGCCGACGACCCGATCGTGGACGAGGCCTTCCTCGCCGCCCACTGTCACGGCTGGCGGGCACTGGCCGCCCGTCTCGACGCGCTCTCCTGGGACGAGCTCGTGGCGAAGTCGGGAGTGGCGAGGGGCGAGATCGATTCGATGGCCGAGCAGTACGCGGCGAGCAAGCGGGCCGTGTTTGCCTGGACGATGGGCATCACCCATCACCTCCACGGCGCGGCGACGGTGCAGGCGATCGCAGCGCTGGCGCTGATGCGGCGGATGGTGGGCCGGCCCGGCGCCGGCCTGCAGCCGATCCGCGGCCACTCCAATATCCAGGGGATGGGCACGGTGGGCGTCACGCCCACGCTCAAACAGGCGATCTTCGACCGGCTCCAGAAGCACTACGGCGTGACGCTCCCCACGCTGAAGGGCTACGACACGCTCGAATGCCTCGACGCCGCCGACCGCGGCGAGATGCGGTTTGCCGTCTGCCTCGGCGGCAACCTCTACGGCTCGAGCCCCGACGCCACCTACTCCCGCCGGGCGATGGGGAAGATCGACACGGTCGTCTACCTGAGCACGTCGCTCAACACCGGCCACGCGTGGGGCACCGGCGGCGAGGAGACGATCATTCTCCCGGTGCTCGCGCGGGACGAGGAGCCGGAGCCCTCCACGCAGGAGAGCATGTTCAGCTACATCCGGCTCTCCGACGGCGGCACGCCCCGCCACGTGGGGCCGCGGGCGGAGGTGGAGATCATCGCCGACCTCGCGACGCGGGTGCTGGGCGAGGGCGGCCCCGTGAACTGGCGAGACATGAGCCACACCAGCACAATCCGCACCGCGATCGCGGCGATCGTGCCAGGCCTCGAGCAGATCGCGGAGATCGACCGCACGAAGAAGGAGTTTTCGATTCCCGGGCGGGCGCTCGACCGGCCGGGGTTTCCCACAGCCGACGGCAGGGCAACCCTTGTCGTGCACGACCTGCCGCCCGCGCCGGAGGGGCTCACGCTGATGACGATCCGCAGCGAGGGCCAGTTCAACACCGTCGTCTACGAGGAGGAAGACCTCTACCGCAACCAGACGCGGCGGGACATCGTGCTCATCCATCCAGACGACGTGCGCAAGCACGGCCTCACCGACGGCGGCCGCTGCCGGATCGCGAGCGCGGCCGGCGAGATGCGAGGGCAGATCGTGGCGGCGTTTGACCAGATCCGCCCGGGCTGCGTGGCGATGTATTACCCCGAGAGCAACGTGCTCGTGCCGAAGGCGGCCGACCCGCTCTCGCGAACGCCCGCCTACAAGAGCGTGGCGGTGACGATCGCGGCCGACGACAAGTCGGTACCGCCGCCGCGGCTCGTGCCCGAACTCGTCGGCGCGGGCACGCCCCGCGACAAAATGAACCAGTGCGGGTGACGCCGCTCGCTCGTAGCACAGGTTTTCAACCTGTGTGCCTTTCAGCGGCGGCTCAGGGCTGCCCACGCCCTCTCGCCGGACGTTCGCTGCGGGCAAACCACGCTGAACGCGGCGTCTGTTGGTGGTTCACCCCACGCCTCACGGCGTTGGGCTTGGACAAACGGCCACGCAAGGCTCCAGGAGAACCCGTACAAGCCGACCGGCCGTGAGGCCGCGGGCGAACTGCTTCCCGTGCTGCGCTACTCGAACAGCGACAACTGATCGCGCTGGGGGGGCTTTCGCCGCGGCTTTGCCGGCGCGGCGGCGTCGGACTCAAACCCGATCAAGAGGTCGCGGGCCCGGTCGATCACCTCCGCCGGCACGCCCGCCAGCCGGGCCACGTGCACGCCCCAGCTCTTGTCGGCCGCGCCCGGGACCACCTGGTGCAGGAACACGAGTTGCTCGTGATGCTGCTTGACGAGCACCTGCACGTTCGCCACTCCCGGCAGCCGTTCGAGCGCCGCGAGCTGCAGGTAGTGTGTCGCAAACAGCGTCCGGCAGCCGACCGCCGACTGGAGATGCTCCACCACCGCCTGCGCGATCGCGAGGCCATCAAACGTGCTCGTGCCCCGGCCCACTTCGTCGAGGATCACGAGGCTCTTCGGCGTGGCCCGGTTGAGGATCCGTGCGGTCTGCGCCATCTCGACGAGGAACGTGCTTGCACCGCGCGCCAGGTCGTCGCCCGCGCCGATTCTCGCGAACAGCCGATCGACGATCCCGACCCGCGCCCGCTTCGCCGGCACGAAGCTCCCCGCCTGCGCCATCACGGCCACGAGCGCGGCCTGACGGATAAACGTGCTCTTGCCACCCATGTTGGGGCCGGTCACGAGCAGGATCGCCGGAGCCGTCTCGCCACCCGCACCGAGCGCGAGGTCGTTGGCCACGAGCGTGCCGGGCGGCAGGAGCTCCTCCAGCACCGGATGCCGGCCGGCGTCGATCATGAGTTCGCCACCGGTCGAGACCTCCGGCCGCACCCAGCCGCGGGTTCGGGCCACCTCGGCGAACGACAGCAAGACGTCAAGCACGGCAAGCACCTCGGCGGCGCGATCGAGCCGGATTCGCTCCCCCGCCACGAAGGTCTGCAGTTCGTCGAGCAGATGGATCTCGCGACGGACCGCCTCCTCCTCGGCGCCGAGCACCTGCCGCTGCCGCTCGTCGAGTTCCGGCGTGGTGTAGCGCTCGGCGTTCTTCACCGTCTGCTTGCGGATGTATTCCGCCGGCACCTTCTCGGCGTGTGCCCGACCGATTTCCAGGAAGAAGCCAAACACGCGGTTGTAGCCCACCTTGAGCGAGGCGATGCCGGTTCGCTCGATCTGCTGCGCTTGGTAGCGGGTGATCCAGGCCTTGCCGCCGCTGGCGAGTTCCACGAGTTCGTCCAGCGGCGCGTCGAAGCCGGGGCGGATGAAGCCGCCCTCGCGGGCAAACACGGGGCAGCCTTCGCGGAGCATGGCGGCGATACGGCTGGCGACGTCTGGGCATGGATCGAGGCCGTCTCGTAGGTCGGCGAGTAGGCCGCGAGCGGATACCAGCAGCGAAACCACATCGGGCAGAATCACCGTCGCCCGGCCGATCCGCTCGAGGTCGCGCGGGCCGGCGCGGCCGGTGATCACCCGGCCGACGAGCCGCTCGATGTCGCCGATGCCGGAGAGCTTCTCGGCGAGCCGCGCCGCGAGGATCGGATCGGCGACCAGCGCCGCCACCGCGTCGAGGCGATCGTCGATCGCCGATTTGTCCACCAGCGGCGCCGAGAGCCACTCGCCGAGCAGGCGGGCTCCCATCGGCGACCGCGTACGATCGAGCACGCCGGCGAGTGAGCCGTCGCGGCGGCCCGTGGCGGCCGCCCGGATGAGTTCCAGGCTGCGACGCGACGCCTCATCGATCTCGAGCCGCAGGCCAGGACGCCACGCAGCCAGCGTGTCGATCCGCGCGATCGCCGCGGGCTCGTTCTGCTCGAGGTAGGCGACCACCGCCCCCGCGGCCGCCACGCCGGGAGCGTCGGCCGGAAGCTCGAAGCCGAGTCCCTCGAGCCGGCGGCCGCCCACCGCGCGGGTGACCGCCGCGTCGGCCGTGGCGTCGTCGAACCACCAGTCGGGGCGCGTGGTCACCAGCCGCTTGCCCGCAGGCTGGACGAGTTCGAGGACCAGTTCGCGGTGCTTCTCGCCGCAGAGGCACTCCGACGGGTCGAGTCGCAGCACGTGATCGGCCACGTCGTCGCGGTGCACCACGGCCGCCTCGAATCGGCCCGCGGCGACGTCGATCCAGGCAAGGCCCACCTTCTGGTCGGCGCCATCGCGACCATCCCGCGGGAGGATCGCGAGCAGCCAGTTGCTTCGCGCGGGATCGAGGAGTGTCTCGTCGGCGGCAATGCCGGGCGTGACGATTCGCGTCACCTCGCGACGAAGCAGGCCCTTGGTTGTCTTCGGGTCGTCGATCTGCTCGCAGATGGCCACGTGTCGTCCGGCGGCCACGAGCTTCACCAGCTGCGTGTCGAGCTGGTGGTGTGGGAAGCCCGCCATCGGCAGGGCGTCGGGGCCCTTATCGCGGCTGGTGAGCGTGAGGTCGAGGAGGTCGGCGGCCTCGCGGGCGTCGTCGCCGAAGAGCTCGTAGAAGTCGCCCATCCGGAAGAATACGAGCGCGCCCGGGCAGCGGGCCTTCGCGGCCTCGAACTGCTGCATCATGGGGGACGTCGTCGACGCCATGGGCGGAAATGTATCAGCCTTTGACCGGTTTGGCGGCGGGGCGTACAAATCACGTTGAACCGGATGCCGATGAGAGGCCCCTGCGATGGGGACCTGTGAACCTGGTCAGGGCTTAACCGCAGCAGCCATAAGCAGTCGTCTCTTTGTGCGGTGGGCCTCTCATCGGCCTCCGGTCGGCCGGCGGGCATCGGGTCCGGCGCTCCTGAGATCGGTCTCCGTTTCGCGGTGGTGCTCTGATCCATGGCTGAATCGGCCGCCTATCAGGTTGTTGCCCGGAGGTACCGGCCGCAGCGGTTCGCCGACTTGGTGGGCCAGGAGCACGTCGCCCGCGGCCTGTCAGGGGCGATCGAGAGCGGCCGGATCGGCCACGCGTATCTCTTCACCGGCGCCCGCGGTGTGGGCAAGACGAGCGCCGCCAGGATCTACGCCAAGGCGCTGGAGTGCGAGCGGGGGCCGGCCGCCGAACCCTGCAACGACTGCGACTCCTGCCGAGCAATCGCCGCGGGGCAGGACGTGGACGTCGTCGAGATCGACGCCGCCAGCAACCGTGGGATCGATGAGATCCGGCAACTCCGGCAGAACGTCGCAGTCCGCCCGGCGCGGGGTCGGTTCAAGATCTACATCATCGACGAAGTCCACATGCTCACACGGGAGGCGTTCAACGCCCTCCTCAAGACGCTGGAGGAGCCGCCGCAGCACGTGAAGTTCGTGCTCTGCACGACGGAGCCCGAAAAGCTCCCGATCACGATCCTCTCGCGGTGTCAGCGGTTTGACTTCACGACGGTCGATACCGGCTCGATCGCGGGGCGGCTCGCGCAGATCGTGGAGGCCGAGGGAGCCGACGTGTCGCCCGAGGCGCTCACGCTGATCGCCCGCCGGGCCGCCGGGAGCATGCGAGACAGCCAGTCGCTCCTCGAGCAGCTGCTCGGCTCCGCGAGCGGCCCGATCGGCGTGGACGAGGTGCACGCCCTGATCGGCACCGGCCGCGAGGAGCGGATCGGTGAGCTCGTGGCGGCGATCGCGGCCCGCGAGCCGGCCCGCGGGCTGGCCGCACTCGACGCGTCGCTCCAAGGGGGAGCCGATCCCGGCGGCGTGCTTGACCAGTTGATTGCGGCGCTGCGCGAATGCCTGCTCGCCAGCGTCGGCTGCGATCCGTCGATGCTCACTCGCTCGCAGGGGCTCGGGGTCGACCTCGCGGCCCTCGGCGGGTCGATGGGCACCGCCACGCTGCTGGCGATGCTGCAGATCCTCGATCAGTCGCTTTCGCGGATGCGGACGAGCGGCCATGCAGCCCTCCTCGCGGAGATGGCGGTGATCCGGCTGGCGACGCTCGAGGATCTCGAGAGCGTCTCGGCCGCAGTCGACAGGCTCGCGTCCGCGACCGGCCCGGTCCCTGCGGTGCCCGCGTCTGCCGGGAACGTGGCTCCGCGGCCAGCCCCAGCGGCGGTGGCAGCGACTGTGCCTCAAAAAAAAACGACCGACCTGACCGATCCGGTCGTTGAGCCCGCTCCGTCCGCTGTCGCGCTGCCCGCTCCGCCCGTAGCCATCACGCCGACGCCAGAACTGCCCGCAGATGCTTCGGCTGCCTGGAAAGCCGCTTCGGCCACGCTCGAGGGGCTCGCGGGTGACTGTGCGGCCGAGGCGATCGGGGCTGCGTGGCGAGACGACCAGCTGGAGGTGACGCTGCCGGCACATGCCACCACCGCTGCGGCCTTTCTGAGGCGATCAGAGGTTTCGTCGGCGATCTCGCGGGCCCTGGAGTCGCTGGCCGGACGGCGGGTGCGGCACGCGATCGTGATGCTCGAGGCTCCTGCCGAGCCGGCGGTTGCCACGCCCGTTGAACAGCCCCGGCCAGCGAGTGTGCAGACGCAGGCATCGCTGCTCCGGGAGGCCGGTGAGCACCCGCTCGTGGCCCACGCCCGCACCCTCTTTGATGCGGCGATCCGCAAGGTTGAGCCGCCACGGCCTCGTGAGCCGCGGGCCATGGCATCGGCGGCCTCTGTCGCATCGGCCGCTGAACCAGGCGAAGCCGCCGGCGACGGCGACGCCACGAACGACGAAGCCGGTAACGTGGAGGAACAGCATGGCTGACAAGCGCGGAGTGGTGAAGCGGCTGATCGATGGCTTCGCCGACCTGCCCGGCATCGGGCGGCGGACGGCCGAGCGACTGGCGTATCACGTGCTCAACATGCCGAAGGAACAGGCCCTCGCGTTTGCCGACGCGATTCGCGCGGTCAAGGAGAACCTCCGGCCCTGTCGAACCTGCTTCAACCTCGCCGAGGGGGAGCAGTGCGACATCTGCGCCGATTCGCGCCGGGATCAGACAGTCCTCTGCGTGGTCGAGCAGGTTCGCGATCTGCTCGCGCTCGAACAGGCTGGCAACTTCCGGGGTCTTTATCACGTGCTCCAGGGGCGGGTCGCGCCCTTGGAAGGGAAGGGTATCGACGGCCTCACGCTCGATGCCCTCGCCGCCCGCGTGTCCCAGGGGCAGTTTCGCGAGGTGATTCTCGGCACCACACCGAACGTCGAGGGTGACGCCACGGCGCTGGTGGTCGCCCAACGCCTCGAGGGCCTGCCCGTGGAACTCACCCGCCTCGCCCGCGGATTGACGGTCGGGGCCTCGCTGGAACAGGCGAACCGCGAGATGCTCGTCGATGCCTTTGCCGGGCGACGAAAGTTCTGAGCGTCCGAAGCGGGTTTCGGGTGGTGTCTCTCCTGGCCAGGGACGCCTTCTCCCAGCCCCGGGCTCGTTATGAGGAATGCATGAGTGGCAATTTTCATGCCAGACCGAGCACCAGCCCCATTTGGGCTGTATTCTTAGGGAGGGTTCAGGGTCGTCGGGTGGCGACACGAATCCGGCACGAGGATTGCTGCAATGCGGATGTCGTTCGGCCAGGAAATGCGGATGGCGCAAAAGCAGGTGCTTGCGCCGCGCATGATCCAGTCGATGGAGATCCTGCAACTGCCGGTGATGGCCCTGGAGGAGCGGATCGAGGAGGAGATTCAGAACAACGAGACGCTCGAGATGGAGGAGGCCGGCCAAGAAGGCCCCGTTGCGGAGGCGATGGGGCTCATCGGCGACGCCGAGCCGACCACGATCGAGCGGACCGTTGACGAGAAGCCGCTGGTCGTCGATCAGGACCACGCCAATCAGGCCGACTTCGAGCGAACCTACGACTGGGCCATCGAGTATCCCGACAGCGACGACGATCGCAGCCGTCCGTCCGCGGCCCAGATCGAGCAGGCCGGCGATCGCTATCTCGACGTCATGGCCAACATGGCCGAACGGCCGGAGACGCTCTGCGACCACCTTCATGCCCAGATCTCCAACTACGAACTCTCCGACGTGGAACGGGCCGCGGCTGACAAGGTGATCTACAACCTCGACGCGAACGGCTACCTGCCGATGCCGCTCGAGGATCTCGTCGATGCCGACGGCCCCCCGGAGCAGATCACCCACCTCTACAAGGCGCTGGCTGCCGTCCAGAACATGGATCCGCCGGGTGTGGGTGCCCGCGATCTCAAGGAGTGCCTCCTACTCCAGATTCGACACGACACGCCCAACGCCCGGAACCTGCGGCGGCTCGTGTCGGGGCACCTCGAAGACTTGGCCGGCAACCGCCTGCCGCTGATCGAGCGGAAGACGGGGCTTACGATCGAGCAGATCGAGCAGCTCCGCGAGCAACTCCATTTGCTGAAGCCCAAGCCGGGCGCGGTCTTCACCTCGCCGATGGTCGTGGCGGTGAAGCCAGATGTGTACGTTGACCAGCAGGCCGACGGGACGTGGAAGGTGCGGCTCGAGGAAATCGACCTCCCCAATCTGCGGATCAGCCCGCTCTATCGCGACATGCTGATGTCGCCTGACACCGACCCGACGACCCGCGAGTACATCAAGCGAAAGATCAACTCCGCCCAGTGGCTGATCGATGCGATCGAGCAGCGGCGGAGCACGCTCCTCAAGACGTCGCAGGCGATCATCGACCACCAGGCGAGGTTCTTCACCGAGGGCCCGGACGCGATCGAGCCGCTCAAGATGCAGCAGATTGCCGACCGCATTGGGATGCACGTCACCACGGTCAGCCGTGCCGTCGATGACAAGTGGTTGCAGACGCCTCGCGGGCTCCATTCGCTTCGCAAGTTCTTCGTCGGTGGCACCACCAGCGCCGACGGCGAGGAAGTGGCGTGGGATACGGTGCGGCTCAAGCTTCAAGAGATCGTAGACGGCGAGCCGAAAGACGCCCCTTTCAGCGACGACGACTTGGTGAGCGAACTCGGCAAGCGGGGCATCGTCGTGGCTCGGCGGACCGTGACGAAGTATCGCAAGGCGATGAAGATCCCCAGTTCGAGGCAGCGGCGGGACTGGAAGCTGGTGCGCGAAGACATTGATCCCGACGTCGGGCAGGCCGGCGACGATGACGAGACGAACGACGCTGGCGGCTGATCGCACTCGGGTGCCGCAGCCGCTCTTGCTGGTTTTGAGCGGTGGCTCTTAGGATCGTCGTCACCCGCCGCCCCGGAGGCCGCCGATGCGCTGCCCCTTCTGCAGAGCCGATAACGACCGTGTGATCGATTCCCGTGCCGGCGATGACGGCGCCACGATCCGGCGTCGTCGGGAGTGCCTCGCCTGCCGCCGCCGGTTTACGACCTACGAGCGGGTCGAGCGGCAGTTGCTGACGGTCGTCAAAAAGGGGGGCGACCGCGATCCTTTCGACCGCGACAAGATCAAACGCGGGCTTGCGAAGGCCTGCTGGAAGCGGCCTGTGACGGAGGACGAGATCGAGCACGCGGTCTCGATGCTCGAGGCCGAGTTGTACGGCGCCTACGAGGGTGACGTGCCCAGCCGCGTGATCGGCGAGCGACTGATGGAGATCCTCAAAGACCTCGACCCGGTGGCATACGTCCGCTTTGCCAGCGTCTACCGCGAGTTCAAGGACGCGCGGGACTTCGTGGACGAGCTTGAGCCGATCCTGAACGAGTCGGCCCGAGACGGCTCGGCCTGACACGCAGGCGAGCCGTCGGGCATCAGGCTTCGCCGCGAACGTAAGCGCCGTGGACGCCGCCGGTCTTCGCCTCGAGGCGGATCTGCTCGACCGTCATGTCCGGGTCGATCGACTTGCACATGTCGTAGATGGCGAGCGCGGCGGCGGCGGCTGCCACCAGCGCCTCCATCTCAACGCCCGTCCGGGCGGTGGTGCGGACTACCGTCTCGATGGAGACGAGGCCGGAATTTGGGAAGGAGACGGCGACCTCGACGCCGTCGAGCGGCAGCGGGTGGCAGAGGGGAACGATCTCGCTCGTTCGCTTGGCGGCCATGATGCCGGCGATCCGGGCGGTGGCCACGGCGTCGCCCTTTTCGAGATCACCGGCTCGGATCCGGGCGACCGTCTCTGGCCTGGCCGAGAGTTGGGCCGACGCCTGCGCCGTCCGTTGGGTGACGGGCTTGCCGCCGACGTTGATCATCCGGATGCCGTGGGGGTCGTCGCTCATGGTGACGAGCATACCCCGAATGAAAAGCCATCGGCCGGCCCGCTGGTGACGGACCGGCCAAAGGTTCGGAGTCGGACTTGGTTGTGCGTCGGCGAGCCTGGCAGCCGAGGGAACCCTTGGCGTTCCCTCCGGCTGGCTAGGTTGTCACCGGCTCGCCTGGAGGGCGAGCCTGGCAGCCGAGGGAACCCTTGGCGTTCCCTCCGGCTGGCTAGGTTGTCACCGGCTCGCCTGGA
>CAMBSN010000057.1 GCA_945870505.1 Candidatus Kuenenia stuttgartensis | reverse complement strand
GTCACCTGATTGAACGTGGCTGACTGCCCGGCCGCGAGGCCAGTGGCATTCACGGCCGAGAAGTTGTCTGAGCGGCCGCCCGTGTGGGCGAAGATCTGCAGCACGTCTGTGCCGTCGGCGTAGGAACCGCCGCTGAAGGCAAGGTTGAGAATTCTGCCGAACAATACGCTGCCGTCGCCGCTCACGAGGTCGAAGTGCCCGGAGTGAAGGCCGGGCTTGTGATCTCAAACAGGCTGCTCCCCGACTGCGAGAGGTCGAGCGTGCCGGCCGAGATCGTGGTGACGTTTAAGGGGGGCAGGTCACATTTCCTTCATCACGGAACCGGGGCCGATCCGGGAGATTCTCACACATCTCGGCGAACCACTCGAGCCGCCTCCCGTCTCTCCCGCTCGTGGCCCGCCCACCAACTGGGGCGAGCTCGTGCAGATCCATGACAACCGCGACGTCTTTCAAGCCTCGTCCGACGAGCTGCCCGCGATCGATATTCACAGCCTCTAACCGCTCCCGGACGCCAGGTCGCGACAAGCCCGCCAGGCCGCCGGACTCGGAGAGACTCCGCGCAAACGCTAGAAAAAGGCCACTCCGGAAGGGAAAGCCATGCGGGCAATCGTTGCGGACGTGCCATTGGCCGGGCTATCCTTAATTCTTAGGAACAGTTTCCCGTGACCATCGGAGGCCGTCATGAGCCAAGCAAAGGAATCCATGATCGAGATCATCGGCAGGCAACCGGACGACAGCACCTACGATGAGATCTTGCGGGAACTCGCATTTGCACGCATGGTTCAACGGGGGCTTGATGACAGCGCTGCGGGTCGGACACATGCCACAGCCGAAGTCGCCGAGGCGATTGAATCGTGGTGCAAGTAAGGTGGTCGTTCGAGGCGGTGCGTTGCCTTGAAGGCATTCACGCATACATCTCTTCGGACAATCCCGCCGCCGCGACACCTTCGCTGAATTCGCCAGTAGCCGGCAAAACCGACCGAAGCCGGTCGCCTACAGCAGTTGAATCGCCATCGGCTAGGCTTTGGAGGCCGCTGCAGGGCCCCGCAGTCCATCGGGCGAAAACCGGCCCGAGAGCGACAGGCCAGAAAACCCCGTGCATCACACGTGTTTCCGGCGAAAGAAGAAAAGCGGGCGAAGGGACTCGAACCCTCGACATCCAGCTTGGGAAGCTAGCGCTCTACCAACTGAGCTACGCCCGCAAAACGCCCGGATTGTAGCAGACGCCACGACCCCTGCACCGGGCCGACGCGTAGAATCGGCGACGCCCTCGGGCTGCCCACGGCGAGGATGCTGTGCGCTGGCACCCGGCCGGCCGCCGTTCCGCTAGCTGCCATTCCTTTTGGAGTCCCACCCGCGATGCCGAACGCCGACGCCGCCGATCCACGCCCCATCGCGACCAGTCACCGCGGGGCGGCGTGGTCACTCGTCCGCTGGCTCGTCTTCAGCCTGCTACTGGCCATCGTGACGGTGATCGCCTGCCTGCCCGCGATCCTCGGCACGCCCGAACGGGTGACGAAACTCGTGGCCACCGCGATCCCCGAACTGGCCGCCGACGTGAAGCCGGCCAGCGTGAGGCTCGGGTGGTTTGGCCCGATCGTGCTCGAAGACGTCGCGATCGTGCCTCGTAACGGCGACCGCACCCCGCTCGAGGTCCACCGGGTGGAGGTGGAGCACGGACTCGCCGGTATCCTGCTCTCCGCCGGCAACCTCGGCCGCGTGCGGATCGAGGGACTCCGCGCCGACGTCGTGTTTGACAAGCAACATCGCACCAATCTCGACTCGATCCTGCCGCCACGCGAACCGGGGCAGGCACCGCGGGGCAAGGGACCGCGCCGGGCGGCCATCGCATTGCAACTCGACGTCGAAGATGCCGTGGTGCGGATCAGCGGCCCCTGGACCAGCGATCCGTGGGTGAGCGAGCCCATCGATGTGAAGGCCGCGCTCACCAACGGGGCCGACGGCTATGCCGCCTGGACGATCGAGCCCGTGCAACTGCTCAAGCATGCGGAACTCCAGCAGACCGTCGCCCGCGAGGTGCTCGCCTACATCGTGCCCGTGTTCGCCGACGCGGCGCGGACAAGCGGCCGCTTTTCACTACGACTCGACGGCGCGACCTTTCCCGTCGGGCGGCCGAACGAGGCGAAGCTCGCCGGACTGCTTCAGATGCACGAGGTGGTGCTCGGCCCCGGGCCGCTCGTCGAAAACATGTTTCGCTCGCTCCCCATGAACCTGCCGCCGCCACCGACGATCCGGATCACCGACGAGGCCGACGTGGCCTTCCATCTCGCGGAACGGCGGATGTGGCACGAGGGGCTTGAGTTTGGCATCCCGCTGAAGAAGTCGGGCCAGCGGCTCGATGTGCAATCGCAGGGCTCGGTTGGCCTCGACGATCGGTCGCTCGACCTGAAGCTCTCGCTGCCGATCCCCGCTGATCTGCCCCAAGACCGGCCGCTCGTCGCCGCGCTGGCCGGCAAGCAGGTGTCGCTCGGCGTGGGAGGGGTGCTCGGCGAGCCGAAGGTGATCTTCGACGGCTCCATCAAGGAGGCGGCCGGCCAAGTGGTCGGCGACCTCATCGATCGGTGGCGTAATGGCCCACGTCCCCAACCGCCGGCGAACGGTCCCGGCATGGCTCCGGCTCCCCAACTGGTGCCGGAACGCCCCACAGGAGTTCGGCCCCCGGCGGCAAGCACCGCCCCGCCACAGCCCGGCTGGACGCCCCCTGGGGTGCCAGTTCCCCAGCCGGGGAGCGTCGCGGCAAGCGATGCAGAAGCGACCTCGACCGCGCCTGCGGATGCAGGGGAGACGCCGCCGGGAGATGCCAGTTCGTCACCCACCGCCGAGACATCGCGTCAGAAGGCCGAGAAAATGGCGACCGACGCTGCTGCGAAAGCGGGGGCGAGCCCTGAGACCGCCGATGCCATTGCCGATATCGTGGGGGGTGTGCTCGACGAGGTGGCCCGACGGCGGGCGGAGCGACGGGCCGCCGAGGCCGCCAACCCCGAGCAGGCACCGCCCCGCCGCGGCCGCCTCCTGCAGCGACGACCACTCCCTCCCCAGCCCCAGCAGGCGCCCCCCGCCGTGCCGCCGGTGGCGCCGCCGCCGGCCGGGACCGCGCCTCAACGATGAACGGCCTGGGATAACGCGCCTTGGAGAACGAACCTGGGCGCACGAAAAAACCGGGCCCCCCGTGAGAGAGGCCCGGTCTCATTCGATCACCGATCGATTCGAGCGGTTAGGCCCAAACGATTCAGGTCTTGGCCGGCTCGGCGACGACCGGGGCAGCCGGAGCAGCCTCAGTCGGGACCTCAGTCGGAACGCCTTCCGAGATCACGCCAGCGCCACCGCAGTCGCCACCGGCGCAGCCGCCGCTGACGGTCTCGCCGCCGCAGCTGGAGCAACCCTCGGACATGACGGCCTCGCCGCCGTAGCTGCCGCAGCTCGAGCAACCTTCGGCCGGAGCGGCCTCGCCGCAACCGCCGCACGAAGCAGCCTCACCACAGCCCGACTCACAGGCAGCAGCTTCCTGCTGGCCGTGGCAGCGGCGGGCAGCCTTCTTCGCCTTGTGCTTGGCGAGCAGGCCACCGTGGCACTTCCGGCCACCGTGGCAGCCGTGGCCAGCGATCGCGCCCGAGTCACCACCGACGAGGGCAATGGCCACGATCGCGAAGAACATCGCGAGTGCAAAACCGAGATAACGCTTCATAAAAACCTCCAGTAAAGGACACGGAACGCGAACTGCGTCCAGCAAAGCCGTCACGAACTGAAAACCGATCCGGGACGGCCACCGGACCGCAGCAGACTTTTCTGAAGCCATCGCGGACGGGCACGGCCGGGCCTCTTGGGAAGGCTTCGACTGTGACGGCTAGGAAAGCCGTTCCGGTCAGGCAAACTTGGCTGAAAACCTAACAGCCCAGCCCCACATGTCAAGAAAGTGGGGGCTTTAGCGAAAATCTGCCGGTTTCGGAGAGTTTGAGGCTACTTCGTGGCGGGGGCGGTCGCCGGCCCGCGGGCGGTGCGGGGGGCGGCCTGGCCGCTGGCGGCAGCCGCCCGGCGGGTCAGCTCTTCGGCCACCATTTCCTGCTTGGCGATCATGTCCTGCGGGTCCTCAAAGTTGAGGAGCAGCGGGGGCATGTCTTCGAAGATCTTCATGGCCATGCCCACCACCCGCCAGCCCTCTGGGTCGAGGCGGACGGCCCAGACGATGTTCTCGCTCGTCGGAGCGCCGGTCTCGTCCACGTCGGCCCAGGTCGTGGCCACGTGCGCCAGGTCGTTGGTCTCGCTGACCATCTCGCACTCGCGGACGGTGTAGGTGGCTGAGTCTGGCACCGGCGGAGCGACCGAGATGCCCATCTCCTCGGTCTTGGCGCGGGCCACGCTGGTGAGCATGCCGCTGGCGGCGGCCTCGTCGCTGCGTTTCATGGCATCGAGAAACTTGACCACGGCAGCCTTCGCCGGCTCGGTGCCGGCAGATCCGGCCGAGCTCGACGTGCAACCCGACAGCACGATGACCAGACACAAGGCGATCGTCGAGGCGAAACCCAGCGACCGCTGCGGCGACCGAATGCTGGAACGGCTGGTAACGACGGGCATGGTGTCGCGGCACATGCGAGCAAAACTCCTCGGAACGTGAATCGGGTGGGGCGGGAAAGTGACGACGTGGCACCCCCGCGTCAAGGTCGGCTCCACGGTGTTCGGTGACCGTCCTCCGCTGGTATGATGCGACCAAACGGTTGTCGTGGAGACCCGGTCGCATGCGGTGGCAAGATCGGCGAGATCGGCAAGATCGGCAACGAGGCTGGAGCCGCCTGGGTGCGGCTCTCGTCCTCGCGGTGGTCGTTGCCGCGGTTGGATCTCCGGGGTCGGCCGGCGACCGCAGTGCCACCAAGCCTCGCAAGCGGGCTGCACCGCCGGCCCGATTCGATAAGGCGACCACCACCACCTTCTTCGACGATGCCTTCACGACGCTGCAGGGACCGCGGCCATCCTTCGTGGCAGGAGGCCGTGGACCCACGGCTTCAGGAGCGGTTGCTCAGCCCACCACCGGCGATCCGACGGCGGGTGGGTTCATGTGGTCGAAGATCGTCTCCGAGGAGACGCTCACCGACGAGATCAAGGATCGCAAGGCCGACGTGGCCGCTGCCGTGGCGAATCCCTCGGACTTCAAGGGGGGCGGCTACGACCGGGCCCGCGAGGCCTTCAGTTCGATCGCGTTGGCCTTCGGCGTGATCGCGGCCTACGACCAAGACATCCGCTGGAAGAAGGATGCCGCGACGGCGCGAGACCTCTTCGCCCGGGTGGGCGTCAACTGCAAGGTGGGCACTGATCAGTCGCACGCCGAGAGCAAGGCGCGGCTCGAAGACCTGGGAGCGATGCTGGACGGGGGCCGGCCCGAGAGCAAGGCCGACCGCGACGAGGACTTCCGCTGGAGTCAGGTCGCGGCCAGGCCGGCACTGATGAACAGGCTCGAGACGGCCGAGCACGTGATTGGGGCCGGGATGGCCTCACGCGGCGACTTCGACCGCGCGATCGATCGCATTCGGCACGACGCCGAGATCGTGGCCATGATCGGCGAAGCGATCCAGCAGCCAGACTTCGAATACCACGACGACGACAGCTTCCGCGGTTACGCGGCCGCGATGCGGGACGCGGCAGGGAAGGTCCGCGAGGCCTGCGGGAAGAGAGACTACGAGGCCGCCCGTGCCGCCGCCAGTGAACTCAAGAAGTCATGCGACGCCTGCCACGGCGACTATCGCAGCTGAACGGCCGGGCTGCTAGCAGCCGCGACTGTTGAACTCGGGCAGCGGATTGAGCGCGACGAGTTCGGCGAGGCCGGCGTCGGCCATCTCCTTGCCCGTGACGTAGCGGTGGGTGCGAATCCACTGATTGATGAGGTCGGACGACCGGCCGAAGAGCTGGCAGAGGAGCACGTCCATGTCGCGCTCCAGGTCGGCGAAGTGGCGGGACCACTCGGCGGCCTCGCGGATGCCAATGTGCTCCTCGCTCTGCCACTTCATCGGGTGGAAGAGAAACACGCTATACGGCGTGACCAGCCGACGGCGGCAGGTGGCGAATGGCCAGAGGGCCGCCGACGAGCACTCGCCGGTCACGATCGCGGTGGCGTTGATGTCTCGCAGCCTCAGCAGCGTGACGAGCGACATCGCGCAGTAGGGACTCCCGCCGGGCGAGTCGAAATAGATCGTGCACTCGGCGCCCGGGGCGACGCCCAGGATCTGACTGGTGAGTTCGCCTTCGTTGTCGGTCATATCGCCCACCATGGCGATCTCGACGGGACCACGCTCCTCGTCCGTCGGCTCCGATTCGGGCTGGGGGGCATCGCGGCGTGCCATGAAAACAGGGTCTCCGGAGACGTCGCGACGGGCGGCCTGAGCGTCGCGAAAGGAAACGTGGAGACTATGTTCAATCGAGAGCGCGGACAAGGATAGGCTGAAATCCCTTGCCCATCGCACGATCCCGTCGGACGATCGGCGGAGCTTGTCGGCCGTCGCTCCTCAGGAAACCCCGGTATGGGCATCGTTTGTCACTGCCCCAACGGACACCGCGTGAAGGTCAAGGACCATCTCGCCGGGAAGACGGGGATCTGCCCTTCCTGCGGGGCGAGATTCCAGATTGCGCAGGCGAACGAAACAACTGCCGACACCGCGCCCTCGGGCAGCGAAACCACGCCCACCGCAATCGCCGAGGCCGCCACTGCCTCGTGGTGCATTGCCGTGCCGGGTGGACAGCCATCGGACGCGATGAGCGGCTCAGCCCTCCTTCAATGGCTCACGTCGGGCACGGTGACGGGCGGCGAGCTCGTGTGGCGGTCTGACTGGAGCGACTGGCGGCCCGTCGCGGAGGTGTTTCCCGACCATGTGCCGCCGGCCTTTCCGCAGCCGAGGGCCGCGTGGTGAACCGGAATTCTCGATCTGGTAGATTTTTGGGGCGAAAGACTCTGCCGACACACCCCTTCTCCCAGTATTCATCGCATCTTTAGGAGCGCCATTCATGCCGTCGATCAGGTACCGCAGTCTGATTCTCTCCGTGCTCGTCGTCGCCGGCATCGTCGGTAGCGGAACTGCCGACCGCCGCGCCGTGGCCCAGCCGGCGGTGGCCGCGGGCGAGAGCGTGTTCACGATCGCTGATGGCGGCGTGTCGATCGAGGCACCCGCCGCCTGGAAGCGGGTGCAGCCCAAGTCGGGCATGGTCGAGACGGAGTTTGCGATTGCGTCGGAGGGAAAGGCCGCCGACGGCGGGCCGCTACCCCCGGGCCGGATGACGGTGATGGGCGCCGGTGGCTCCGTCGAGGCGAACATCGAGCGGTGGTACGGCCAGTTCTCCCAACCGGACGGCGGCAGCACGAAGGACAAGTCGTCCACCAAGACCTTGAAGGTCGCCGGCCGCGACGTGACGCTCGTAGACATCGCCGGTACCTACAAAGACTCCCCCGGCGGCCCGTTCGCCGGCGGAAAGGCGATCGACCGCCCCGAATACCGCATGCTTGCTGCGATCGTGGAGGGCCCCGACGGCAGCTACTTCCTCAAGTTCTATGGCCCCGCCGCGACGGTCGAGAAGCACGCTGACGGGTTTCGGAAGATGATCGAGGGTATGGTGCCGGCGAAGTGACCGCACCCGCCGCCCGCCGGAGACGTTTCGCACGATGAAGGTCCACCAGTTCCTCGAGCATCACGGGATCGCAGGCAACCCGTTTGCCGAGGAAGACGCGCAGAACGACACCGTCTTCAAGCGAACCTGTCTGGAGACCACGTTTCATCCGTCGTGGGACAAGGTCTATGGCGACCCCTCCGATCCGAGCACGGCGATCGTGTTTGGCGAGAAGGGCTCAGGCAAGACCGCCCTCAAGTTGCAGATGGTTCGCCAGTTTGAACGGCACAACGAGGCCCACCCCGACGCCCGGACGTTCGTCGTGCTCTACGACGACTTCAATCCCTTCCTCGACCGGTTTGTGAGCCGCGTCGGCAAGGGCCGCGCCGTGGAGAAGGTGCTCGGCCAGTGGAAGCTCTGGGATCACATGGATGCGATCCTGACGCTCTCCGTCACGCAACTGGTGACGCAACTCATCGGCGGCTCCGGCAAACTGCCGCGGCTCACGCATCCGCAGGCTCGCGACCTCGCCCTCCTGGCGGCCTGCTACGACCAGTCGACTGCCGAATCGTTTCCGGCGCGGTGGTCGCGGCTGCGCCGCCGCGTGGGCTACCGCGCCTGGCTCGGCACCTGGCTCGGCGGATGGCCGGGCCTGCTGGCCATCGCTGCCACGGTTGCGTTCGTTGCCGCGGTGCTCGCCGGCTTCTCCCGCGGCGAGGTGGGCTGGCTGTCGCAGTGGTGGCCGTGGGCGGCGCTGGTCGCGGCCTGGATGCCGTGCTGCTGGCGGTGGCTGCGGAGTACGTGGCGGGCCTGGAGGATCGTCGGCAGCATGCGGAGCGGCAACCGCACGGTCGGGCAACTCGCGCGGGCGCTCTCCGCGATGCCGGAAGTCGATCTCGCCGGTCAGCCGCTGCCGGCGCGGTCCCGCAGCGACGATCGCTACGAGCTGATGGCGAAGCTCCAGGGGGTGCTTGCGGCGCTCGGCTGGACGGGCTGGGTGGTGATCGTTGACCGGCTCGACGAGCCCGACCTGATCAACGGGTCGGCCGAACGGATGCGTCAGGTGATCTGGCCGATGCTCGACAACAAGTTCCTGAAGGTGCCTGGGCTCGGCTTCAAGATGCTCCTGCCGCAGGAGCTCTACCGCTTCATCGAGCGGGAGAGCGAGGAGTTTCACCAGCGAGCCCGGCTCGACAAGCAAAACCTCGTGCCGTCGCTCCAGTGGACCGGAGAGACGCTCTACGACATCGCCTCGACCCGCGTGAAGGCGGCGAGCGTGGGCACGCCCCCGGCCACGCTCGCCCAACTCTTCGATCCCGCGATCGACCAGCGGCGGCTGATCGACGGCCTGCGTTCGCTCCGCGTGCCTCGGCAGCTGTTCAAGTTTCTCTACCGTCTGCTCGTGGCCCACTCCCACTCGCACACCGACGAGCGGGCGGTCTACACCATCTCGCCGGAGCGGTTTGAGAGCGAGCTTGCCCTCTTCCGCCGCGACCAGGACGCCTTCGACCGGGGCCTCGCGCCGCGGTGAGGTGAGCAGACCGATGGCGGACGACCTCCACACGCTCGTCGTCGGTCGCGAGGCGATGGCCTGCCGCTTCGAGGCGGCCTTCAATGCCGGTGAGGTTGCGGATGACACCGAACTCGCCATCGACGCGCTCGACGTCGTCGACCAGATCGAGGAGCGGATCAGCATCTACCGGCCCACCAGCGAGTTTTCCCGGATCAACGCCACGGCGGCGGAGGGCTGGGTGGAGGTATCGCCCGATGTGTGGCCGCTGCTCGTGCGCGGTCGCGAACTCTGGGAGTTGACGCACGGGGCGTTCGACCTCGCCGCGGGATCACTCGTTCGGGCCTGGGGGTTCCTGCGGCGTGAGGGCCGCACGCCCGACGACACGGAACTGGCCGCCGCCCGCGCGGCCGCGGGCATGCAGCATGTGGAGCTCGACCCCGAGCGGCGTCGCGTGAGGTTCCTCCGGCCCGGCATCGAGATCAATCCCGGCGCCATTGGCAAGGGCTGGGCGCTCGACCGTGCGGTCTCGTACCTCGCCCAACGCGGGGTGGCCAGCGTCCTCGTGCACGGGGGTCAGAGCAGCGTGCTGGCGCGGGGCACGCAGGGGCCGTCCGGCGGCGACCGCCATGGCTGGCGGGTAGGCCTACGGCATCCGTTGCGGCCCGGACGCCGGCTCGCCACGATCACGCTCGACGACAAGGCACTCGGCACCAGCGGGTCGGGCACGCAGTTTTTCATCGACCGCGGCCGCAAGCTCGGTCACATCCTCGACCCGCGAAGTGGCCGCCCCGCCGAGGGTGTGATCTCCGCCACGGTGATCGCCGAATCGGCCGCCGACGCCGACGCGCTGGCGACGGCGCTCTACGTGCTCGGTCCAGCCGGGATGAATACGATCGCCCCGCCCGGGGGAGCAACGGCCGCAGTGCTCGTGCTGCCTGGGGCCGGCGGCGGCACGCGGGTGATCGTCGCCAATCTCAACGACCGCGCGATCGAGATCGAGGCTGAGCCAGGCCTGCAGGTCGAACGCGTCGTCGGGGCCGCCGCCCCAAATCCGCTCTGACCGCGTCTGCCGCGGCGCGGTACACTCGCTCGCGCGTTCCCAGCCCCGTCGGCCGGATTGCGTCCGACCATCCACCCCGCCGCACACCGCATCCATCATGTTCGACTGGATCGAGCGGGGTTCTTATCTGGGCATCATTCTCTTCCTCACGCTCACGGGCATCGGCCTGCCGATCCCGGAAGAGGTGCCGATCGTCGCCGCGGGGTTGGCGAGCAAGGCGGAGGCGCTGAAGTGGTACTACGCGCTGCCGGCCTGCTTGGTCGGCGCCCTGCTCGGCGACAGCCTGATGTATGCCATTGGCCGGTTCTTCGGGGCCCGGATTCTCAAGGATCATCCCTGGTGGTCGGGCTTTCTCACGCCCGAACGGGAGAAGACGATCGAGGATCTGATCAAGAAGCACGGGATCATGGCCTTCTTCGTGGCCCGGTTTCTGGTCGGTCTTCGCAGCCCCTTCTACCTCACCGCGGGGATGCTGCGGGTGAAGTATCGCTGGTTTCTGCTGGCCGACTTCATCTGTGCGTCGGTCGTGATCAGCGGCTTCTTCGGGCTGGCCTACGTCTTCGGCGACCGGATCACGAGCCTGATCCAATCGGCCGAGCGGGGCATCACGGCGGCGGTGATCGCCCTGGCGGCAATCGCCCTGGCGGTGATCGCATTCTTCTCGTTCCGCAAACGGCGAATCCGGATGCTCGACCAGGATCCCGAGGCGCTCTTCGAGAAGCGGGAGATCCTCCTCGGGCCCGCGGCCGACCGGATCGCCGACGCGGTGGCCCTCGGCGACGTCAATCACGAAGATCCGCCACCGGCGAATCCCACGCCGTAGGTCGTCGCTCTGCTCCGGCGAGTCGATGCCGGCAGCCTGCGGCGCACCGGCCACGTGGTCAAACGCGCGTCGGGTTTTGCGGGCCATGACGGCCATGACGGTCGTGACGGCCCGCGGGTGCCGATGGGGTAAAGAAGTCGCCCTGGGGCGACTTTGCCGTCGCCATTTTGCGACCTAAAGAATCCTGTGTGGACATGCCGCGCCGAGACGCCCAGGAATCCCCCATGCCGATCCGTCAGGAACCTTCGTCCCGCGCCGCCCGCATCCTCGTGGTTGATGACGACCGGCGATCGGCCTCGGCGACGGCGCAGTGGCTCTGCTCGACCGGCTGGCACGCCCTGGCGGCCGGATCCGTGGCCGAGGCGGTGCGGATCGCCGCCCGCGGCGGCCTTGGAGCCTGCCTGATCGATGCCGGTCTGCCCGATGGCGGGGCGGCGGTGATCGCGGCCACCGCTCGCGCGGCGTCGCCCTCGGTCGGGTTGGTGGCGGTCGTGCCAGCCGACAGCCACGCCGCGTCGCTGGCGGTGTGGGCCGATGCGTCGGTGGCGATGCCGGCGAGCGACGCCGCCCTGCTCGCGGCAATCGACGCCGCGACCACGGCCGGCAGCCGCCGCACCGCCGACGTCGGATCAGGCGTCCTCGGCGGGCATCCGACGATGGCCCGGATTCTCGACATCGTGGACCGCATCGCCGCCACGCCCGCCACGGTCTTGGTCACCGGCGAGAGCGGTACCGGTAAGTCGCTGCTTGCCTGGGAGATCCATCGCCGCAGCGGCCGCCGGGGGCGATTCGTGGAAGTAGCGTGTGGGAGCCTCAGCGAGTCGCTGCTTGAGAGCGAACTGTTTGGTCACGTGGCCGGCTCGTTCACCGGCGCCGCCGGCGACCGCGACGGGAAGTTTCTGCTCGCCGACGGCGGCACGATCTTCCTCGACGAAATCGCCACGGCCTCGCCGGCGATGCAGGTGAAGCTCCTTCGCGTGCTCCAAGACATGCAGTTCGAGCCGGTGGGCGGTTCGCAGACCCGAAGCGTTGATGCCCGTGTGATCCTCGCCACCAACGAGAGCCTCGAGACGCTCGTGGCCGCCGGCAGGTTTCGGGCCGACCTCTTCTGGCGGATCAACGTGGTGGCGGTCGAGATGCCGCCGCTGCGAGACCGGAAGACCGACATCCCGGTGCTCGCGGCGCATTTCCTCCGAACCGCGGCGGCCCGCGCGGGTCGCGCCGTCGATGGCTTCACGCCGGCCGCGGTTGATGCGCTCGCCGCGCACGATTGGCCGGGTAATGTTCGCGAACTGCAGCATGCGATCGAGCGGGGCGTATTTCTGGGACGCGGGGCGTGCGTGGAATGTGGCGACCTGCCTGCGGCCGTGCTCGGGGGCGGTGGCCTCGTGACCAGCGCTTTGCCAGAGGCGGCGCCGCTCAAGCAGGCCCTCGCGACGCCGGAACGGCAGTTGATCGTCGCGGCGCTCGAGCAGGCCGGCTGGCGGCGCGATGTGGCCGCTCGGACGCTCGGCATCAACCGCACCACGCTCTACAAGAAGCTCAAGCGACTGGGCATGGATCTGGCCACGCTCGAGCCCGCGCGGTAGCGGCGAGAGCCGCAGGTCGGTAACCGGCAACCACGTAGCCGCAGGTTGGTAACCTGCGGTGAACTAGGCCTGGCGTTACTGCATGTGCAGGTTGCCAACCTGCACCTACTTCGGCAGGACGCTTGGCAACCACGTAGCCGCAGGTTGGTAACCTGCGGTGAACTAGGCCGGGCATTGATGCATGTGCAGGTTGCCAACCTGCACCTACTTTGGCAGGGTGATCTCTGCCTCGACGGGCAAGTGGTCGGAGCCGATGTCGGGGCCGACCTCGCGGCGGAGCACCGTCGCCTCGGGCGGCACGAGCACGTGGTCGATCGGGATCCGCGGTGCTGGCAGGTGCGCGTGATACGTGGCCTGCACGCCGCGGCCCAGGGCCGAATCGACGAGACCACTCGTCGCTACGAGCCGGCGGAACGGGCGCGACCAAGGGGTTGCGTTGAAGTCGCCTGCCACCAGGCACGGCAGCGACGATGCCGCCGCGACCTCGGCCACGCCGTCGAGATGGGTCACGAGCTGGTCGGTGCAGCGGGCGTTAAATGGTGGATAGGGATGCGTGGCGATGAACCGGAAGTCGCCAGCTGGCCGTCGCACCGTCGCCACGATACTCGGAAAGCCGGTCTCGCTGAACGCCACCAGTTCGACGTCGTCAAGCGGCCAGCGGGAGAGCAGCGCGATGCCAAAGTTGTCGGGCCGCGGGCGGATCACGCGGTGCGGGAACTCCTCGGCGAGGCTGTCGAGCGCGGCGGCCCAGTCGGCATCGACCTCCAGCACCGCCACCACGTCGGGTCGGCGATCACGGAGATACGCCACGGCGGCGGTCGCGTCGTCATTCACGCGATGCACGTTCATCGAGATCACGAAAACCCTCCGGTCGTCGCGATCGACCATGGCCGGTGTCGGGGCTGCTCTCGGCAGCCAGTAGGGGAGGAGATCACGCGTGTTTGCCAACGCGGCCAGTGCCAGGCAGGCCACGGCGGCCGGTCGCCTCCAGCGCAGGCACGCGATCAGGCCGCCGAGCGAGAGCACGAGCCAATACCAGCGGAAGTGGGTGGTGAGGTCGAGGAGCCAGTGCCACGACCCCGCCCACCCGGCCAGGCTGCCGGCGAGCACGCCGACGGCGATGGCATCGAGCCAGCGGCCGCTCGAGGATCGGCGCGCCTCGGCCTCGGCGTTGGTGGCAACCATGTCGGCGGCAGGACTGGCGGCGAGCATCGCCACCTGTTGTAGCCCGGCGCGGTCAGATCGCGGGAGATGTCAGCCAGCCGGCCGCCAGCGAACCGGCAAGCAGGGCGGCCAATCCGAGTCGGTAGACGATGAACGGCCAGAGCGTGTGGCCCGTGAGCATGCTCAGGAGCCAGCGAACGGCCGCGTAGCCCACGATGCCGGCGGTGATGGTTCCCACGGCAAGCGCGATCGCCTGCGGGCCGCTGCCGAGAATCTCACTCCGCTGCTGCCAGGCCTCGAGGAGTGCCGCGGCCGCCACGGCAGGAAGCGAGAGCAGGAACGAGAATCTCGCGGCGGTCCGGCGATCGAGCCCGGCGAGCATGCCAGCAGAGATCGTGACACCGCTCCGCGATGTGCCGGGGATGAGGGCAAACGCCTGGGCGAGGCCCATCGTGATACCGTCGGTGGCGGTGACACGCTCGAGGCCATCGCGGCCGGCGGTGCCGCGGCGTCGTGCCCGGGCGAGGCAGGCGAGTTCGGCCACGGCCATGAGGGCGGTGGCGGCAAGGAGCGCGGCGACAACGACGTCGAGTCGGCGTGCTTCACCCCGGATGAGATCCTTGAACGCGAGCCCAACTGCCACGATTGGGATCGTGCCCAGGATGATCAGCCAGCCGAGTCGGGCCTCGGACGTGGAGAGCGGACGGCCCGCGAGGGCTGCCGCGAGCGTGCCCCGGAGGAGCGCGGCAATGTCTGTCCGCAGGGCGATGCAGACCGCCACGAGCGTGCCGGTCTGGATCACGGCCGAGAAGGCAGCCCCGGGGTCGTTCCACCCAAAAAATGCGGGCACGACCCGGAGGTGGGCCGTGCTCGAAACCGGCAGGAACTCCGTGAGCCCCTGCACGACGCCGAGCACGATCGCTTCGAGGATGGACATCGGCTGGGGTGCTTCCAAATGTGGCGAGCGTCAGTCATACTTCCCCGTCCACGACATTCCAACCGGGAGCTCCCAAAGGGGAGTCATAGACCGCATGTTCCGCAACCTCAGCACGATCGGCCTGCCCCTCTCCGGACGTCCCAGCGAGCTCATCGAACTGGCGCTGTCCTTCGGCTTTGACGCCATGGACATCGACATCCTCGATTTCCAGCAGCAGGCTGACGCGTTCGGCGTGCCCCACGCCCGACGGCTGATGGTGAGTGCTCGTCTGAAGAGCGGCATCTTCCATCTGCCCGTGCAACTCGATGCCGATGAGGCCACGTTCAAGGAGCAGATTGCGGCCCTGCCGAAACGGCTGGAACTGGCTGCGGCTACCGAGTGCAAGCGGGCGGTGACGAGCATCGCGCCGGCATCCGACGAGCACTCGTTCAAGGACTTCTTCGAGCTCCACCGCTCCCGGCTCCACGACATCGGCGACCTGCTTGCCCAGCACGATCTGATGCTCGGCCTGACGATTCGCCCTGAGGCTGAGGCCCGGCAGGAGAAGTCCATGCAGTTCATCCACACCTTCGAGGGCCTGCTCGGCCTGGTGATGGTGGCGCACGAGCGGATCGGTGCCGTGGCCGACGCCTGGGCCTTCCACGTGACGGGCGAGCCGCTCGATCTGATCGCCAAGGTGCCGCAGGGCAGGCTCGTCGAGGTTCGCGTCTCCGATGCGCCCCGCGATGTGACTCCCGCCGAACTGACCCACGCCCAGCGACTGATGCCGGGCGACACGGGTGTGATCAGCATCGCCGCGGTGCTGACCGCAGCGAAGGCAGCCGGCTTCGATGGACCTGTCACGCCGTGGGCCGACCGGGCCACGCTTGTCGGTCGTGGTCGCGAGAAGATCGTGAAGCTTGCGGGCGACCGCCTCGAAGCCGCCTGGAAAGAGGCCGGGCTGCCGATCGTGCCGCGGTGGTTCACGCCGGTGCAGCGCGATCACTTTGGCCGGCCGATTGGTGAAGAGGCGAGCTTCATCGGCGCCGAGTAGGCGAGACGTGCCGACCGTAGCACAGGTTTCCAGTCCTCGTAGCACAGGTTTCCAACCTGTGAATGTCGCAGGTTGAAAACCTGCGCTACTTCCGCGCCGCAGGTTACCAACCTGCGGCCACGGGCTCGGTGAGCCTACGCCCCTTCGCGGATCCACGTGACGCGAGGCGTGCCCCCGCCTTCGACGGCCGCGCCCTTCATGAACTCCGACACATAGCGGAGTTCCTTGCCGGGCCGATCGGGGTCGCGGAAGGAATCGCCCTTCTGCAGGATCGGCAGTTGGTCGGGCATCGCCCCGAACGACCGAGTGCCGGCCACCTGGCAGGGATACCAGTGGCCCGTTCCGGCCGCATCGACGAGGTGAAACTCCGGATAGCAGTGCCCCTCGACCCAGACCGTGCGGGCCGGGATGTCTTCGGCGCGGCACATGGCGATGAACACGCACGTGAGTTCCTCGCAGTCGCCCCAGCCGTCGGCCAGCGCCCTGCGAGCCCCCTTCAGTTCACCGTTGCGATACTCAACCTTGTCACGAACGGTGTCGTAGATCGCCTCGACCTTTTTCCAGCCCTCGAGATCCTCGCCGGTCGCCTTGGCGAGCCGCACGATCTTCGGGTCGCGGGCTTCGATGTAGGGACTGGGTCCGAGATGTGTCTTGAGCGCCCGGTCGGGCTTCTCGGGGGGCTTGAGGCCGGCGGTGTCTTTGGGCGCGAGGATCGCAGTCCGTTCGAGTTCGAACGTGACCACCGCCTTTGCTTGCTGCCCCGAGGGGAGGTCAGGGATCTCGACCACCAGCTGCTTGATCTCGCCCGGCAGCATCCGGTAGCGGAGCGACTTCACGTGCGGGGTGGTCTCTTCGTTCACCACGCGGACCTTCTGCTCCGGCCAGTCGTGCGGCACGGGGAGGGTGGCATAGATCCCCCGGCAGGGTCCGCCTTCCGCCGTCACCGCCACGCCGACGCGGTATTTCTGCAGGCGGACGTCGCCGAGAGTGATGCCGGCGTCGCCCCCCCCGACTGGCTCCAGGAACTGGCCGCGAGCCGCGGGTCCCATGGTGACCATCGATACGAGGCCCGCGAGCAGCGTGCGTCGAGTTGTCATCGCCCCAAGGCTCCCGGCGGCCATTTCCAGGTTCCATCGGCCGGGAACGCCCGCCGGGTGGAGCAGGACCCACGGCCGAGATGGTCGGGAAGGCTACGGCGGCGGGGGAATCATGCTCGATTGTTCGGCCGGGAGGCCGCTGGTATGCTGCGAGGCTCGATTCCTCGTGGCCCGCATCATTTTCCCTCCCCCAACCCCGTTTTTTCCCGAAACCCCCAAGCATGGTCAACCGCAACCTCATTCGCGAACTGGAACTCGGAGACGAACTCGATCAGGAACTCGAACTCGCCATGGCAGGCGCCCCCGAGGGTGAATACTCGGTCGGGTCCGCCACGCTTGCGGTCAACTCCGTGCTGGAAGGGAAGATTCTCCGCGTCGATAGCGAGTTCGTGCTCGTTGACGTGGGCTATAAGAGCGAGGGCCACATCCCGCGGAACGAGTGGGATGAGACCGAACCCCCGCCGCAGGTCGGCGACATCGTCAAGGTGCTGCTCGAGGAGTTCGAAGACGGGTCGCTGGAGGAACAGCGGGGCCTGATCACGCTCTCGAAGCGAAAGGCGCGTCGAATCGAGGACTGGCTCCGGGTCATGGAGAGCGTCCACGAGAACGACGTGGTCACCGGCTTCGTCACCCGGAAGATCAAGGGCGGCCTGCTTGTCGACATCTCGGGCGTCAACGTCTTCCTGCCGGCGAGTCAGGTCGATATCCGTCGTCCCGCCGACATCGGCGACTACTGCGGCCGCTGCATCCAGTGCCTCGTGCTCAAGATCGACGAAGCACGCCGCAACATCGTGGTCTCCCGCCGGGCGCTCATCGAGCAGGAACGGGCGGAGCGGAAGAAGCAGCTCATGGAGACGCTCGAGGTGGGCCAGATCCGCCGCGGCGTGGTCAAGAACATCGCCGACTTCGGTGCGTTTGTCGATCTTGGCGGCATCGACGGCCTGCTCCATATCACCGACATGAGCTGGGCGCGGATCGGCCATCCGAGCGAGATGGTGCAGATCGACCAGGAGATCGAGGTGCAGGTGCTGCACATCGACCGCGAGCGCGAGAAGATCGCCCTCGGCATGAAGCAGCGGACCGCCAGCCCGTGGGCCAAGGTGGCCGACAAGTATCCGGTTGGCACCGTCTGTAACGGCACGGTTGTCAACGTGATGAGCTACGGTGCCTTCGTGAAGCTCGAGGACGGCGTCGAGGGCCTCGTGCACATCAGCGAGATGAGCTGGACGAAGCGAGTCAGCCACCCGTCGGAGCTGGTCAAGCCGGGCGACGAAGTCGAGGTGGTGGTGCTCGCCATCAACAAGGAGAAGCAGGAGATCTCGCTGGGCATGAAGCAGACCCAGCAAAACCCCTGGGAGAAGGTGGCCGCCGATTACCCGCCGGGCGCGATCGTCAAGGGCGTGGTGCGGAATCTCACCAACTATGGCGCCTTCATCGAGATCAACGACGGCATCGACGGACTGCTCCACGTCACCGACATGTCGTGGACGCGGAAGGTGACCCATCCCAGCGAGATGCTGGAAAAGGGGCATGAGGTCGAGTGCAAGGTGCTCTCCGTTGACCAGCAACGGCGGCGGATCGCCCTGGGCCTCAAGCAGATGGCCGACGACCCGTGGACGACCGACATCCCCAAGCGGTACAAGGCCGGCGACGTGGTGAAGGGCACCGTGACGAAGATCACCAACTTCGGCGTGTTCGTGGGTCTCGAGGACGGCCTCGAGGGCCTGCTCCACATCTCGGAGCTTTCCGACGAAAAGGTCGAGAACGCCGAGGAGGTTGTGAACGTCGGCGATGCCGTGGAGGTGAAGGTGCTTCGCGTTGACACCGACGAGCGGAAGATCGGCCTCTCGAAGAAGCGCGTTGGCTGGTCGAAGGAGCGCGAGGCAGCCGAGGGTGAGCCGGAAGTCTGAGCAAGCCCGGTAAGGGTCGGCTCGGTCCGTCGGGGCAGTCGCCACAGCCTGCGGAAGCAGGGTGGTTTTGGCGTCGGTTTCGGCGGCGGTGGAACCACGGACTGCTCTCGTGAATGCCGATGAACGGGAGGTTTCCCCTCTCCCGATGTCTCGGCATTGCATCGACATGGGCTCTTGCCGGCAGTTCGTGGTGGCTGTCTTGCTGACCCTCGCGGTGGTCTGTCCAGCGCGGGCGGAGGACGATCCGTTTGTGCAGCCCGTCGCGTTTCTCAAGGCGCCTGAGTTCGACGAGCCCTCGGCGGCGGCCACGCCGGGCGACGACAACATCATCTACCGGCTTGTGCACCGGCTGATTCCTGAGGGAGACCGGGGCCCGCCTCCGCCCTGCGACATCACCGATCCGGGGCCCGACACCGCGAACTTCCCGAACAGCCCGCTGACCTTGCCAAAGGGCCGCTCCTACATCGAGACGATCCCGGGCACATACTCGCTCGCGGGCCCTGACGGTACACCGGCCTCGTGGTCGTGTCCGTTCATGATGCGGACGGGGCTCACCGACAACTGCGAGTTCCGCATCATCAGCCAAGGGCCGACGGTCGTTGGTGCCGCGGCCGACTCACCGGCGGTTGATGGCTTCGCGCCCCTCACCTTCGACCTCAAATTGCACCTCTGGGGAGAGAAGGATCAGCTCTACATGCCGATCGTTGGCCTCGAGGTGTTCGTCGTCACCGGTCTGGCGTCGGAGCCGTTCGACGTTGGCACGGAGCCCGGCATCGTGCTGCTCGTTGACCACAAGCTGCCGGGTGACTGGGTGATCGAGTGGAATCTTGGGCTGTACGGCACCGGCGGCAGCGGCATCCCCGATGTGCTCAGCCTGCCTGATCTCGGCGTGCAGTGGGCCGTGCAGAAGCAGGTCACTGAGAACATCGCGGTGTTCTATCAGGGCTTCTACAACGGTGCTGGCATTCCCTACTTTCCTTCCGATCTGGTGAGCGGACTGGGCATGCAGTGGAACCTTAGCCAGCGGCTGGCCGTCTACACCAGCTACAACTGGTCGCTCGACGGCGTGGGCAGTCCGTCAGGCGGCTACAGCGGGTTTGCGTACGCCTACTGATCGGGCTTGCAGAGCGTGGCGGCGAGCGCCGCAGGACGTCAGTGGACGAGGTCGAGAGCGGCGACCGGGCCGATCGTCTCGTGACCGACGCCGTCGGCTGCAACGCCCCGACGTTGCACGTCGATGAGGCCGCTCTTCGTGACCGCGCCACCATGGCCATCACCCTGGAGTCGCACGCGACGAGGCGGCGTGGCGGTGGCCTGAGGGCTGCCGTCAGCCGCGAACGAGACGGCCTCGTAGGCGAGCGCCTCACCTGCGGCTGGATCGACCACATCGAACACGAGGCAGCGGTAGGCTCGTCCGCCAGACCGGCGGGGCATCTCCAGCCAGACCACGATACGGTTTCCTGCGGTGAGCGACGAGAACTCGATCGTGTCGATCCCGTGCTGGGGCGGGCGGAAGTTGGCGTCCCGGGCGATCACGGCCTTCCCTTGCGGGGATCCAGGCGGCGTAGAGCTTTGAACTGGGCTGCCGTTGGCGACGGCTTGGGCAGTCGCGACGATCCGATCCACATCGCGGGTGGCCGCATCGGCCAGGGCCGTCGCGGCGGGCGACATGCCGCTCTCTTCCGGCGTGGCGGTCGGGACATCCCGCGAGTTCACGACATCGAGACCACGCTTCGCGAGTTTGGCTAGGTCGCCGGTCAGGGCGAACCCGCCGGCGATGATGCCGATGGCTGCGAAGCGAGAAAGGATGCTCGACATGGGGATGAAACCTTACGGCGTCGGTCTCGCGCTCGCGTAGACCGTGCCCGCAACTATGCCCCACGCCCACGGCGCCGCGGTGGCTTTCGGCCCGACAGAGGCCTGCGACCAGTCCGGTCGTACCGACGATGAGGCCCTGAGCGGATCATCCGGCGTACCTGTAGCACAGGTTTTCAACCTGTGTGTCTCTGCTGCCGTAGCACAGGTTTTCAACCTGCGTGTCTTCCCGGCTTGCATCAGGCTCGGGGCTGCCCGCGCCCGTCGCCGGACGCTCGCTGCGGGCATCCTGCCCTTCGCTCGCTCGATGCTGACTTCGCTCCGCCATCCATGGCTTCGCTCGTCATCAACGCCGGCTCCCGGGCACGGGCAGCCCCTCGCTGTCCCCCGTAGCACAGGTTTTCAACCTGTGTGCCTTTCCGGCTCGCATTGGGTGAAAACGGTGATAGCCACCTTTTGCCGGTCGCCGCAGGCGACGATGCGGTAGAAAGAGATCACGACGGGCTGGCCCTTCAGGCGCGCCCCCCTC